>CAYZVM010000010.1:0-53161 GCA_964481485.1 uncultured Saprospiraceae bacterium | reverse complement strand
AAAAGAAGCGGGAAAAAGAAGCCAAACACCGCCCCGAAAAAATGCGCCAGATGGTCAATATTGTCGCCGCCGCGCCGTGCCGCATACGAGCTGTACCACAGATACAGCACCCCGAAAATGAACCCCGGAATCGGGATTGGGATAAAAAACATCATAATCCCGATGGTGGGGTCGAGCAAAATGGACGCGAACAACACCGCCGCCACCGCGCCCGATGCCCCGATGCTGGCAAAACTCGAGGTGTCTTTGTATTTCATGTAAGTCGCTGACGATGCCGCCACGATGGCTGCTAAATAAAAAACGAGATACAGTGTAGAGCCGAATTCGGGGAACAAATACTGGAAAAAGGACTCCACATATTTGCCGAAGAAAAACAGCGTCAGCATGTTGAAAATCAAATGCATCGGGTCGCCGTGCAAAAAACCGCTCGTGAGCCAGCGGTAATATTCGCCGCGCCGCGCTTCTTGGTAAGGCCAATGTTTCATCTTCACGAACAACTCTTGGTTGTTGAACGCCATAAAAGAGATAAGGCAGGTGAAGCCGATAATGATGTAGGTGATTGTCATACGCTGTTGATTTGGGTATTTGTTGATTTGTGTTGATAATCAATATTCTCGCCCTCTAACTCTCTCACTTCTCTCGCCCCTCTCACCCCTCTCACCCATTATGATACGGCTCGTTTTTCAAAATCGTCATAGCGCGGTAGAGTTGTTCGAGGAAAAAAAGGCGCACCATCTGGTGGCTGAAAGTCAGTTGGGAAAGTGCGATTTGTTCGTTGGTGCGGGCGTAAACATCGGGCGAAAATCCAAAAGCACCGCCAATCAAAAAAACCAAACGCCTGTTCGAGGCCGCCAAGCGGCGTTCGAGCCAGCGAGACAATTCGACAGAAGTAAACGTTTGCCCGCGCTCGTCGAGCAGCACGAGATAGTCATCGGGGTTGAGTTTGGCGAGCAACATCTTGCCTTCTTCCAATTTGAGTTTTGCCCCGTCGGTCGTTTTCAGTTTCACATCGGGCAGCACCGTGAAGGCAAACGGTAGGTAGTTTTTCAGCCGTTTTTCGAAGATTTCGATGCCTGTTTCCAGATATTTCTCTGATGTTTTGCCGATGGCCCAGAGTTCGACTTTCATTTTTTGGAAATAAAAAAAGGGAAATAACAGAATCAAACACTCAGCGGACAGCACCTGCTTGCAAGCGCAAAAAATGCTGCAACCCCGTGTCGTCAATCACGCCGACCAAACCAACGGTCTCGTCTCCCACGCCGATGATGGAGTCGCCGCGTTGGCGCAGCAGGTAAAAGATATATTGGAGCGATTCGTCGGGGCGCACCACCTCCACGCGCTGGATGTATCTGCCCACTTCGGCGCTCGTGTCGTGCTTTTTCATAGCCGCCACGATGGCGTCTTCGTCCAATGCGCCCACCAATCGGTCGGACATATCGAACACGAGGAAGTGCCGTTCCAAACCCTGCTTTATCAGCTCAATCGGCGTTTGCATCCAATCTGAAATATTCAACCGCGTGAATTGTGGGCGCATCAAATCGCTGGCTTTGAAACGGCGGAGCAAGTCGTCGAGCTGCACCATGGTGTTTTCCGAGCGGGCAGTGGTGAAGACGAAAAAACCGATAATCGCCAGCGTAAAAGCATTTTGCCAAAGACCGAACAGGATGAAAAAAACGGCAATGGCCTGTCCCAGCCACGATGCCCATTTGGTGGCCTGCACCCTGCCAATCCGCATGGCGAGCAACGAACGAAAAATGCGCCCGCCGTCCATCGGGAATGCCGGAATCATGTTAAAAACCACCAAGCCAATGTTCGTCGCCACCAGCACCGGCAGGTAAAACAGGAGGCTCGACATCCCGATGCCCGATTCTTCCATGACCTCGCCCGTCTCTTCGCCGCCGGAGAAGGTGAGTTGGTTTTGCAAAAACCATTGGAACAATTCCCAGCGCTCGCCGGTGAAAATCAGCATGCTCGCACCGAACAAAATGATGGCAATGGCCACATTGACCAAAGGCCCGGCGATAGCGACGAGGAATTCTTGTATGGGTTTTTCGGGCATCCGCTCCAGCCGGGCGATGCCGCCGATAGGGGTCAGGATGATATCTTTGGTCTCCACACCATAGCGGCGGGCCGTGAGCGAGTGGCCATATTCATGGAGCAACACGCACAAAAACAAGGCGATGAAAAAGCCCATCAGCCAAAGGGTGCCGCTCACGTCGAGGTTGTTGTCGTAACCAATCCAAATCGCGTACACGAAAATCAGCCCGAACGTCCAGTGCATGTGGACGGGGATGCCAAACCAAGTAAAAAGTTTAAGAGAACCACGCATATCGGTAAGCAGTAGGCAGTTTGCAGTAGGCAGTGAGCAAGAGTTAGCGGCAGTTTAATTTCCGCTTTCTGTTTTTGTTTTTAAAGGCTTGAACGCTAACACGATGTACTGATAGTCGAGTGCGTCTTTATCAATTTTCTCGATACCGAAACCAGCGGTGACCAGCTCTTTTTCCACTTGGCCGAGCGCCACTTTGTATTCATCGGGCGGGCCGATAGGCAGGTTGTTTTTCTTAAAATCTATGATGAGCAATTGTGCGCCCGGCGACATTCCTTTGGAAAGTGTTTTCAGGTATTGGATGCGGTTTTGGATGTAGCCGTAAGTATTGACCACCACCACCACATCGGCCTCGCCGGGGCGAAGGAGCGGGTCGTCGGGTTTTGCCAAACGGCTCTCGAAGCGTTCGCGGTATTGTACGGGCAGCCGCACTTTCACGCTGTCGAGAAAGTTGATAAAACGTTGGTCAATATCAATGCCGATGACTTTTTCAGCTTTTGGCACCATTCGGAAAGTGAAGTAGCCCGTGCCAGCGCCGATATCGGCCACCGTTTTCCCGCTCAAATCGCCCAATTGGGCAATCACCAATTCGGGTTTTTGCCAGATGCCCCGGTCTTTGCTCTCGTAATCGGCTATCAGGCTTTCGAAATTGCCCGCGCCAGATTTGGGCAAAGGCATGGGTTCGGATACGGTGGCGGCGGGAGCGGGCCGTTCGGGGCTGAGCGAAGGAACGTCCGAATTGTCCGGCGTTTGGCCGCTACAAGCGAAGAAAACCGCGGCCAACAATACAAAGCAGCAATTTGGTAGGTAACGTTTCATGTTTTATTTGAATAGAACGCAACAAAAGTAGGGAAGTTCGATGAAACGCCCGGAGCGGGCTTTTCAAGTTGCGGCCTTTTTGGATGACCGCGCCGGAACAACGGACGAGCGGCACTCAATGCGCGTTTGGCACATTGGCTCGCCGACCTATCTTTGCCCACATTTTTTCCGCGAGTTGGGAGTGCGGTATGTGGGAGAAATATTTGCGCCGCAAAGAAAAAATCCAAAACAAGTTTTTGAAAATCAATTTGATGAATAGCGACGAACAGGTAAAGAGTGGCCAAAATGCCCTCCAAATGTTCACCATTTTTTTCGCCTGCCTGTTGGCGGTGAGCATGATGGTGTCGCCTTTTTTGCTCTCCATCAGTATGTGGGGATTGGTGGCGGCGGCTTTTTGGAACCAATCCCTTGGTCACCGCGCCGACGAGTTGCGCCGCGCCGGGACTTGGCTGAAAATATTGATCGAATCTTTCCGCAATCTTTTTCGCCAACCGCCACTCGCGCTCTTGTTGCTCCTCCTCCTCGTACCTGCGTTGAGTTTTTTTTGGTCAGCCGACCATGGTTATTGGTTGGAAAGGGTACGGGTACGCATCCCGTTTCTCGTGCTGCCCTGGGCTTTCGCCAACTTGCCCCGCCTGACGCAGCGCCAGATGCAACTTGTGCTTTATGTGCTGGTGTGGGCGCTGACGGTCATTTGCATCGGTGCCTCTGTCAACTTCGCGATGCATTTCGACGACATCATGGTGGGTATCGGGCGCGGCCAATCTATACCCGTGCCGCGCAATCATATCCGGTTCAGCCTCATTTTGGCAACGGGCATTTTGGCTGGCGGCTGGCTCTGGATGAAGGGTTTTTATGGACGCTGGCGTTGGGAACGAAAAGCACTTGGCGCAGCAGTGATTTTTCTGTTTTTGTTCATTCATATTTTGTCCGTGCGCAGCGGCATTATAGGATTGTACGCGGCTTTGCTGTTCAGCATCGTCCGGTTTGTGTGGCGCACACGGCGTTGGGGCATCGGGCTTATCGCGTTGATAATCATTGGGATATTGCCCATCGTTGCCGTCAGCGCGATACCAAGTTTCCGTATGCGCGTGCAATATATGCTCTGGGATTGGCAGCAATACCGGCAAGATGTGGGCAACACTTATTCCGACTCCGAACGCTGGATTTCGCTCCATGCGGGCTGGCAACTTTGGCAGGAAAATCCCGTGCTTGGCGTGGGTGCGGGCGATTTGCCGGCGGAGGTGCGGCGTGTAGTGGGCGAGCGTTACCCCGGCTACACCGAGGCTCCAAAGTTGCCCCACAACCAGTTTCTCTACATACTTGCCGGCACCGGATTGTTGGGTTTGGCGTTCAGCCTGACGGCTTTTTTCGCGCCGGTTTTCGTTGGGCGGTCTCGGCATTTTTACCTGTTTGTGGTTTTCCAAATTTTGGTACTTGCCTCGTTTCTGGTGGAATATACGATTGAGACCGCCATGGGCGTGGCGTTTTACCTGTTTTACACGCTATTTTTTATGAAAATGGCGGAAGAGGAGACGGGTTAGAATTTCAAAATAATTCTTCCCGAATTGTCGGTGCGGCGGTTGTCCCAAATAGGGATGTAGAGGCGTTCGAGCAATTTTTCGCCCATTTGGAAAAACGCTTCGCGGCGCTCGCGGTGGAATTGCCCGTTGGCGCATTGCCCGGTTGCGGCGGTCAAATCGGTTTCGTGCCAATTGCCGTCGTAGCACACGGCATTCCATGCGTGATTCGGCTCCACGGTGGCAGCGTCCACTTTTCTCCCGTCAAATTTTGCATACCCCTCCACCGTGGTGGCATAAACGCCCGCGAGCCTGCACATGATTTTGAATAAAAAAGAAAAGCCGTCACACCGGGTGCGGCGCGTTTTCAGGATGAGTTCCACCTGTTGTTGGGTGTAATAGAGCGGGTGGAGGGCTTCATCCGGCTCGACCTCGACGCGGTTTTGCCTGCCGCAGTCGTAACTGATGTGTTCGGTTATCCAGACAAAAATGGCACGGCCTTTTTCCAAATCAGTATCACACCTGCCTGTGAGCGAATCGGTGATGCGGATGATGTCATTTTCGCCGCGAAAAGGGAGGGCGCAGGCGTAGGCATCTATGGCGGAGAGGTCGGGCTGGGCGAAAAGGGACATTGCCAGCAATTGAAAAAAGGCTGTGCAGGCGCGTGTTTTTGCTTTCATAGCGAAGCCGATTTAGGCTTCAAAAATAAACCTTTTATTTCATTTTTCTGAAAGTTCCAGCCATCGCATTTCCTTCCCATCCAAATCATCCTGCAATTTTCCCAGCTCTGCAGAAAGTTTGCCAGCCTCCTCGGCGCCCAAATCGGCGGCATTGAACCGCTCCATGATTTCCTTTTTCCGTCGCTCCAAAGTCGCCATTTCTTTTTCGAGTTTTTTCATCTCGTTGCGCTCGGTGCTGGTGAGGGACGAAGATTGGGGTTTCGGAGTGGAGGGCGATACTGCTGCCGACTGCCGACTGCCATTGTCCACTGGCTCAGTGCGTTTTTGCGCCCGATATTCCGCGTAGGTTCCGTTGAAATCTTTGATTTTTCCATTTCCTTCAAACACAAAAAGGTGATCCACCAGCCT
Source organism: uncultured Saprospiraceae bacterium (assembly GCA_964481485.1). Classification (GTDB taxonomy): domain Bacteria; phylum Bacteroidota; class Bacteroidia; order Chitinophagales; family Saprospiraceae; genus M3007. Next base: position 47,408 of record CAYZVM010000010.1, on the reverse strand, counting down.
GTCCATGAAATAGCGGTCGTGCGTCACCACCACGAGGCAGCCGGGGTAGTCTTCGAGAAAATCCTCCAACACTTGGAGCGTCAGCACGTCCAAATCGTTGGTCGGCTCGTCGAGGATGAGGAAGTTGGGGTTTTTCATCAGCACCGTGAGCAGGTAGAGGCGGCGGCGTTCGCCCCCGCTGAGTTGGCTGACATACACCTGCTGCTGCGGGCGGGTGAAAAGGAAACGTTCGAGCAGTTGGGCTGCCGAAAGTTCCTTGCCTTTTTCGAGCGGGATGACCTCGGCGATGTCGCGCACGGCATCAATAACGCGCTTGTCTTCAGCGAGTTGGATGCCCTCCTGCCGGTAATGGCCGAAAATAATCGTGTCGCCTATGACTACTTTGCCCGTGTCGGGCGGCAGTGCGCCGGTGATGATTTGCAAAAAAGTGGATTTGCCGGATCCATTCTGCCCGACGATGCCCACGCGCTCGCGTCGTTTGAATTTGTAAGTGAAATTCTCCAAAATCTTCTTTTCCCCAAACGACTTGCTGATGTTGTGCAACTCCACCACCTTGCTGCCCATCCAGTTTTCCTTGATGGCGAGGCTCATCTCGTCGGTTCTCTTTTTCAGCGCGTCGTTGGCTTCTTTGCGCCCGAAATAAGCATCCACGCGGGCTTTGGCTTTGGTGGTACGGGCTTGGGGCGAGCGGCGCACCCATTCGAGTTCGTTTTTGAGCAATTTGTTTTGCCGTTCGTAGGTCGTGCTTTCCACTTCCTCGCGCAGAGCCTTTTTTTCCAAATAATCCGAGTAAGAGCCAGAGTAGCGGCGCAGTTGCCCACCTTCCAGTTCGATGATGCTATCGCACACGTTTTCAAGAAAATAGCGGTCGTGCGTCACCATGAACAACGTGATGCCCGGCTGTTGCAAATACTCTTCGAGCCATTCGATCATCTCCACGTCCAAGTGGTTGGTCGGTTCGTCGAGGATGAGGAAATCGGGCTCTTCCAACAAGATTTTGACCAGCGCCAACCGCTTTTGCTGTCCGCCGGAGAGGGTTTTTACTTTCTGCTCAAAATTCTCCATGCGGAATCGGAACAGTGTTTCCTTCACCTTCGCCTCGAAGGTCCAAGCGTTGTTCAAATCCATAAGGGCGATGGCTTCCTGCAATTCGGCTGTTTTTTCCGGGTGGGTGAGGGCGTGTTCGTATTGCTCCACCACGCGCACGAGCGGGTTGGAGGGGTCGAGCACCGCGCTGAGCACGTCCAATTCCGGGTGGAAATGTGGCTCTTGGTCGAGCCAGCCGATACGGATACCTTTTCGGAGGATGATTTTGGCCTGCTCGCCTTCGGAGCCTTCGCGCCCGGCGATGACGCGCATGAGTGTGGTTTTGCCTGTGCCGTTTTTGGCGATGAGTCCGATTTTTTGGCCTTTGTCAATGTGCAGGCTGATATTTTGGAACAGCACCTTTTCGCCGTAGCTTTTGGTGACGTTTTCGAGCGTAAGGAAATTCACGGCGATGTCGCGGGTAAAGTTTAAGGTTCGCCCTTGTTAAAACTTCGGCGAATGAGAGCGGCGAAGGTAAGCACAAAAAAAGAGTGGAGGTTCGACTTCGGGTCGAACCTCCACTTGCTATGTGAAACAGTTTCTCAGCGAGTGGTTCAAAAATCGTCGTCTCCATCATCTCCTATCGCTACCACCGCTGCAGCTGCGGCTTGTTTTACGGGGCCGCTGGCAGCTCTTTCTTTTATTTTCTGCTCGATTTCGAGCGCGACTTCGGGGTTGTCGTGCAAAAATTGCTTGGCCGCATCGCGCCCCTGCGCGATTTTGGCGCCGTTGTAACTGTACCACGCGCCGCTTTTCTGGATGATGTCAAAATCGGAGCCGAGGTCTATGATTTCGCCGATTTTAGAAATGCCCTCGCCAAAAATGATGTCGAATTGTGCGATGCGGAAGGGTGGGGCGAGTTTGTTTTTCACCACTTTCACCTTCACTTGGTTGCCTATCACGTTGCCTTCTTTGTCCTTCATGGCCGCGCCGCTTTTGCGGATGTCGAGGCGCACGGAGGCGTAGAATTTTAGGGCGTTACCGCCAGTGGTCGTCTCGGGATTGCCGAACATGACACCGATCTTTTCGCGCAATTGGTTGATAAAGATGCAGCAACAGCCGGTACGGCCGATGTTGGCTGTGAGTTTGCGCATGGCTTGGCTCATGAGGCGGGCTTGGAGGCCCATTTTAGAGTCGCCCATTTCGCCTTCGATTTCGGCGCGCGGCACGAGGGCAGCCACCGAGTCCACCACGAGGATGTCCACCGCGCCAGAGCGGATGAGGTTTTCGGTGATTTCGAGCGCCTGTTCGCCGTTGTCGGGCTGGCTGATGAGCAGGTTGTTCACGTCCACGCCGAGGGCTTCGGCGTAGAAGCGGTCGAAGGCGTGTTCGGCATCCACGATGGCTGCGATGCCGCCTCTTTTCTGACATTCGGCCACCATGTGGATGGCGAGGGTGGTTTTGCCGGAAGACTCGGGGCCATAGATTTCGATGATACGGCCTTTGGGCACGCCGTAGCAGCCGAGCGCGATGTCGAGGCCGAGCGAGCCGGTAGGAATCACATCCACTTCGACGGCTTGTTTGTCGCCGAGGCGCATGATGGTGCCTTTGCCATAAGTTTTGTCGAGGCGGTCAATGGTGGCTTGGAGGGTCTTGAGTTTATTTTCTCTATCGTCTGCCATGGGTTGTGAGAGGGTGAGAAGGTGAGAGATGTGAGAGCATTTTATTGGTTGCCAATAATTTAGTGAGCAAGTTCTTACTCAGGCGTTAAAATGTTTTGAGTCAAAACGGAGACAAAAATAAACAAAATGTGTTTAAAAAAACTTTTTTCGAGAAAAATTTTAAAAAAATAATTTTAGATGAGTACACTGAGGTAGGTTTTGCGCTGACAAATTTAGCGCATCTCAAAAAGGGCGGATAATAAAGGCACAAAAAAATCCGCCCGGAGACTGTTGCTCCGGGCGGATAATCAATAAGGTTCAGTTTCTGCAGTCGGGATGTTATATCAGAGGGCGTTGCCCAAAAACAGCCCTGACAACATGGCGATTACGCAGGCGTGCCACATCCAAGCGGGCAGCCCGGTACGCACCGACAAAGGTCGTTTTTGGAAAGAATTGAAGGTGGCGCGGAAGGGGTGTTCCGGGTTGGCGAACAGTACACGCACGAGCGAGAAACGCATGGTGAGTTCGTTGGCCAAAGCGGGGTTGCGGGTGAGTTGTCGTTCAAATGCCAATTGTTCTTCGGCGCTCAGGTTTCCAAATAGGTAAGGTTCGATTAACCTAAAATAGTTTGTCATAATGGCGGGAAAAAATCGGTTGATGAATGAATGGTGGAATGGCGAAAGAAACGCAGCATTGAGGGGTGCAAGTTTAAATTTTAGAAAAAGTTTTCACCTCTTGTCACATACCCGACAAAATACCGGATTGGCGGTATCGTGCTGAAAATCACTTTTTTGCGGTCGCAAAAATCATTTCGACGGTACAGGTTCCGTGATTTGATGAATGGCGCGGCGACGATTTTTCGGATGTTTGCGCCAGCAAGCCAAATACAAATTTGAAACTCACACTCCTCGGCACCGGCACTTCTCAAGGCGTTCCCATCATCGGGTGCGGCTGTCAAGTATGCAGTTCGCTCGACCCGCGCGACAACCGGCTGCGCTCTTCTGCGCTGTTGACCTCGGGCCGCACGAACATTCTCATTGACTCTGGCCCAGATTTGCGCCAGCAAATGCTGCGCGCCGAGGTGCGCCATGTGGATGCTGTGCTGCTCACCCACGAGCACAACGACCACGTGATTGGGCTGGATGATGTGCGCCCGTTCAATTTTCGCTCTGGTCGCCCGATGTCGGTGTATGCCCTGCCGCGGGTGGCCGAGCAGGTGCGCCGCCGTTTTGAATATGTGTTTGGTGAGCCGATACCTGGTGCGCCGCGCCTCGAACTTGTCCACATCGAAAAAGACACGCCTTTGATTTTTGGCGATATGCACGTTCAGCCAGTAGAAATCATGCACGGGAGTATGCCGATTTTGGGTTTTCGCGTCGGCGACTTGACGTACTTGACCGATATAAAATCTGTCTCTGACGCAGAAAAAGAAAAAATCGCGGGGACGAAATACTTGATAACCAGTGCTCTGCACCATTCGCCGCACCCGATGCACATGAACTTGCGGGAGGCGCTGGCTTTTGTGGCCGGCCTTGCGCCCGAACGCGCCTGGCTCACGCACGTCAGCCATCAAATGGGGTTGGCGAGCGAAATAGGGCCGCAATTGCCGCCCGGCGTAGCGTTGGCTTATGATGGGCTGGAGATTGAATTTTGATTTTTAAAATGCCCTCACTCCTCACTCCTCACTCCTCACCCCTCACTCCTCACTTCTCACATCTTGAGCCTGGGGTGAAAAAGGTAAATGGTCTCTTTCAGGTATTCCGTGTCCAAATGGGTGTAGATTTCGGTCGTCGTGATGCTCTCGTGGCCGAGCATATCCTGCACGGCTTTGAGATCGGCACCACCTTCCACGAGGTGGGTTGCGAACGAATGGCGGAAGGTATGCGGGCTGATGTTTTTCGTCACGCCCGCTTTTTCGGCGATTTGTTTGACAATGAGAAACACCATGACGCGGGTGAGGTGATGGCCACGGTTGTTGAGAAAAACAAAGTTTTCTTGCCCAGTTTTGATGTTTTTCAATTTGCTGCGGACGTACTCGATGTACATGGTGAGGTATTTCACCGCCTCGCCGCCGATGGGCACGAGCCGCTCTTTGTTGTTTTTTCCCAGAATTTTTACAAAACCCGCATCGAGGAAAAGGCCGGTGATTTTCAGGTTGACCAGTTCGCTGGCGCGCAGCCCGCAGGCGTAGAGGGTCTCGATGATGGCGCGGTTGCGCACGCCCTGCGGCTCCGAGAGGTCAATGATGGAAAGCATGGCCTGTATTTCGTGGGTGGACAACACTTCGGGCATTTTGCGCCGGAGACGCGGGCCTTCCAACATTTCGGTGGGGTCGTCGTCCAGCAAATCTTCCACGAGCAGGAATTTGTAAAACGCCCGAAGTCCCGAAACCATCCGAGCTTGGCTGTTGGCCTCCAGACCTAATTTATTGACCCACAGCACGAATTTTTCTAAATTTTCTTGCCGAACGGCCAACGGCGGTGTTTCCAATTTTTCGATTTCAAGATATCGAACAAACTTTTGCACGTCGTTCAGGTACGCCTCGATGGTGTTTGCGCTGAGCGAGCGTTCGAGCAACATATAGGCACGGAAGCCTTCGAGAGCGGTTTTCCAATTCACGGGGCAAAAGTAGTGAGAGGGTGAGAAAGGTGAGAGGGTGAGAATGTGAGAGTTTGTGAGAGATGCTACCGTTAAGTCGAGGTTAAAACAGGCGGGAAGCCCAACCCGGCCACATACTTTTGCCCCTTAGCAGCGTTAATTTTTTGAAATTTGCAATTTAAAACCCGCATACCGCGCAATCTTACCCCTCTCACCGCTCTCACATCGCTCACACATGAACGCCCAGCGTATCCGCCTTATCATCGGCCTGATGACCGTCGCCCTTGTCGGGATTATTTGTTTGCAGATTTACTGGATTGACTGGAATATCCGGCTCAACGAAGAGCAATTTGACAAAAACGTGTATGCCGCGCTCAATAAGGTAGCCGGCAAACTGCAATACCTTGAAACTGTGTCGGTTTTGGAGGCTATGAACCAATCAAAAGGTGAAGCGGGCAATCCACAGCGCACGGCGCAACTGCTCGAAAACGGCTATGCTTCGCTGCGGCTCGGCGATTCCAACAACTTGCCCAGCCCGGTGAGTGAAAGTGGCACGTTTGAGGACAACATCACGATGTGGGAGTACATGAAGGTGACGCAACTGCTTGACTCAAAGCCGTTGGCCGAGCGTGTCCCGCTCGATTTGTTGGCGCAATCTATTCAGGAAGAAATCAGCGGACGGGGCATCTTGACGGAGTACCAATACGGTGTTTATTCCAAAGAACGCAACAGCTATGTCATTGTGAACGACCACTTTGTGGTGGAAGAAAGTGGGCCGCAAATCACGCACGGCGGTGCGCCAACGCTCTACAATTCGCCATACAGGGTCGCGCTGTTCACGCAGGATATGGAGTCGCCCGGCTACCTGTCGCTCTATTTCCCCAACCGCACCCGCCTCGTGATTGGCTCCGTCTTGCAGACGCTCCTGCTTTCTGTCTTGTTCACCGGTATCATCCTGTTTTGTTTTTGGTACACGATTCAGGTCATTATCCGGCAAAAAAAATTGTCGGAGATGAAGAACGACTTTATCAACAACATGACCCACGAGTTCAAAACGCCGATTGCCACCATCAGCCTCGCCGCCGACAGCATTGGCAGCCCCATGATTATGAGCCACCCGGACAAAATCAAACGTTTCGTGGACATCATCCGGCAGGAAAACCGCCGCATGAACAGCCAAGTGGAACGGGTGCTGCAAATGGCGATGATTGACAAAAAAGACTTCCAACTCAGCCTCGACGACCTCAACCTGCACGAGGTCATCCAGCAGGCGGTGGACAATTTCAGCCTGCAAGTGGAAAAACGGGAGGGTACCTTGCGCACGGATTTGCAAGCTCTAAAACCCGTAATCGAAGGTGACGCCACGCACATCGCCAGCATTATCCACAACCTGCTCGACAACGCAAATAAGTACAGCCCGGAAAAACCCGACATCACCATCAGCACGCGCGACGTACCGATGGGTGTCGAAATCGCCGTGACTGACAAGGGCATCGGTATCAGCAAGGAGACTCGAAAGCACATCTTCGACAAGTTTTACCGCGTCCACACGGGCAACCTCCACGATGTGAAAGGTTTCGGCCTCGGCTTGAGTTACGTGAAAGCCATCATGACCGCCCATAAAGGGCTGGTGGACGTGAAGAGCGAACCGGGAAAAGGAAGCACTTTTACGCTCACGTTTCCAAAAAGGGTGAGTTCCTAAAGTCTATCTCCCAAATTTGAACAAATTGATTTTGTACAGATGCCGGTTTGGCACATTCACACTCGGCTGGCCAATGAAGTACAAATAGCCATTGCGCATCTGAAAATTCTCGGCCAGATAAGGCGCTATCTCGGGCGCGTATTCTTTGCGGACGCTGCCGTCCGTTATGTCTATTTCCTTCAAAACCAGGCCGCCATTTTTTTCTGAAAAACGCCCATAGACCCGGTTGAGCGCCAAATCCAGAATCATCTCCTTGCGCCAACCGGCTGCGCGGTGATAGTTGACTTTTACGGAAGAATCGTCATTCGACTCCAAGTCGAACCGCAGCATCACATCGTTCACATGGTCAAATATGCAAATTTGGTCGCTAATTTTGAATAGCGGCGCGTACACCGAATCGGCGGCCAGCACGGTAAAAAAAACGATAGATGCCACTAATGCGTTCGTCTCGGCCATTTTGGTCAGGTTTTCTGGGCGGAGCGCCTGTGCCGAATTGCCCAGCGGATTTTTCCCCGACAAAATATCGTCGCGATCCACATCGGGGATGGTCAGCATATACGCAAACAGGATTTCGCGGTAGCGCCGCGCCAGTTGCTCCTCCGCCTTTTCGTCGCGGATGTAAGCCAGCAAACGGCGCTGTTTATTGCGGTCAAAGTAAACGTAGCGCACCGATTGTCGGAAAGGGCCCGTTTCCCGAAAAAAATAAAAATCATTGTGAATCAGCACGCAAGGGTTCACGAGTTCGTGGAAACGGGCTGCCGGATAGCGCGGCAATGTGTCAATTTGCTGGCTGTTCAGCGCTACCTCCCATGCCCAAGTGTCGCCCACAACATGAAAATCGCCCGTGCAACTTTGGTGTACTTGAGTAAAATGCCCCGCCGGAAGGCGCATTTCGGCGAGCGTTCGGCCCACGTCGTTGGCGAGGCGGAGAAAGTGTTTTTTACCCTCGCGCACCAACAAGAGCAAATCTTTTCCAGCAAAAGCGTAGTCCAACAAATTCGTTTGAAAATTCTCCTGAAAAAGCGTCTCGACGGGTTTTCCAGCAATAGCGACTTCGGGCAGCGAAACGGCGTTGGAGACAAGAAAAAATTGGAGCCGGGCGGTTTTTCCCAAAAAAATCACCGTGTCAAGGCGCATCCGTTGGGGAAAATGGCCGACGTGCCGCACTGTGAGCACCTTTGGCCGTTCACGCAGCCGCAGGTCGAAAAATCCCGTCGTGTCGGTCACTGCTTGCGCCATTTCGTCGGCAACAACGGTAGCGCCCGGCAATGCCTCGCCGAGTTCGCCGAACACACGGCCCGCGATGCGCCACTCGCCCGTTTGAGCCTTTAAAAAGCCAACAGAAAAGCAGCAGACAAAACAAAGGGAAGCCCATTTCATACCCATCCACAATTTTTTTTCAGCAACAAAAATGGCTTGGAGGTTAGGAGTACTCCAAGCCATTTTCTGAATCATGCTGTAAAACTGGTGAACGCTGCTTGCGAGCGAGCGAACGATTTCAAAAGAAAATCGCGTTCGCAAAAAGCATTTTGCCCTGCTCCCAAAAACTGCGGAACAGGGGATTGTCCACAAAAAACACCACCTGCCCTTCGCCCATGCGCTGCACGGCCACCACGGGCGTTTTTTTCAAACGCGGCTTCACCCGGCTGCCGATAAACCCGTAGGATTGGAATGAATCTTCCAAATAAACTGGAACAGCTGCTTTCTCCGGCATTTGGTAAGCATCCGCGCCCGTTTTCAGGGAAAAATAATGGTCGGAAAGGCCAAAAGCGAGTGGGTGCGAATTGTCCACTTTTGCTTTTATGACGGCACCGGGCAATTGGTCGCTGATGCTTTCGCGCTCCCGGGAGCGGTAAGGTTTTGGCGCTGCGGTAGAGTCTTTTTTGGGTTCTTCTTTTAGTTTCAGTTCAAAACCATCTTTGCCTGCGAAGGCTTTTACGCCACTGTCGAATGCGATGACGCGGCCACCGATTTTTACCCATTCTTCTATGGTTTTCAATTGATTGTCCGAAAGGTTGTAGGAACCGCTCGGGAAAATCAGCGTGGTGAATTCGCCGAGTTTTACCCGGTGTATTTTGTCCAACGGCACGGGCGAAACCGGGTAGCCAATCTCGCGCTCAAAGAAAAACCAAGTGTGGCCAAACGAGTTTTCGTCCACATCGTCGCCATACACAAGCGCCACTTGCGGGCGTTCGATGGGCGAAAACGCCTCCGAGCCGAGGTCGTGGCCTTTGCCCGCAAACCCAGAGAAAATCGGGTGTAGCGGCACATTTGCTTTTGCAGCAGCAGTTTGCACGATTTGGTCGAGTGTCGCCGCGATGAGGCGGTTGTCTCCCCGATTTATCACGAACGCGCCGGGGGCAAAATGCTGGTCGGACATATCAAAAGGCTTGGTGGCCGTGCGCACTCTCACCCCTTTTTGCAAGATTTCACTCAAAAAAACGGCTTCTGCCAATGAGCGCCGATGCACACACCAGGCATAAGGCGAGGCGGCCAATCTGATTTCTGGCGCGCGGTACGGCTCGAAAGGTTTTTTTGACTCCAAACGCTCTTTCAAGGCGTAGGCCTCGAGGCCGTAGGCGAAAGGCAACGCCCACGCCGTGATGTCGTAAGTGAGTGAATCAGAAAGATGCGGCTCCGGCTCGAACAGCACCTGCACCAGCACGGATTTTGGCTGGAAAGCACTGATAACCAAGTCGTTTGGATTGACCGATACGCTGGTTTCTTTGCCGCTCGCATAGTCGAATGCCCGCACCCCGGAGAGTCCAGCGCCCACCCTTCCATAGCGGATTTGGTGGAGGTCGAGGAATCGGCAGAGCGCGTTGATTTTGTTCGGGTGGTTCGTTTCGCGCACGACGAATGCCTTGTATTGGCCTTGCGGCTGCGATGCCGAGCGCGTGTAGTAGTCGCGGAAATTCTCCACGATTTTGGCTGCATTTTTACTGCCCATTTCGACGGTCGAGAGGCTCGTGGTCAGGTGGTGTTCGATGCGGTCGTGCAGCGTGAGCGTGTCGCCGATGCCGGTGACGATGGCCCGCCCGGCCATAGAATGACCGGCCTGCTCGTATGTCATGCCGATGGCACCGCTGAACATCGGGTAGGTGTCGCCATAGGATGGATAAAACAGGTCGAATGTTTCTCTCGTGAAATACAGCCAGCCATTTTGGTCGAAGTAGCGGGCGTGATTCTCCCCGATTTTCGTCTGAAAATCGCGCTGCCAGGGTGTGATGTAGTCATGCATAGGCTCGGCTGCCGGCGCGAAATAGTAGGGATTGTTGATGTATTGCTCGTGCAAATCGGCGTGGACGTGCGGCATCCAGCGTTGGTACACCACGAGGCGTTGCTGGCTTTCCACTTGTGTGGCCCATGCCCAGTCGCGGTTGAGGTCGTAATAATAATGGTTGGGGCGACCGCCCGGCCAGGGCTCGCGGTGCTCGCGGCTGTCGGGGTTGGCGTTTATCAGGAAGTTGCTCGCCATGCGATTCCAGTGCGAATAACGGTCGTAGCCGTCGGGGTTGAGCGAGGGGTCAATGACGACGACGGTGTTTTTGAGCCATTCACGGATTTCTGGGTCGGTTTGAGCGGCGAGGCGGTGGGCCAAAATCGGGCTGCATTCTGAGCCGGAAGGTTCGTTGCCGTGCACGCTCATGCTGAGCCAGATGATGGCGACGGGCGCAGTGAGGTCGGGCTGGCCGTCGGCAAGGCCGGTGAGGCGGAGGTTGTTGAGGCGTATTTGTTCGAGCCGGGCGATGTTTTCCGGAGAGGAAAAAACGGCGATTTGCAGCGGGCGGCCTTCGTTGGTTTTGCCGTATTTTTCCAAACGCATGGTCGTCGTCGCGTTGGCGGCCAGATGCTCGAAGTAGTCGTTCAACTGGTAATGCGGCGTGAACTGCTCGCCCCGTTTGTGGGGGAAAAATTCGTCGGGCGATTTCAAGTTGTTTTGGCTGAAAAGCGACTGTGCGAAAAACAACAGGAGCAGGGGCAGTAGGGAGCGGAGCTTGTTCATCCGGGAAAAATTATGTTTGGCTGAAAATGCAGGCGACAAACATCCGGGATTTTTCGGAAAAAAATATTTTTGTTGCACAAAGGACGCGATGCATCATCCGGAGAAATGACAAAAATCATAGCGCCTGCAGCAACCCGCAATTCAACTTTGCCACACGTTTAAACCAATTTTTTATCCATCCATTTCAATTTTTATGCACTATTCAGCCGAAATGCTCATCAAACGCCAACAGGTAGTGGACGTGGTGAACCAACTTTTTATCCAGACCGACAACCGCAACTGGCCCATGGTGGAAAAATGTTTTACCGATCAGGTAGCCTTCGATATGACCTCGCTGTCGGGCGGTGAGCCGGAAAACCTTACGCCGCAGGAAATCACCGCACGCTGGGACGAAGGGCTCCGCGACATCGCCGCGCTGCACCACCAGGTCGGCAATTTCGTAGTGGACGTTCACGGCGACGACAACGCGCACGTTTTTTGTTACGGCACTGCATGGCATTTCAAACCCCTCGATTCGGGTCGGAATACACGGATTTTTTGTCGGCTCCTACGAGTTCGACCTGGAGCGTGGCGACGACGACATGTGGCGAATTTCCTCTTTTTGGTTCGATTGCAAATTCGTGGACGGCAACGCGGATTTAAAGTAGGGAACACGTTTACTAAACTTTCAAAAGTTTAGTAAACGTTTCGTTCACCCAACTTTCGGAAAGTTTCGCAGATTTGCCCTCACAGAAAAGCGGCTTTCAAACCCGCTGGAAACCAATGAACTGGGAAAAACTCCTCCGCGACTTCCGGGAAAATCGTTGCATCCTGCTGCTTGGCCCCCGCGTGGCCAGCGACGGCGTCGTGCCGCTGCGCGAATTGCTCGCCGAACATTTGGCCGAACTGCTCGACAACGAGAGCGTAGAATACGACCCCGCCGAGCGCCGCAATCTTCCCTACATCGCCCAACGCTACACCAACGGCGACCGCAAACGCCTCGTGGATATGTGGGACAAAGTGGGCGATTTTTATCAAACCCGCACCCAAACGCTGCCGACCGTTTTTGAAAAACTGGCTGAACTGCCCGTTTCTTTTTTTGTCAACACCAGTCCCGACGAACTCCTCCACCGCGCCCTGCTTGCCGCCGACAAAGAACCCCGCCTGCGCCATTACAATTTCCGCCGCCCCGTGCCATTCGGCGGCAAAGACCTCGACATTGACCTCGTCAGCCCGCAAAAACCGCTGGTTTACAACTTGTTGGGTTCTGTCACAGACAAAGAGTCGCTTGTGTTGACCTCTTCCGACCAGGTGACCTTTGTCCGAAAAGTGTTGGAGAAAAACCCGCCTGTGCCCGACGATTTGCTGGCAAAATTCAGCCCTTTCCACACCTACATTTTTCTCGGCTTCGACCTCGAAAACTGGCATTTTCGCCTGCTGCTTGACGCGCTCAACCTTGCGGGCAGTACGGCCTTCGCGCCGCAGGCCGACAACTACCCGATGAGCGCCTCCACCCGCGCTTTCTACGAGGAGCACTTCAATTTTCATTTTGAAGACCAGCGCATCGAGGCTTTCGCCGACGAAGCCCTCGCCCGGCTGAAAGGCGACGGCGCAGCGCGGCAGAAAAACGTCGTCGTCATCGCTGCCCGGGAAGATGAGGAGATGCTCGCCGGGCTGGAACGCGCTATGTTGCCCGCCGAAAAAAACGGCGACCTCGCGCTTTTTCACCGGGCGCGCGCGCCGTTCGGACAAAACGTAGACGAAGTTTTGAAAGAAAAAATAGCTGCTGCCGACGCAGTGCTCGCGCTTGTCAGCCCCGACTTTTTTGCCGACGACCATTTGCTCGACAAAGATTTTGAGTGGGCGAAAGAATGGCAGCGCCAAAAACCCAACGGCCTCATCCCCGTCGTCGCCCGCTCCTGCGACTGGCGCGCCAACAGCGAACTCCGGAAAATCACGCCTTTGCCCGACGACGGCTTGCCCGTCAGCCTCGCCGCCAACCGCGACGAGGCTTTGCAACGCATTGTGGAACAACTAAAAAGGAGGCTCGCATGACCGGCAAAAGTCGCTATCCCGGCATCCGCGCCTTCGAGGAGGACGAGCAGTTTTTGTTCTTCGGGCGCAACGACGAAATCCGCCGCCTTCACGCGCAGGTGACGGCCAACACGCTCGTCGTCGTGTTCGCCAAATCCGGCATCGGCAAAAGTTCGCTCCTCAACGCCGGCCTGCTACCCCTGCTCGACTACGACCGCTACCGCAGCGTCAAAGTTCGTTTTCAAAACACTGCCGTCAGCCCAACCGACGCGTTGAAAAACGAACTCAAAAACTACCTGAATGCCGCTGAATTGTCGGAACAAACAGGCCATTCGCCCCAATCCGCGCCCCTCTGGGAATACCTCCGCGCCTGCCGTTTCGAGCGTTACGAGGCGCCCGCCACACCCGTTTTGGTGTTCGACCAATTCGAAGAATTCTTTGAACATCCCGCCGCCGAACGCCAGCGCTTTGTCAGCGAAATCGCCGACCTGGTGAACAACCGCCTGCCAAAACGCCTGCTGGAAAATCGCTCCGAAAACCTCGCGGGGTACACGCCCGTGCCAGTCAAAGTGGTGTTTGCCATCCGCTCCGACCGTGTGAGCCTGCTCCACGAACTCAGCGCAGATATCCCCGACATTCTCCAAAATCGCTTCGAATTGCGCCCGCTCGGTCGCGCCGCCGCCCGCGAGGCTATCGTTCGGCCGGCTGCTTTTGTGGGGCGCGAACTCGATACGCCGCCTTTTTCCTACGCCCCTTCCGCACTCAACCTCATCCTCGACGCTTTGGAAAATAAAAACGCCGAGGTCGAGTCCTTCCAACTTCAGTTGGTTTGCCAATACATTGAAAAACAATTGGCTAAAGGCGCTGCCGACCCTGCCCGGCCTGTAGACGAAAGCGTGTTCGGCGGCGAAGAAGGCATTCAGAACATTCTCCAAAACTACTACGAAGACACGCTCGCCGAACTGCCCGACGCCGACCGCGCCCTTGCCCGCGACTTCATCGAACGCGGCCTCATCGTGGGCGGGCGACGCGTGGGCGTGACCGAAGGCGTGGAGCGCGAGGTGTGGCGCATTGAGCCTGATTTATTGAAAAAACTGCTCGACACGCGCCTCGTCCGCGCCGAAATCACCCACCTCGGCAAGAGTTACGAAATCAGCCACGACGCGCTGGTGGAGCCGATTGTGCGGAGTTTCAAAGCCCGCGAAGCCGAGCGCCTCGAAGCCGAAAAAGCCCGGCTCGAACAGGAGGCCGTCGAACAGCGCCGCATCGCCGATCAAGAGCGGCGTTTCAAGGAAAAAGCCGAAAACGACGCCCGCCGCGCCCGCATATTCTCGGCACTCAGCCTGTTGTTCTTGCTGCTTACGCTGGCCATCGGATTTTTCAGTCTGCACAATGCCCGCGACAGTTTTATCAAACAAGGGGACGGCAAACTTGCCAACCAGCAGTACAGCGAAGCGATGGATTTGTACGAGCAGGTGCTGGACAACGACCTCTTCCGCCTCACGCTCTACGACCACCGCAGCCTCGAATCCCAGCGCGATTCTGCCTTGCACATGAAAGGCATTCAAGGCACTGTGCTGGAAGGCGATACGCTCTATTTCAAAGGCGATTATTACGAGGCTTTGCGGAAATATGAACTGGCGGAACGCTCCGGCTACCCGAATCTTGAAGAAAAAATAAAACGAACTGACGACATCCGCCGCCGCGATTTGGACATCTACCGCCGCAAGGCGTTCATCTTTGAAGAGGCCATCGGCCCCGACCCGCGCAACGACGACGGCGCCACCCGGGAGGCTTGCGCTTATTACTGTCTGGCTTTCCGGCTCGACCCTGAATCGGCAGAGTTGAAGGAGAAAGTGGAAAAGTTGGGGTGCCGGTGCGGGAAGTGAGATGTTGCTACTCCGCCCGTTCAACCCCACCCCCGACCCCTCCCCTGAAAAGGAGGGGAGACGTAGAGTGCGCCGCGTCTCCCCTCCTTTTCAGGGGAGGGGTCGGGGGTGGGGTTGAACGGGCGGATCGGTAAAAAAAGAACAAAAAAAACACCCACGCACCATGCGACACTTTCTCCTCCTCCTCCTGCTCGCCCCCTTCCTCGCCCCGGCCCAAAGCGCCGAATACACCCGCTTTATGAAAGCCGGCGAGCGCGAACTGCGCGCCGGGCACTACGACCTGGCCGGAAAAAAATTCACCGCCGCCTTGGAGTTCGCCTTTTCGCAGGCGGAGCAAAAAGCCGCCCGCGAGGCCGTGAAAAACGCCGAACGCCGCCGGGTGCTGCAGGTGGAGACTGCCCTGCGCAAAGCCGAGACGGTCATCGGGCATTTTGGCTTCCGGCAAGACCGCGCCTGGGCCTACAAGGACGGCAAGTTCGCGGTGATAGACCGCGAAGGGCGGCGGCTGACGGATTTTGTGTTCAGCGGCCCGCAGCCTTTTGAAGAGAGCGGGCTGGCGCTGGCGCAGAAGGACGGTTTTTACCACCTCGTGGACAAGCAGGGAGGACTGTCGGAGGCGTACAATTATTTTATTCCTACAAACAATGGATGGTACAAAGTGCGGAAAGGAAACCAATACACCTTTCTCGATCGGCAGGGCAGGCGTATAAAGGATTGGGACTGGTACGATAAGATTGAAAATTTTTCCGAAGGCCTGGCTCGGATCCAAAAAGACGGAAAATGGGGATTAGTGGACAAAAACGGGCAAATCATCGTCGCCCCGCAATTCGATGGGGTCGGGGATTTTTCCGAAGGTCTGGCTCCGATTAGAAAAGGTGGGAATTTGGGATTTATAGACAAAAGCGGGCAAACCGTCATCGCCCCGCAATTTGGTGAAATCCAGAGTTTTTCCAATGGCTTGGCTTGGGTTCGAAGATACTGGACATGGGGCTTGATAAACACAAGCGGGCAAATCGTCGCCACACCGCAGTTCGATTTATTCGGGGATTTTTCCGAAGGCTTGGCTTGGGTTCAAAAAAACGGAAAATGGGGCTTGATAAACACAAGCGGGCAAATCGTTGTCGCCCCGCAATTCGATGGGGTCGGGTATTTTTCCGAAGGCTTTGCTCAGGTTCAAAAAAACGGAAAATGGACCTTGATTGACACAAGTGGGCAAATTATAGCCCCGCAATTCGATGAGGTCGGGTATTTTTCTGAAGGTCTGGCTAAGGTTAAAAAAGACGGGAAATGGGGTTTTGTGGACAAAAATGGGCAAACCGCCATCGCCCTGCAATTCGATGAGGTCTGGGGTTTTTCCAAAGGTTTGGCTGGGGTTCAAAAAGACGGGAAATGGGGATTTGTGGACAAAAGCGGACAAATCGTCGTCGAACCGCAATTCGAGTGGGTCGGGAATTTTTCCGAAGGTTTGGTTCAGGTTACAAAAGACGGGAAATGGGGATTTATAGACACAAGCGGGCAAATCGTCGTTGCACCGCAATTCGATGGGGCCAGGGTTTTTTCCGAAGGCCCGGCTCCTGTTAAAAAAGATGGGAAATGGGGTTTTGTGGACAAAAACAGGCAGGTCGTCATCGCCCCGCAATTCGATGAAATCCGGAGTTTTTCCAATGGCTTGGCCCAAGTTCAAAAAGATGGAAAATGGGGCTTTGTGGACACAAGCGGGCAAATCGTCGTCGAACCGCAATTCGATGAAATCAAGGCTTTTTCCGAAGGTCTGGCTGGGTTTGAAAAAGACGGGAAAAGGGGGTTTGTGGACACAGGTGGGCAAATCGTCGTCGCACCGCAATTCGATGGGGTCAGGGGTTTTTCCGAAGGCCTGGCTCCTGTTCAAAAAGACGGGAAATGGGGATTTGTGGACACAAGCGGGCAAATCGTCATCGCCCCGCAATTCGATGAGGTCAGTGAATCCTTCAAAAACGGCACCGCCACCGTCACCCGCTTCGGCGAGCAGTTCCGCATCAACAAAAAAGGGGAGATGATCGTCATAGAATAACTCCCGCCTACCGTGGGGAGGAGCGAGAGTGAGCGGTTTTTTGTCATGTTGTCGCTCTTCGGGGAGAGTGCCGGGTGCGAGTACACCGTAAGGAGGACAGATGTTTACAACATGACAAAATTATTATTGTAAAGCAAGTTGTGACCTGCGAGAATCTCTCTCCATACTTGTCATCCTGAACGAAGTGAAGGAACTACACAACTTCCATTACCCACAGAACCACAGGTTTTTTGCAGCAATTCAAGCAGTTTGGCTTGTGCAGTTCCTTCACTTCGTTCAGAATGACAAGTGTCTTGGTTAAGCCACAACTTGGATTATCACAACGTCTTCAGATACTCCACCACCGCCTTCCGCTCTTCCACCGTCAGTTTGTCGCCAAACTTATGCCCGCCGTTCCCGTAACCGGGCAGGGCGGTGTCATAAGTTTCCGTACCCGTTTTCGAGGTTTCTGCTGAATATTTCCAACCAACCTTGGCTTGGTCGTAGTTGGCCTCCGTGTTTTCAAAAACTCTTTTCCAAAAAACGGGGCGCTGCGGGCTGTTGAGCAAATCTTCCAACGTCGGCACAGAGGCATTGTGCAGGTACGGCGCGGTCGCCCAGATGCCGTCGAGCGGCGGCGCGACGTAGCCCCGGTTGGGTAAAAGTTGCGCTTTGTGTGGCTCCTGCGCGTACCAACTGCTGTTGTACCAAGTGTGGTATTCTGGGAAGAATTGGTACGCCGACGACAGCAGCGAGTCGGTGCCGATTTTTTCCAAACTGACCAGCAAATTGGGGTACGACACCGAATCGCCGTAGGTGCCGTGACACCCCGAGCATCTTTTTTCAAAAATCTTTTTCCCGACAGCGGCCAGATTTTGGTCAATAGGGTAGGGGTATTTGGGCGGCTCGATGGTTCGAATCCAAGCCAGCAGGTCGGGAAAACGAGCATCCAGCCGATTGGCTTCTGTGGTGTCGCGCATGGTCAGCAATCCCGACGCCGTGGAGAGCCGCGCGAAATCGCCCCGGCCCAATCCGTTGTAATACAGCGCGTTTTTCTTTTTCACCAACCACCAAGCAGGCACGTCGGTCGGCACGGTTTCGAGCGGCACGTCGAATTGCGGCACGTCGAGCCAAGCCAAATCTCCGGCGCGGCGATGGGCAGCGAGCGCGACGAATATTTTATCGGCGGGGTTCGGGCCGCGTGTTTGTGTGCGGATATATGGGCTGATGGCTTTGCCGGCGCGCGTGTACGGGAGGTAGGCCGCCCATTCGTTCGATTTTTCCCCGAACATATATTTCACCGCAAAATCCGCGGCCTGAAAACTCGCCGTCGCGTCGTTGGTGTGGTCGAAAGTATTGTTGCCGAGACCGACGACGACTTGGCCGTTCAGGCGTTCAGCGTGGCAAGTGAGACAGGTGGGGGCGACTACTTTCACGCCGTTCGGGGCTGTCACCACATTGTACGAAAAGGGAATGCCGTCCGCGTCGCCCGTGCGCCCCAAATCGTCAGGGCTGTTGCCGCCCGATGCTCTTTTGAACACCCGGAGCGGCACGCCGCTGCTGACGAAATCGCCGTAGAGTAAATATTTATAGCCCGCTGCCGCGTCGCCGGGGCGTTGGGGCGAGGGGGCGAGATAGGTGGTTCCTTCGGGCGGGTTGGGCAGCGGGTGGCGGTTGACAACGGCCAATAACACCGTGGCAGCAACGATGGCAAGGACGACGCGGAAGATTTTCCCTTTCATGGTTTTTTATTTTTTTGCAAATCAAGGGTTGAATTTGGGTTTTGAAAATCGAAGTTTTGCACACGAGACCTATGAGGTTTTCAAAAACCTCATAGGTCTAAAATATTGAAAACCAACGCCCTTTTATTTTCAACCCTTGATTCGCATTTTTTACGTTTGTGCAAAGCCTCAAGAAGTGGGCGCAAACTTCAAATGCGGCAGGATTCAACACCTGCACAAATTTATTTCACACGACGACACGGCGATTTTATTTTTTCTGAAAACCAGTTCTTTGTGCCGTTGTGTGTGGAGCGGACGGGCAATTTTGTCCAACCGCTTGCCCTTTTTTGAGTTTGGTTTAGAAGTTTTGGAAAAAACAGTTTGCTCTGAAAACCAATGACTTGACCTGCAATCTACATCCTTCTAAACTACATTCCATCCCTGCTTATGACACAGCATAAAAAATTAATATCCGGTAAAATGTCCAATCACGAGACTCAAATTACGAATGCTGAACTCACCAATCTCCGCAAAAGTTACGCGCTCGAATCCCTTTCCGAAACGGATGTGCTGCCCGACCCATTGGCGCAATTCGCTGTGTGGTTCCAAGAGGCATTGAACAGCCAACTCATCGAACCCAATGCCATGACGCTCGCCACCGCCACTTCAGATGGCCGCCCGAGCGCCCGCACGGTGTTGCTGAAAGGTTTTGGCAAACAAGGTTTTGTGTTTTACACCAATTATGAAAGCCGAAAGGGGCGGGAGTTGGTGGAAAACCCACAGGCCGCGCTGCTTTTCACTTGGCTGGAGTTGGAGCGGCAAATCCGCATAGAGGGCAGGGTGGAAAAAGTGTCGCCGACAGAGTCGCTTGCCTACTTCCAAAGTCGCCCGAAAGGCAGCCAAATCGGCGCTTGGGCCAGCCCGCAGAGTCGTGTGATAGAAAGCCGGGACGTGTTGGAAAATCGAGTGGCGGATTTGGTGCGCGATTATGGCCAAGCCGAGGCGCTGCCTTTACCGCCATTTTGGGGTGGGTTCCGTCTGGTGCCGGAAGCCATCGAATTTTGGCAGGGGCGGGAAAGCCGTTTGCACGACCGGATATGCTACACGCAAGATGGGGAAAAGTGGAAAATCGCGCGGCTGGCACCGTGAGCGATAGCAGCCAGCATCCCGAAAGTTTCCACCTTTCGGGATATCAGGAATCGTCCCGCGTCAGCACATCCACCAGCGTTTTCAGCGCCACAAAAATCGGCTCGCGCCCCTCTTTGGTGACGAGCGCCTCGGGGTCGTCCTCGTCTTCCAATACAGCTTCTTCGGCAAAGGCGAGCAAATCTTCTTGCGGCGTGTTTTCAAAAAACGGCGTAAGGCGGTCGCGGAATTTTTTGGCTTCCGAACCTTCCAACAACTCATAGTTTTTCTCCTCGGCTTCGCCGATTTGCTCTTCCGACACGGGTTCCACAGGGCCGTTTTCTTTCACGATTGACTGCCACGCGATGAGGGCGAGGTATTGCAAATAGCCTTTTTCGTCCTCGTTCAGCAGGTCGAATTGTTCGCTGAACAGCCAAGCGACCAGCACTGGCTGCGCCTCGGCGAATGCCTCCATACTTTCTTCGTATTGCTCGTCGGAGTAGTTTTCCAAATCATCAATAACGGCATCAATTATTTTTTCGGAAACAAATTTCATGGTTCGAATTTTTGAAAATAAAAAAAATGGGCCAACTGAATGGGGCGGCAAAAATAGGTCTTTGAGCGGCTGTGGAAAAATAAATACGATATCCAACCGCCCTGATTTCCAAACTGTTTTCAGACCTTCGCTTTTATTCATCCCGCCGATTGACAGAAACGTGACAAGTGAAAGGTGCGAGAAAGTGAGCGTGGCCACGCGTCTGTTTTTTTCCTGACCAGATTTTTTTGGCAGACTTTTTTCCAAAAGTTCGTCCAAAACCGCAAGCCCCATTGCGGTCTTTGTTTTTTTATTCCCCGTCTGTTACGCAGGTGTCAAAATCGCCCCGAAGTTGATGCCGAGTTTTGCCCACTAACCACCGCGGCTCCGGGCTTCGGAACAGGGGGGGATTCACGCTTGTCATTCATCACTCATTATTTATAACTCAGAAAATGTTCCTCCGTGCTGCCCTCTTGGATATGTACAACGGCGAGTCGAATCGCGGTATCCCGATGCTGAAAAACATCCTGCACCGCTACAACGACGTGCTCGAATACGACCGTTTTGACGTGCGTGCCAAGTGCGAAATCCCCGACCTGTCCTACGACATTTATATTTTCTCCGGCGGCCCCGGCGACCCGCTCGAAAGCGGCGGCCAATGGCAAGAGCCGTTTTTCAACCTCATTGGCCAACTTTGGCAGTGGAATTTGCGCAACGAGCAAAAGAAACACGTTTTCTTCATCTGCCATTCGTTCCAGATGGCCTGCCACCATTTTGGAGTGGGCGAGGTGACGCAGCGCTACAAAATGTCGTTTGGCACCTATTCAGTCCATAAGACGCATTGGGGCAAGGAAGAGCCGCTGTTTGAGCAACTGCCTGACCCTTTCTATATCGCCGATTTTCGCCGCTACCAGGTGGTAAATCCCAACCAAGACCGGCTGCAGGCGATGGGCTCGCACATCCTTTGTTTGGAAAAACTCCGCCCGCACGTTCACTACGAACGGGCCGTGATGGCCATACGGTTCAGCCCGGAAATCATTGGTACTCAATTCCATCCGGAGGCCGACCCGGAGGGTTTGCTCGAATATTTTATGCAAGATGAGCGCCGCGCCTCCATCGTGGAAGAGCACGGCGAATCGCGCTACAACCGTATGATACGCGACTTGGCAAATCCGGTGAAAATCCGCCGCACGTTCGACACGTTGATTCCCGGTTTTTTGGAAAACGCGATTGAGCAGCTGTCGGTGGAGTTGGTGTGAGGTGTAGGCTTGAAAATAAAGAGGGGGGCGCTAACTGCGCCCCCCTCTTTATTTATGCTCTAGCCAAACTAGAATTTGGCGTTACTTTCTGTCCAAAACATCTTTCACTGCCCACAACACGTCTTTTTTTCCGAGCCCATATTTGTCGAGCAATTCGGTGGGTTTTCCGCTTTCGCCAAAGGAGTCGTTCACGCCGACGTATTCCATCGGCACGGGCAATTTGTGGACGAGCAGGTTGGCGATGGCGTCGCCGAGGCCGCCGTTGCGCTGGTGTTCTTCGGCCACGACGACGGCGCGGGTCTTGCTCACCGAGTCCAAAATGGCCTCTTCGTCGAGCGGCTTGATGGTGTGGATGTTGATGATTTCGCAGGAAATACCCTGCGCGGCGAGTTCTTTCGCAGCCTCGATGCTCGTCCATACCAAGTGGCCGGTGGCGAAGATGGTCACGTCTTTGCCGGTGGCGAGGTGCAGGGCTTTCCCGATTTTAAACTGCTGGTTTTCAGCAGTAAAAATCGGCCATGCCGGTCGGCCAAAACGCAGATACACGGGGCCGTGATGCTCAGCAATCGCTATCGTGGCGGCTTTTGTCTGGTTGAAATCGCAGGGATTGATGACGACCATACCCGGCAGCATTCGCATCATGCCGAGGTCTTCGAGGATTTGGTGGGTGGCGCCGTCTTCGCCCAAAGTCACACCTGCGTGGGAGGCGCAGATTTTGACGTTTTTGTGCGAATAGGCGATGCTCTGGCGAATTTGGTCATAGACGCGCCCGGTGCTGAAATTGGCAAATGTGCCGGTGAACGGGATTTTGCCCGCCGTCGCCAGACCCGCCGCGATGCCCATCATGTTGGCTTCCGCGATGCCGATTTGGAAAAACCGTTCGGGAAATTCTTTTTGGAAATGCTGCATTTGCAGCGATTCCATGAGGTCGGCGGTGAGACCAACGACGTTGGGGTTTTGGCGGCCGAGTTCGAGGAGGCCTTGGCCGAAGCCTTCGCGGGTGGCGCGGGAGGATGTGGAGGTGATATTTTCGAGCATTATATTTACAGGTAGTTGATATTGTTTGTGATGAGCAACTCGTGCTTTTCAAGATGGTGCGTAGTTTTCATGGGGATTCTTTTGAAGTCAAAACCAAATTTCATTGCCCAAGCCCGCACTTCTTCTGTGTCATCGTATGTCAACATCACATGACCTTGCACTTGGCTTGCCAAATTGAAAAGTTCTACATGGTCAAGTTCGGAGTGTGTGTAAAGTCTTTTGCCTGCGACCGTGTAAGGGGGGTCTATGAAAAAAACTGCGTTTGGGTCATTGGACAATTCTGGGATTACTTGGAAGGCATCGCCTGTTTGGAATTGGATTTTATGCCTCACCATTTTAATGGCGCTGATTCTTTCTTTTAGTGTAACCGGATACCAACGAGACGCAATCCCGCGTCCATTTTCCCCATTTTTCAACATTCCGGAGCCTTTCGTGATTATCCCGCCGTGAAATACTCGATTTTTCAAAATAGTGGAAAATGCGATGTCGCAGACGGACTTACTTCCTGAAATCAATTGTTCGCGCACATTTTCAGCGCTCATTTCAAATTCGATGATTTTTTGCGTCAGCCAATCATTGTTTTCACCAAAAATTGTTTCCCAAACAGCAGATATTTCTTCGTCCATCTCAACCATAACTATACGCTCGGCCAGATTTTCAAATGCTGCTGTCAGGCTGATAATACCTCCGCCAGCAAACGGCTCTACCAGAGTGGTTTTTTTTGGGTCAAAGTGGCGCATCCAACGCCTAAAAACTGGGACGAGCCAAGTTTTGCCACCGGGGTAGCGGAACGGGCTGCGTTGTGGGACAGAGGCGACATTGACGATTTGATTTTCGGACAAATCCGCCCCTAAATTTCCAAAAATGTCAAGTTGATTGGTCATTTTTCAAAATATCTTGAAGAGTAGGGGCGTCGGGCGGACTGCTTTCAAATTGATCGTCTAATTTACTCTGTAAAAAAGAAACAAAATCGAGTTTGCTGCCCGGCCGGGGAGTCGTTATTTGAAAAAGCGCCGCTTCAAATTCAGTATAAACAGTTTCCACCAATGTCAATTTTAGGCGCTGCGTTTTTTCATCGGGCAGCAAATCATACAAGAACCAAGCAATATCTGCTTTTTCGGGTTCAACTTGCGGTAAGATTGGCAGGGTGTCAAAAAAAGATTTTTGCAACGAAACAGCCTGTTTTTGCCCCCAATGTTTGAAAATGCCGCCTTTGTAGAGCATTTGAGGAACAAGCCTTTTTCTTGAAGAAGACAAATAGTCTGGTTTGGGGAAATTGAAACCTGTTTCCCAAGAAAAATCGGTCAAAGGATTTCGCATGAATGCATCAAAAGGATTTCGGAGGTTGCCCGAAATATAAACGCCTTGAACTTCTAAAGAACCAAAATTGGTGATTTTCCCCTGCTTGTTGTAGGCGACTAAGACAAAATCAATGTTTCCAGCAGATTGCCCATTTATGTCAAGTAATTTGGTTTCTGTCAGAGTTGTCCAATTGGTTTCTTCTCCGAAAAAAAACTTTGCGGCGTGTTCCGCAATCAACCAGTTTTCACGAAAGCGCACAGGACAAGTAATGACGCAGGTGCCGTTGTGATTGATTGAGCAAATCCCCAGCGGGTTGTTAGCCTTGTCTTTGGTACAGTTCGGCACTTTATTGTTGAATGGACACAGCTTTCCATTCCGACATCGAACCGCCTCTTCAGATTGGTTGTAAATCGGGAAACCAAAAACCTCTGCCAATGGATTTTGCATTGCTCCTAATGTTTAATCATAAATTTTCAAAAATCCCCCAACCCCGTCTCCCCCAATTGCGCCATCGCCAACTCAAACTGCTCCGCGTTCGGTGCTTTGCCGTGCCATTTGTGCGTCCCGACCATAAAATCCACGCCGTGACCCATTTGTGTCCGCATCAAAATCACAACGGGTTTTCCCTTGCCACAGCGGCGTTTGGCTTTGCGCAGCGTGGCGATAACTGCCTCTAAATCATTGCCCTCGTCCAAAATCAGGACATCCCAGCCGAAGGCTTTCCACTTGGCGGGCAGGTTGCCGAGGCTCATCACCTGTTCCGTCGAGCCGTCTATCTGCTGGCCGTTCCAGTCCACCGTGACGATGAGGTTGTCCACTTTGTGATGGGCGGCGGACATGATGGCTTCCCAGCATTGGCCTTCTTCGAGTTCGCCGTCGCCGGTGAGCACAAAGACCAAATGTTTGTCATGGTCGAGCCTTTTGGCGAGTGCCGCGCCGATAGCGACAGAAATCCCTTGGCCCAAAGAGCCGGAGGCGATGCGTACGCCCGGCAAGCCTTCGTGGGTGGCTGGGTGGCCTTGCAAGCGGGAGTTTATTTTCCGAAAAGTATTCAGTTCTTTCACCTCGAAATAGCCCGTGCGCGCCAGCACCGAGTACCAAACGGGCGATATGTGGCCGTTGCTGAGGAAAAACAAATCTTGGCCAATGCCCTCCATTTTGAAAGGTTTTGGCTTGTGTTTCAATACGTTGCCATAAAGTGCCACGAAGAACTCTGTGCAACCGAGCGAGCCGCCGGGGTGTCCGCTTTGGCAATTGAATACCATGCGCACGATGTCGCGGCGGACTTGTGCTGCGAGTTCTGTAAGTTTTGAAATATCTGCCATGAAAAGGTAGAGGGTGGATGGTAGAGGGTAGAAGGTAAAATGAAGAAGGCGGTGCAAAGGTAGGATTTCGGTAAAAAAGAAGGGGGGAGTAGCGAAGAACTTTCCAGCGTCGCTACTTACTTTATACTTTTGCCGTTCGAACAAGAACCCGGTGTAGTTCATTCACGACATCCGTTCACCAAAATTATTTGCATTATGCTGGACTTAAGACCTGTTGAACGCCGGACTGGCCTTACGCCCGAAACCTTTGCTGCTGAATACCTCGGCTCAATGAAACCGGTCGTTTTCACGGATTTGACTGCCAATTGGCCCGCCCGCGAAAAGTGGACAGTTGAGCATTTCAAATCGAAGTATGGCCATTTGCGCGTACCGGTGGTATCGAACAACTATTCAAAACCCGGTAAGGGCTACATGACTCCCGACCGCGTGATTTCGTTCAAAGAATACCTCGAAATCATAGAGAGCGGGCCCACCGACCTGCGTATTTTTCTCTGGAATATCTTCCGGGTGGCTCCCGAACTGCGCAAGGATTTCAACATTCCGACCATCATGGACGGTTTTGTAAATGAACTGCCGTTCATGTTTTTTGGTGGCGAAGGCTCCAAAGTGGCGCTGCACTACGATATTGACATGAGCCACGTTTTTCTGAACCAGATACATGGCCGCAAACGTGTCATCCTTTTTGCGCCCGACCAAAGCCGCCATCTGTACCGCCACCCGTTCACCGTGGCGAGTTATGTGGATTTGAACAACCCTGATTTTGAGAAATATCCCGCATTGGCGCACGCCAAGGGTTATGAGGTGATGCTGCAGCCTGGCGAGACGATTTTTATGCCGTCGGGTTATTGGCACTACATCGAATACACCGATGGGGGCTACTCCATCAGCCTGCGCTCGTTCGGCTCGTTGCCGGCGCGGGTGCGCGGGCTGGCAAACATCGCCACACATTATGTGGTGGACAAAGGCATGAACCGGCTCATGGGGCCAAGTTGGCGGCGCATGAAAGAGCGCATGGCCGAGCGCAGGGCAGAGTCGGTGATATAGTTGGGTTAGAATGGTGTGGAAAGTTTAGATGGTTTAGTAGTCTGAATCTCAGGTTTTACAAATACAATTTAAAAACCGGCAGCAATTCCCGGTTTCGCAAACTGCAATCTTTTATGTGGTGGAAAGCCCTCTCCGTCGTTCTTGTCCTTTATGCCATAGCAGCCGGGATGCTCGTGCCGCTCAAACCCGGCATTACCTACGTCAGTCCCGAAACGACCAAAACCGGCCAAACCGTGGCTGTTCAACTGCACGGCTACAATTCGTTTTATACCCGCAGTGAGCCCGCCGGTATTCGAGTCTGGTTGGAGTATGATTCGCTCAATGCGGTTTTGGGGCAGCATCTCCGCGTTTTGAGCGACACGACGTTGGAAGCCACGTTTGTATTCCCAAACGACCTGCCGCGCCCGTCACCCTCAGTCATGCTGAATGCCATTATTGACCACCCGTCGGATGGCGTCTCGCTTTTGCCAGATGCGGTGGAACTCTCCCGCGACACAGCCGCCGCTGCTTCCGCCGCCAACTGGACGCAAAACCCTGTCGGCCAACTGCACATCAAATCGGACTTTACTTTCCCGTACCGCAACGTGATTTACGAGAGCATCCGCAACACCTATTTTCATGTGCCGATGTGGTTTGCGCTGATGTTTATGTTCATCGCCTCGGTGGTGTACAGCGTCCGTTTTTTGATGAACCCCCAACTTGATTTTGACCGCCGCGCCGCTGCTTATGCGGAGACGGGCCTGCTGTTCGGAATCCTCGGCCTCGTGACCGGGATGCTCTGGGCGCACTATGCCTGGGGCGCGGCGTGGAGCAACGACATCAAACAACTGATGACGGCGGTGGCGCTGCTTATTTACTTGGCGTATTTTATTCTCCGCCGCTCGTTCGACGAGCCGGAGAAAGGCGCGCGATTGGCGGCGGTTTACAACATTTTTGCATTTGCCTCGCTGATCCCGCTGCTCTACATCGTGCCGCGTATGTTTGCCAGCCTGCACCCCGGCTCCACGGGCAACCCCGCGTTTGGCAGTCAGGATTTGGACAACACGATGCGCATGGTGTTTTACCCGGCTATTCTGGGTTTTACCGGGCTTGGTTTTTGGATAGCCGAACTGCGGATACGGTACCAAAGGTTGGCAGACAAGGCGTTGGGGCTGGACTGAATTGGTTCTTCCCAAAATTCACACAATTGGCCTTTTTTGAAAAACTTATCTTTGTTGAAAAAAGAACATGACCGCGCAATATTCTCTCACCGTACAGGAACTGGATTTTGAATTTGTTCAGGCGATTCAAAAGGCATTTGGCGGGAAAAAAGTGACCATAGAAATCAAGATAAAGTCGGAAGATCCGCTTCCCGACGAAGATGCCGTTGCTTGGCGAAAACAATTTTTGACCGATTCTGCACGCCAATTGAACGGTGTTTATTCCGACGATGAGCCTGAGTACGACAAAGCAGATTTGATAGAGACAAACCCGGTTTTTCAACCATGAAAGCAGCGGACATTGGCTTGGCTGCTTTGCCACAGGATGACGGCCAAATCAAACTGCGCCCCGTTCTTCTCCTGAAACAACTCTCCGGATTCGGCGATTATATCGTTTGTGGCATCTCCACGCAACTTCGCCACGAGCAAAAAGGCTTGGATGAAATCCTTTTTCCAGATAGTGGCAATCGCTTGAAACAAACCTCCCTTGTCCGCTTGACATACATTCATACGCTCTCGCTTGCAAACATCCAGGGTAAGATTGGCGAAATTCCCCATTCCCTTCATGCTGAGTTGTTGAAAAGGCTTGCTAACTTTTTCATGCCGAATGATTTGGCCTGAACTTTTTTACCCATGCTCCGACTCCTCCGCTACTACGCGCCGTACAAAAAACTGCTCATCCTCGCCGTGATTTGCAACCTGCTGATGTCCCTCTTTATGGTCGTCAGCATTCCCGTGTTGCAGCCATTTTTGCAAATGCTGTTCAACCCGGGAAACTTCAATGCGGGGGCGGCTCCGAATAATCCCGTGGCCGAAGCAACTGGCATTCAAGCCATTGAGCAAAAAATAAACGGTTATTTCGCAGACCTTATCCAACAGCACGGGCATGAAAACGCCCTGCTCATCGTGTGCGCCTTTTTGGTGTTTACCTTTTTTGGAAAAAACCTGTTCCGCTACCTCTCGCTCTATTTTTTGGCTCCGGTCCGAAACGGCATTGTGCGCGATTTGCGCCAAAAACTTGTGGGCAAAGTCCTCGACCTGCCGCTCTCCTATTTTTCAGAAGAAAGAAAAGGCGACCTCATGAGCCGCATTTCGGCGGATGTGCAGGAAGTCGAATGGAGCATCGTGGGGGTGGTCGAATCCGTTGCCCGCGAGCCGATTGTGATTGTGGGCAGCCTGGCTTTCATGGTGTTTGTGTCGCCGGGGCTGCTGGTTTTTGTGCTGGGCCTCATGTTGTTTTCGGGGCTTATCATCGGTGGAGTAGGGCGCTCGCTGCGTCGGAAATCCCGCGAGGCGCAGAATAGTTTGGGGCTTATCGGCTCGTTGGTGGAGGAGACGCTCGGCGGGCTGCGCATCATCAAAGGTTTCAATGCCGAAGGGTGGCAGCAGGCGCGTTTTGGCCGCGAAAACGCAGATTATGCCCGCAACCTCACCCGCCTCTATCGGCGCAAGGATTTGGCCTCGCCGCTCTCGGAGTTTTTGGGCATTGCTGCCGTGTCGGTCTTGTTGTGGTTTGGTGCCAAACAGGTATTCGCCGGAGAAATTACAGCGGCC
Source organism: uncultured Saprospiraceae bacterium (assembly GCA_964481485.1). Classification (GTDB taxonomy): domain Bacteria; phylum Bacteroidota; class Bacteroidia; order Chitinophagales; family Saprospiraceae; genus M3007. The sequence goes on along the minus strand of CAYZVM010000010.1, from coordinate 18,382 downwards.
ACGTTTATCACTTTTCTCTACGCTTTTTACAACATCATCGAGCCTGCGAAACAACTCAGCAGCGCGTCGTACAACATCCGCAAAGGCATGGGCGCGTTGGAGCGTGTGGAAGCCGTGCTGGATGCGCCCGTGAACATTCGCGACGACGAAAAGGCACTGGCTATCAATAGTTTTGAAAATAAAATCGAATTTAAAAACGTCTCGTTTCGCTATCAAAATGCCGAGCGGGCAGCGCTCGAAAACGTCAGTCTCGACATCCCGCGCGGGAAGATGGTGGCGCTCGTCGGTGCTTCGGGCGCAGGCAAAAGCACTATCGCCGATTTGCTCCCCCGATTCTACGACGTGACGGAGGGGCAGATTCTGGTGGACGGAAAAGACATCCGCCATCTGCGCCTGCGCGATTTGCGGGCGCTCATGGGCATCGTGAGCCAAGAGGCTATTTTGTTCAACGACACGGTGCGCAACAATATCGCTTTTTCGACCGCCGATGCATCCGCAGCGGCGGTTGAAGCCGCCGCAAAAGCAGCCAATGCGTATGAATTTATCCAAAACCTGCCCGAAGGTTTTGACACCAACATCGGCGACCGGGGCAACAAACTCAGCGGCGGCCAGCGCCAACGGCTCACCATCGCGCGGGCTTTGCTGAAAAACCCGCCGATTCTTATTCTCGACGAGGCAACCTCCGCGCTCGATTCGGAATCTGAGAAACTCGTGCAAGCTGCGCTGGACACTTTGCTGCGCAACCGCACGGCGCTCGTCATCGCCCACCGCCTCAGCACCGTGCAGCACGCCGACGAAATCATTGTGCTCGACGAGGGGCGCATTGTGGAAAGAGGGACGCACGAAAGTTTGATGCGCGAGGGGAAATTCTATCGGCGATTGGTGGAGTTGCAGGCGTTGTGAAAAAGCGAGGCTGTTGAGGGCAATTTGCCATGCAACTTTCTCTATCCTGTTTTGTAACCATTATGACGTTTTGCCAAAAAACTGAAAACATCGCGGCGGGTCGCTTGTCATTTCGCACAAAAGCCGCGTACCTTTGATGCACCCAGTAGGCTATTCAAAATTCACTACGAGCGAAACTTTTCAAATGTTTAATCACCTCCTTTTCAGTTTATCAATCAAACCGATGAGACGAATGTTACTGGCAGTTTTCTCCGTTTTGTGCTTCGGCGCTTCCTCCCAAATCACCATTACTTCCGCTACTTTCCCGGTCGCGGGCGATACTTTGTACGTCGCTTTTGACAATGCCCCGCTCGGCAGCATCAATCCCGCCACTCCACCCGGCGGCAACCAGTTGTGGGATTTTTCCGCACTTCATTTTTCGCAAACAGACGAAGTCGTATATCGCGCAGCCAGCGCGGGCATGAATACTTCGGATTTTCCCGGCGCCGACTTGGTGCTTTTCGGCCAGGCTGATAGCGAGACTTACTTCAATTCGACCAACACCAAGTTCGAGATTATGGGTTATTCGGGTGCTGACCCGGCGGGGTTTGGGCTGGATGTGACGGTTGGTTTTGTGCCCGCGCTCAAAGACCGCTACTCTCCCTTGAATTTTTTTGACATCAACAGCCAAGTATCCGACTTGAACCTGAGCTTCCCAACAAACCAACCTCCTTTTGACACTATTTTTGCCAATTTGCCGGTTGACATAGACTCTCTCCGGGTGCAGGTCACGACTAACCGACAGGATGTAGTGGACGGCTGGGGCACCTGTATCATCCCGGGGGGACAATACGCGGTGCTGCGTAATAAGCGCACTGATTACATTACCACAGGCATTGACGCTTATGTGTCATTGTTCCCCGGCTTCGGGCAATGGGTTGACTTGAGTACGCTCATTGGCGGCGGCGGTGGCGGCGGACTGGGCAATTTGATCGGAACGGACACTACCATTACTTATCGTTTTTACAGCGGCACCGAAAAAGAAGAAATCGCCGTAGCAACCATGAGCAACGACCTCTCAGAAGTGGAGTCGGTGCGCTTCAAAAACATGGGATTCACCGATGCGCCCATTGTGAATGCGCCCGGCAGCGCCAATATTCAGGCGCAACCCAACCCGGCCATTGAATTTGTCAATTTCAATTGCTCGAATCTTCCTTCCGACGACTACACGCTCAAACTTTTCAATATCGTCGGCAAAGTAGTCTGGAAAGGCAACTATTCGCTCAACGGCAGCAGGGTCATCCGGCTTGAATTGGACAAATTTGCGAAAGGAACTTACCTCTACAGCCTTTCGGACAGCAAAGGCAATATCATCGGGACAAAACGATTGGTGATACTGAAGCCCTGAGCGGCAAATGTTTTTCATTGCACAGCATGGCATTCCATTTTTTTCATAAAAGTCATCCTGCGTTTCAGGGTGACTTTTATGATTTTTGCGGCACCGATTTTCAATATGTTGAAAGAAAAACAACAGCCACCGAAGCACGAGCAAAGAAACAAGTGGGGGATATTCATCCTTTACGGCCTCTCGTTGGGGCTTTTGTTGGCTGCGCTCCAATTTTTTCAATATCGCCTCCTCGTGCTTCAACACGCTGAGCAGTGGTACGTCGGGCTGGTCGCGTTGCTGTTCACGGCGGTCGGGATTTGGGCAGGCAGGAAATTGACCCGTAAAAAAACATTATTATCGGCAGATGGGGCATTTGATGGCGTGTCGCCTTTTCGGCCCAAAGAAGATGTTTTGGAAAAACTTGGCATCACGCCCCGCGAGTTTGAAGTGTTGGAACTGATAGCACAGGGGCTGAGCAATCAGGAAATTGCCAATCGGCTGTTCATTTCGCTGAACACGGTAAAAACGCACACGTCCAATGTGCTGTCAAAACTTGATGCCCAACGCCGCACCCAAGCCATTCAAAAAGCAAAAGCACTGGGCTTGTTGCAGTAGATTTTGCCCTTTCCGCCCTTTTGCAGAACTTCGCCCCACACAAAGTTTAGGGTTTGGAATTTGGAGTTTGAACGTTCGACGGAACGCAACTCCCAACTCCCAACTCCGGGCTCCAAATTTTCCATTGTGTTAGGTCTTTTTCGCAACAACCAGTTTACCACAGCCATCCTGCTGGCATTTTATGTCGGGCTCACGCACCTCGCTGCGCTGTTGGGGCGAGTAGAGCCGCCCGATGCCGGGGGCATGGACGGCGTGTTGTACCGGGCTCTGTTTTTTTGGGCCGACGAAAAACACGCGTTCTGGTCGGCAGTGGGAGCGGCGGTGTTGGTATTTGTGCAGGCGCTGAGTGTCAATAGGTTGGCCGACGAATTCCGGCTCTTGGACGACCGCAACTGGCTGCCGGGGTTGTTCTATGCTTTCGCAGCGGCCTCTTTGCCGGATTTTCTGTTTTTGTCGCCGCCGTTGGTCGCCGCCACATTTTTGCCTTCCGTGTTGCGGCGTATTTTCAGGGTCTATAAACAGCCCAAGGCGACATCGCTCGTGTTCGATGCAGCATTTTGGACAATGATAGCTTCGCTATTTTACCCGCCGGCCATTTTTCTTTTGGTCGCTGTGTACGCCGGCATCAACGTCATGCGCTCGTTCAATTTTCGGGAGCAAATGGTGATGCTGACGGGTGTGCTGGTTCCGGTGTTTTTGGCGTGGCTGTGGTATTTCTGGACGGATAGGGGCAGCGATTTTTGGGGTGTGCAGTTCAACGGGTTATTTGAAATATACCGCCCCGATTTGCAATTCGATTGGGTGCAAACTTTGTCAATCGTGCTGTTTGGGCTGCTGATACTGACAACTTTGGTGAGTTACGGAACTTATATTTTCCGAAAACTCATCCAAATACAAAAATGCGTCGCGGTGCTTTATTGGTTTTTGTTCGTGGGCGGCCTGACGGTTTTTTTGCAAAACGCCCCCGCTCCATCTCATTTTATGTTGATGATGCCCTCTTTGGGGATTTTTCTGGCGATGTCATTTTCTGCATTAGGCAGCCGCATGATTGCCGATATTTTTCATTTGGTACTGCTGGGCTTTGTTTTCTTCATCCAGTTTTTTTCGTTTTTTTCCAAATACCTCTAAACCCGTTCTCAACCTTTATTTTTGAATTATGAAATTTGGCGTTATCGTTTTTCCCGGTTCCAATTGCGACGATGATATGGTGCACGTCCTCGGCGACGTGATGGGGCAAGAAGTCACCAAAATCTGGCATAAAGACACGGATTTGCACGGTTTTGGCGACGGCGACTGCGTGGTGCTGCCCGGCGGTTTTTCTTATGGCGACTATGTGCGGGCGGGCGCGATTGCCCAATTTTCGCCCATCATGCGCGCGGTGAAAGCCTTCGCGGCGGCGGGCGGCTATGTGTTCGGCGTGTGCAATGGTTTTCAGATTCTGTGCGAATCGCACCTGCTGCCGGGAGTTTTGCTCCGCAATGCCGGCCAGCAATTTATTTGCAAAAACGTGTGGCTGCGACCGATCACGAACAACTCCCCGATAACGGCAGGGCTGGATTTGAAAAAGGCACTGAAAATCCCCATCGCTCACGCGGAGGGCCGCTATTTTGCCGATGAAAAAACATTGGACGCGCTCGAGCGCAACGACCAGGTGTTGTTCCGCTATTGCACCCCCGACGGCGAAATCACCGCAGCAGCCAACCCCAACGGCGCGGCACGAAACATCGCTGGCATCTGCAACGAGCGCCGCAACGTGTTTGGCATGATGCCCCATCCAGAGCGGGCGAGCGAAAGTGTGCTGGGCAACGAGGACGGGCGAGGGCTTTTTGAGGCGCTGGTGGGAAATGTATTGGCCTGATTCTCAACTCATCTTCATTTCAATTCAAAACTTTCTTTTCCAATGAAAAACATTTTTTTCGCGCTCTGCGCATCCGCCCTTTCCCTTTTCAGCCTTGCCTGCAAAACAAACAAATGTGTGGAAAGCCCCAAAACCGACTGCGTTTGCACCATGGAATACGACCCCGTTTGCGGCTGCAACAACAAAACTTACAGCAATGCCTGTGCCGCCCAATGTGCGGGCATCAAAGACTACAAAAAAGGCGAATGCCCGAAATAAGGCTGCTATCGGCGTTCTGTAATAACAGCGCGTGCGACTAAAAACCGCCTCGGCTTGGGCGGGGTTTTCCTGCCTCAAGCCGTAACGGTCACAGCCAAAATAACAGGAGAAAAAGTGTGGTGGAGATGTTTTTCCGGTGCGGCGAGTTGCTTTTCCAAAAGGAACGCCTACTCCTTCACCCGCACATATTTTTCGACAATCACCCGATCAATGCCCAATTCTTCCAACTTTTCCACGCCGCTCTGGGTCAAGGTGTCATTTTGGATTTTGACGATGAACTGAAACTTGTGCCCCTCCCATTCCCGAAGATTGAAGTATTGCAAATGCTCGCTGTACACGCTGTCTGCCAGCGTACAGGCTCCCCCGCCAGCGGTAAAGGCAGCGGTCGTGGAGTCTTTGCCCTGCGTCAAGTCGTGGTTGAAAAAGGCAAAATGCGTCGGCGTGATGATTTTTATCATTTTGGTCTGGGGATTGAAAGTGGAAAAAGTGCTGTCTTTTTCCGTGGCGGTGGCCGAAATCAGTTGCCAGGTTCCGACAATCGGGCTGGGCGTTTGTTTGTCGGCTTTTTCGCCGCAGGAGGTGAGAAGGGTAGCGGTGAGGAGGAGCAGGAGGGCGGATTTCATGCGTTCGTTGTTTTGGGTAAAGGTAGGATTTGTGGAGAAAAACGGGGCTATTCGCCGCAGATGGTGGGACAGCCCACCTGACGAGGATTCTCTGCCGTTGTTGTGCCTCCGGCCAACAACATATCGGGCGGGGAAGTCAAACGTATTTGAGATTCAGGTCTGGCCTTGCGTTCCGCCGTTTATTGTTGGCGGGAACGCCAACAATGGCAGAAAAAAGGAACTACCCGCTGTAGAGTGTGCGATGAAAGCGATTTCGTCTTTCGCTTAAAATGTCTTACGTACAGAAACATGTTGCCATTTATTATTTCTCTTTTCAATCAAACCATTTTTTGTAAGAATCACTATATCAATAGGTTTTGCTACGATTTTTGTATTTGCCCAATGTTTATAGACGTATGAAATGAATTCAAACTTAAACTTTACATATTCAGCGTATTCTTCGATACTTTTCGGTTTATGAAAATCAGGCAAATTCATGATTTCTTTCATTGGCGTATCAAGAATGTCCCATGCAATCACATGGGTTCTAACATCACCATTTCTGTAAACATAGCGTCCATTTTTCGCAGACAAAGGATCAAGGCCATCCCAATGAAAAAATTCTATTGCATCTCTCCATAAAAAATCAGCCCCTGGTTTGCCATAATTTTCCACAGGAGCGTTGTAGTATGGGCCTTCCATGCCACTGATATTTGAAAAATGCCAAAATTCTGGAAGCCCATCTTGACGATAGCCACTTAAATGGAAGCCGGAACAATAGCTTTTCCTGAATCGTAATGGGATTTCTGAGTTAAGAGCATCCCTAAAACAATTGGAAAATTCTTCTAAGTTTTTGGTATCATTACTCTTGGAAATAAAATTCGGAATCCATTCTGAAAGATAAATCTCCTTTCCCGACTTTACAAATGAAGCCAACCCAAAATATGATACCGTTGCATTTAAATGAGGGATTGTAAAAAGCTTTTTTCTTGGAGACTCGATTTTATTGCCACGCATAATTCTTCTGTCTGCTGCTGCGATTTGAAAGGTTTCAGCAAGCCCCTTTAACAGATGTATCTCATTTATTATTAGCGTCATATTCTGTGGTTTTATGCATGTTCAGCCGCTTATATTTTGCTGCAAAAATAATCTAAACAGCTCTATTTTTCGTTTTGCAGTTTTTACACCACCACCATCCGCTCCACCTCCTCCTCCGTATTGTAATAATGCGGCGACACCCGCAGCGCCCAAGTCACACCTTTTTGGGGAAAGTCAATCTGCTTGCTGCCGACAGATTCAAGGCTCAAGTAATACCTGCTCCAACTCCGCCCGCAATTCGGCTTCATTAGGCAGGTACAATTGGTACTTGGAGACAAAAAGTTGGCTGTTCATGCCGTAGGTAGCGAACTCGACCAACAGTTCGTCTTTTTGCCGAGTGAGGATAATGCCTATGGGCGGGTGGTCACCCTCGAAGTATTCTTCTTTGGCAAAATAGCCGAGATACATATTCATCTGCCCAATATCGCGGTGTTTTACTTTGTTGATTTTCAGGTCAATCAGCACAAAGCAGCGAAGAAAGCGATGGTAAAATACCAAGTCAACGCGGTGGTGTTCGTTGTCAATCGTAATCCGGTATTGCCGTCCCACGAAAGCGAATCCTTTGCCAAGTTCGAGCAGAAAAGTTTGCAGGTTATCCAACAGGCGCGTTTCGAGTTCTTTTTCCGAAATATGGTAGGGCTCTGGGATTTTCAGAAACTCAAAAACATAGGGGTCGCGTAGCAAATCTTCTGGCAGTTCGACAGTTTTGCCTTTTGCGGCCAGTTCGAGAATCCCTTTTTTGTCCTGCGATGCCGCCAGCCGCAAAAACAAGGCGGCATCCTTCTGGCGTTTCAATTCCCGGACAGTCCACTTTTCCAGAGCGATTTGTTTCTCGTAAAAACTGCGTTCGAGGTCGTGTTCAATGGTAAGCAGTTCGACGTAATGCCCCCATGTCAATTGGTCAGACAAAAGTGCGGTATCAGGATACTTGACATAAACTAAACGCATGTAAATCAGGTTAGTGCGGCTGAATCCTTTTCCCAATAGGTCAGACAAATCCCGGGAGAGCCGCTCCAATATTTTCGACCCGTACACGGCCTTTTCATCTCCCATCTGTTCAAACTCCACGATGTGTCTGCCGATGCTCCAGTAGGTCAAAAGCATCTGAAACCGAGCAGATTTTATGGCAGTTGCTTGCCCCGTGTGATAGGTGGTTTTGATCTGGGTCAGCAGCGTCTGATAGGTGTTTTGCAGTTCTTTCATTTTGCCACACAAAGTTTAATTCAGCAAAATTAGGCAATTCATTCCGCACCTAAGAACGCCCCACCACCTCCACCATCCGCTCCACCTCCTCCTCTGTATTGTAATAATGCGGCGACACCCGCAGCGCCCACTTCACGCCTTTTCGGGGAAAATCTATCTGCGCCACCGCCAGCGAAGAGACGCGGCAGTTGATGTTTTCGGCCCAGAGTTTTTCGAGCAAAGTTTTTGAATCCCAATGCGTTGCGTGCGCCGTGACGATACCACAGAGCTCCGGGCCTTTATCCAAAACTTGCACACCGGGCAGTTCGCGCAGTCGTCGGCGCGTCAGGTCGGCGAGCATTTTCACGCGATTTTCTATCCAGTCCATGCCGACGGTGAGGGCGTATTCGGCGGCGGCTTTGCTGCCCAGCACGAGCGCGGGCGGCATTTCCCAATATTCGAATCGTTGGGCGGTCGGGTTGGTCACATAATCGTCCGCGCCCGTCCAGTCGGCGCTGCGCATATCGGGCAGGAGCATTTCCAGCCCAGCATCCAGCGCACGGTCGGAGGCGTAGAGAAAACCTGCGCCGCGCGGCCCGCGCATGAATTTTCGCATCGTAGCCGTGAGAAAATCGCAACCGATTTTTTCCACGTCCAGCGCCATTTGCCCGGCAGATTGGCAGGCATCCACGAGATACCAAACGCCGTGTGCACGGCAGATTTTCCCGATTTCCGCCACCGGCTGCACGAGGCCGCTGTTGGTGGGGACGTGCGTGACAGCTGCCAGCACAGGCCAGTGTTTTTTCAAAAGTTGTTCAAAATCAGCGACATCCACGCCACCTTCCGCCGTATCGCGGGCGCGGAGGAGTTGTATGCCAAACCTTTTTTGCAAAGCGAGGAACGCGATTTGGTTCGACACATAATCGTTCTCCGTGGTCAAAATCGCGTCGCCGGGGCGGAACGGAATGGCGCTCAGCACGCGGGCATAAGCATCGGTGGCGCTGGTGGCAAAGGCAACGTTGCGCGGCTTCGCATTCAGCAGCCGGGCGATGGCCGTGTAAAATCCCGCGATTTCTGCCGCCTTTGCATCCGCCGCTTCATAGCCGCCGATCTGGCTCTCGAGGTCGAGGTGTTCCTGCATGGCGCGCAGTACGGGCATGGGCGGTAGTGCGGCGCCTGCGTTGTTCAGGTGGATACGGTGGGTACAGCCGGGGGTATCGGCGCGGAGTTCGGCGAGTTTTGTCATTGGTTGTTACTTTTAATGGGCAAAAATAATGGACGCAACGACTTTAATGGCCTATAATGCCCCTTTACTACCTTTGCCACCTATGGAAAATCACGCCCAACCCGACGATTACACGCCGCCCGATTGTTTCCGGCTGGAAGAACTCGAAATGTTCCAATCCATTGAAGGCCAGTTGCTTGCCGACGTGAATTATTATCTCTGGCTCAATCAGGCCGACGACGGCGCGATTCCCTACCGCTTTCTTTATACCCTCGAACTGGTTTTTGACAGCAACGATTCGCTCCTGCTTTCTTCGGGCGAGGATTCGGAAGCCATTCGTGTCATCGCGGCTGAAACGTTGCTGGAAACCGCCCGGCAGTTGCAGCAATTGCACGGCAAAATCTCCATCCAGCGCGTGTCGGCAGGCGCCCAACCGCTCTGGCTGGTAGCCATCGGGAAAACGCTGGAAGGCATCCGGCTGAGCCGCAACGACGCGGGTTTGTACCTGAACGACGCGCTGTTGCTCGACTTCGGCAAAAGGCGAATCATGGTGCGGCTGAGTGAAAAAGAGGGGTTGGAGTTAATTATGAATGTTGAATTGTGAATTATGGATGATGAATTATGCGAATCAAGGGTTGTGCAGTCCCGGCGGGGCGGAATATTGCCATGGGCTCCTCATTTCGTTCCGTCTCCATTAAAACTTCGTCGGTCAAAATGACAACCCTCCTCCGCCATTGGTATCATCTTTTTTGCGCCACCGTCTGGTTGGCGCTGGCTTTTGCGCGGGCGAGTTGGTATTTTAAAAACCGCGCATTGCACGACCTTGCGCTCCCTCACCCCGAATCGCTCACCTCAAAAGAAAAACGCCGTTTGAAGCATTATTTTTACGGCACAACTTACTTGTCAGCAGTGTTTTGCATCCTGCGCGGGCGCACCCGGACTCGCCGGGAAAAACACCTTTTCACCAACCTCGCCGCGCTCGCTTATTTCTTCGACGACCTCGTGGATGCTTTTCGTGGGAACGACGATTCGGGTATTCTTTGGCAGGACAACCCAGAAGAATATGGCCACACCGCCGACCCGCGCGGCCTCGCGCTGCATTTTTTGCAAAACGTTTACCGCGAACTGCCGCCGGGCGATTTGGCGCAATTCAAAGATTTCATGCACCGGGTTTTCAATGTAGAAGTCACTAAGGTCATTGAAAAAAATAACTCTAATGACCTTAATGACTGCAATGACCTAATTTCAATCACGTCAGAAAAAGGTGGCTATTCGGTGCTGATGTTCCGACGCATATTGTCAAATCCGCTTTCGTTGGAAGAGCAAGAGGCGCTGTTCCAATTTGGCTACTTCGTCCAACTCTGCGACGACATTTTTGACCTTTGGCACGACCGGCAGGCAGGCACGGCGACACTGGCGACTTTTTTTGCTGAAAAAAATGACGTGGCGGGATTGAGAGTGTTTTTTGAAAAGCAGGTGGGTGTGGTAAGAGGGGAGTTTTTAAACTCCTCCCCCGCGTCAACCTCACCCCCGACCCCTCCCCTAAAAGGGAGGGGAGACGTAGAGTGCGCCGCGACGATGTCGCGTCTCCCCTCCCTTTTAGGGGAGGGGTCGGGGGTGGGGTTGACGTGGGGGAGCGCGCGCGCCGCCTACGCCGCCATCCACTTTCTCGTCGCCATCACCCGCGTCTGTCTGCGGCATTACGAAGATTTGCAAAAAAAGCACGGAACTTTGCCGCTCGACGACCGCGCCGCGATGGTAGTGGACATGGAGCGGTGGGGCAACCGGGTGCGGGCAGCACGGGAGTTGCTAAGTGAGAAGTGACATTCTTTGAAAAAGTGTCACTTCATGGCTCAAAATTTTGAAAATGAACGATTTGATTCAAAAATCCATCCGCGAAAGCATCGCCGTCAAACAAACTATTTTGGCGGACGCTGCTTTTTTGCAAAAAATAGAATTGGCCGCACAAGCCTTCATCACCACTTTTCGCGGTGGTGGCAAGGTCCTTTTTTGCGGCAACGGCGGCAGCGCGGCGGATGCCCAACACCTCGCGGCGGAACTGTCGGGGCGGTTTTACACCGACCGGCCGCCGCTTTTCGCCGAGGCGCTGCACGTCAATTCATCTTTTGTCACCGCCGTGGCCAACGACTATGGCTACGACGCGGTGTTTGCCCGCATGACGGAGGCCGCTGGCCGCCGGGGCGATGTGCTCGTGGTGCTCAGCACTTCCGGCAACTCGCCCAACATCCTGAAAGCCATTGAAAAAGGAAAAGAATTGGGCATGGTCGTCGTCGGTTTCACCGGCACATCAGGCGGTAAAATGGCTGGGCTTTGCGATATTCTGCTCAATATCCCTTCCGCCGATACACCGCGCATTCAGGAATCCCACATCCTTATCGGGCACATTATCTGCGACATCGTGGAGCGGGAGATGTTTGGGCAGTAATGAGCCTGCTGCCAATTGTAACTGAATCTTCTAAGCCTTTTCTAAGGTTTTTCTAATGCCATTCTAAGCACCCGGTAGGAGTCGCCGCCGCAACTTGCGGCCTTATTTTCAACCACGACTTTACCCATGCTTAAACTTTACTTTCCTGTAGCGGCTGTGCTGCTTTTATCCACTTTTTTGTCCGCCCAAACGCCGACCGATATGCAGTTCGTCCCGAAAGGCACCATCTGCGCCGGACTTAATTATTCCTACAATGCTTGGAGCGAATACTGGGAAGGCAAAACCTTGCGCGAAAATGGCAACGTTGGCACCGTGAGCCGCCAGCAAGCTACCGCCCAGTTCAATGTCGGCATTTTGGAGCGGGTGAATTTCATTTTCATGCTGCCCTATATCGCCACCAAAGCAAGCCAAGGTACTCTAAAAGGGCAAAATGGCTTGCAGGATATTTCACTGAACATGAAAGCCCGCTACGCCGAATTCAGGCTCGGTGCTGGCAAACTTGATTTGGGCGGCAATGTTGGCTTTTCCACACCTGTCAGCCAATATCTTGTTGATTTTGCACCGCTGAACGTAGGTTTTGGCACTACCAACGTGTCGTACCGGCAAATGGTCAATTACCAATTGGATAAAGGCTTTTATGCCAGTGCCAGAGCGAACTACACCTATCGCTCAAATGTGCCCAACATCCACCGCGATTTTTACTTCGATCAAGGAACGGCGTACTATGGCAACGAGGTGCAAATGAAGGATGTGTTGGATTGGACGGCCAGCGTGGGCTACGGCAGCAAAAGGATTTTTGCCGAAATCAGTTACAATTCTTTCAACACGCTCGGCGGCTCCGACATCCGCATTTGGGATCCCGGTTTCCCCAGCAACGACATGGATTTCAACACCCTCGTCGGGCGTTTCGACTATTATTTTTCGGACACGGGCGGGCTGAATTTTTCTGTGACGGGCGGCTACACGCTCTCCGGGAGAAATGCCGGCCAATCTCTTTTGGGCAGCATCGCCATCAATTACCAATTCCCGGTTTGGGGTAAATAACTTGTCGGACAAGATGAAATCGCAGAGATGCAGCGAATTGATTTTCAACACCTTCGCATCTCTACGATAAGGTTATGCTCATCTTGGCCCGGTACTTAGTTTTTTCCCAAAAACAACATTCAACATTAAAAATCAACAAAATGAACAGCAAAATAATAATCGCAGCAGCGTTCACTTGCCTCCTTTTTTCCATTTTTTCCTGCAAAAAAGACGTGTTGCCCGTGCCAGTGTACGATGCCTTCGAGTATTCTTCCGAAGATGCCAATGGCGGCACATTGAAGACCATTTATCTTCAGTCGGCCACACAAGTGCCTGTGCCAGCACCCACCGATGCTGCCTCGCCAGAATATTTGGCCGAACTGACCGAATTGAAAGCCCTGAGCGAAAACCCTACGGCAGAGCAGGCCGAGTTGATTCAAAAATGGTCTACCAACGGCATCATTCGCTGGAATGAAATTGCCAGAGAACTGGTGGCGAAATACTTCATTTTCCCAAAACCCAATGACGACGGCACCTATCCCCTGCCGAGCGGCGCCAAACCAAATGAGTACCCCCTTTTCCCGATGTCCACGCCGCCCTACGCCGTCCGGGCTTATGCCTATCTGAGCGCCGGAAGTTTTGATGCGCTCATCGCGGCATGGCATTACAAATACCAGTACGACCGGAAAGCACCTTCCACTTACGATGCTTCCATTGTGACGCATTTGCCCGTGCAAAACTTGCCCGCTTACCCATCGGAAGATGCCGTTATCGCCGGGTTTTCGCGCACGTTGCTGACATTTATGTTTCCAAATGAAGCGGCCTATCTCACCCAACAGGCTGAAAACCAAAAAAATAGCCGTCTGTGGGCAGGCGTAAATGTCAAGAGCGACATCGCTGCCGGGGATTCGTTGGGTCGTGCCATCGCCAATATTTTTATAGGTCGTGCCAAAACCGATAAAATGGGCGCTGTGTTGGGCAACCCGGCAGTGTGGGACTCCATCACTACCGCCCAAACGGCCACCGGCAAAGTCCTCTGGGAAAGTATGGAAAACCCGGCACGACCGATGCTCGCCCCGAATTTTGGTCATGTGACACCGTGGACCATCACCTCCGACCAAGTATACAACACCTACCGATTGCCACCGCCGCCAGCTGTGGGCACGCCTGCATTCCAGACGGCCCTCGACGAGGTGCTGCATTACAGCGAAAACGCGACCAAAGAAGAGCAGCACATCGCTTTCCGCTGGGACGACGGCACCAGCACTTACACCCCGCCCGGCCACTGGAACTATATCGCAACGCCATATATTCACGACGCACACCTCAACCCGCTGCGGGCCGCCCGGGTGTTTGCATACCTGAACATGGCGATGCAAGATGCTGGCATTTGTGTCTGGGACAGCAAATACTATTATTTTTTCCCGCGCCCGACGAATGTCAATGCTGACATCAAAACCATTTTGCCCATACCCAATTTCCCGTCGTACCCCTCCGGCCACAGCGGATTTTCGGCGGCTGGCGCGGCTGTGCTGGGGCATTTTTTCCCCGCTAATGCCGCATACTTAGAGCAAGAGGCGCAAGAGGCGGCATTTTCCCGGCTTTATGGCTGCATCCACTACCGGTTTGACTGTGAAGACGGATTTGAGCAAGGAGAAAATGTGGCGCAAAATGCCATCAACCTCGCCAAGGCGGATGGTGGGGAATAGGAAGTGAAAGATGTTTGAAAGTTAGTTTTGAAAACAAAAACCGCTCGCGGCAGAGGAGTCGCGGGCGGTTTTTTTTGTTTTCATGTGCGTCGTGTGCAGGTGAAAGCACTTGAGTTGAGCCAGCATCTTGGATTGGTCTTCCCAATTCAATACACCGACGCGCGGCAGATAAGGAAACCGCTCTATTTCAACCTTTTACCTTCCATCTCCTGCCCGCCTTGGAATAGCACCATTTTGTTCACCGCACCTTTTTCGTCGGGGTAAAACTCGATGTCTGCTTCCACTACTTTTAGGAAAAAACGGGTGGGCGTAGCGGCATATACCTCAAAACGTGGTTGCCCAGTGGCTTGGCAAAACAGCTGCGCACCCTCGCGGGTCACGGCAATATTGAAGCCCGGCATCAACTGATATTCGCCCGTGAATTTTTCCAAATCAGCCTCCGGCAATTTTATTTCCGGGCGGGCAGTAGGCATGGGCTTGTCCGTTTTTACCCAAAGATTGTCCGGTGCCGTGCGGTCGTTGACGATGGCTTTTACCACTTTTTTGCCGCCGTCTTTTTCGCGTTCAAAAGTGATGCGGGCAAAAGATTCTTCAAAGAAAAACTGGTCGGGGCCATAAGGCATGAGTTTGAATTTCTTGCCGCCCGAACGCTGAGAATGGAGTTGGCCGTTTTCTATGCTGATGACCCGCTGTTCGTTTTGGTCATTTTCAAAAACACCGACATATTGCTCCAATGCACTGGCTTCCAATGTTATAGGAGTAGGCTGATACGGTTTGCCAATAGTCAGTGCGGCCAATCTGGGAGTCAAGCTGCTGGGCGGCTCGCAGTCGCAATTGGTCAGAATCGCCACACAGACATCCTCTTTTGGCAGATACACCAAGTCGCTCAAAAAGCCATTGATGCCGCCGCTGTGTTCCACCGTTGGGCTGCCGAGCAGGTTGTTCATAGACAGGCCGTAGCCGTAGTGCGTGTTCGTGCCGTCGGGCAGGATGTGGGGCGTGGTCATTTTTTTCAAAGATTCGGGTTTTACCACCTTGCCGCCGTGCAGGGCTTTTGTCCAAATGAACAAATCCTCTACCGTGGAAAGCAGCGAACCGGCAGCATAGGGCTGGGTCATACTGAGGTATGGCGCGTTGGAGTAGGTACCGGCCACGTCGGCCTGCGAGTAGCCTGCCACCCGGTTTTTGATGACGGGGGCCACGTCGCCGTAGTAGGAGTTTTTCATCCCGAGCGGTTTGAAAAAATGCTCGGTCATATACTCGGCGTAGGTTTTCCCCGACACTTTTTCGATGATAAACCCGAGCAAGATGTAGCCGGAATTGTTGTAAAGATGCTTTGTGCCCGGCTCAAAATCCATCGGCTGGTCTTTGAAATAATCAATCAACGCACTGACTGTGAAATCTTTGCGCCGCACCTCGTCGTCCCATTCTTTCATGCCCGTGTAACTTTTGATGCCCGATGTATGCGTGAGCAAATGCTCCACTGTGATTTTCTTTCCCTGCGTCGGGTAATCGGGGATAAACTTGGTCAAATCATCTTGCAGCGACAATTTGCCCTGCTCCACCAATTGCATGATGGCTGCGCAGGTGAATTGTTTGGTGACCGATCCGATACGAAAAACGTGGTCGGGTTTCAGCGGAATATCGAGCTCCAAATTCGCCATGCCGAAGGCTTTGTGGTAAATCACTTGGCCGTTTTTGGCCACCAGCACCGCCGCACCGGGGCCGCCGGGTTTGAAAGTTTCTTGCAGGAGTTTATCAAATTCGGCGGTCAGGACTTGCGACTGCGCCGACATGGAAAGTGAAATAAGGAACAAGAGCGACAGCAGAAAAGGATTTGATTTTATCATGTTTTAGATTGAAAAATGGTGAATGGTTTAGGTGTGTTGGCCCGAAGCCTTTGGCTGTAAAAAAGTCGTTTTCTCGGTTGACCGTGCTAAAATTTTCGTCGAAACACCCGATTCCGGCTGCAAAACTTGACATGTCAATCGAAAAAAGTAGCAGTTTTTCTACTCAAAGCCCTTCGCCTTGACAAGACAGCGACGCGGCGCGAGACGTTGCACTCGGGAGCGGAAAAGCAACTAAGTAACCCAAGTTTTGACCCGCCAAATCAGAAGGGTTGGAAAACGGATGACACGGATTTTGCGGATTTGAACGGATTATTTTTCTCTGCTTTTTTCAAAAAATCTGTTTGAATCCGCAAAATCCGTGTCATCCGTTTTCCAATCATGTTATGTGCGCACATAGGTCACAACTTGAGTTAGAATAATTTTCTCTGGCTACTAATCTTCCCGGATTTCATTTTCCCTGCCCATTGAGGAGCGGCAAAGTTTTGGAAACTTTGCGCCGTTGCGTGTGTGCTTCCAACTTCGGCCACGCCAACGACGCACCATGTTCAAATTCAAATTTACTGTCCCCCTGTGCGCGGCGTTTTTTCTGACAATGCCGCTTTTTGCGCAAGACAATTTCTGGAAACTTTGGTACGACAAACCCGCTGCCGAATGGGTGGAGGCACTGCCGTTGGGCAATGGCCGGTTGGGGGCGATGGTGTACGGCCACCCCTCGAAAGAGGAAATCCAATTGAACGAAGAAACGGTGTACGCTGGCGGCCCGGGCAACAATATCAACCCGGAAACGCGAAAAGCCCTTCCGCGCATCCGCCAATTGTTGGAGGCTGGCAAATACGCAGAAGCCCAAAAATATGCCGACGAAAACATCAAATCCCCGAACGATGGGATGCCTTACCAACCCGTCGGCAGTTTGCGGATGGAATTTTCGGGGCACGAGAATTTCACCCGTTTTTACCGCGACCTCGACATTCAAAACGCGCTGGCAACGGTCTCTTATGAGGTGAATGGCGTGACTTTTCGGCGTGAAATCTTCACCTCTTTTCCCGACCAAGTTGTGGTGATAAGGCTCACTGCCAGCAAGCCGGGCAGCATTTCCTGCCAACTTTCCATGGCAAGCCCGCATTTGGAACACCAGGTTTCTTCCAACAAAAACGAGCTGACGCTGAGCGGGCGCAGCAGCGACCACGAGGGGAAAAAGGGCGCGATTCAATTTGTGGCGAAAACAAAAGTTGTGTTGGAAAACGGCGACTTTTCTGCCGACGCGGGCAAGTTGAGCATCAAGAATGCCGATGCCGCGACCATCTATATTTCCATCGCCACGAACTTCAAAAACTATCTGGATTTGAGCGAAAACCCTGCTCAAAAGGCGGAAAAATATCTGGCTGCCGCGACGCAAAAAGACTATCCCACGGCGTTGGAATCCCACACGGCAGCCTTCAGGAAATATTTCGACCGCGTGCAACTCGACCTCGGCAGCACCGATGCCGTCCGCCTCCCGACCGATGTGCGGCTGCGCCAATTCGCCAAAAGCAACGACCCGCAATTGGTCGCCCTGTACTTTCAGTTTGGCCGGTATCTGCTCATTTCCAGTTCGCAGCCGGGCGGCCAACCCGCCAACTTGCAAGGTATTTGGAACGACCAACTGATGCCGCCCTGGGACAGCAAATACACCATCAACATCAACACAGAGATGAATTATTGGCCCGCCGAGGTCACCAATTTGAGCGAATTGCACGAGCCATTGTTCAGCATGCTGCGCGAAATCGCGGTGACGGGACAGGAAAGTGCCCGCCAAACTTACGGCGCACGGGGCTGGGTGACGCACCACAATACCGACCTCTGGCGCGTGACCGACCCCGTGGACGGCGCCCGTTCCTGGGGGCTGTGGCCGATGGGCGGGGCTTGGCTCAGCCAGCATATTTGGGAGCATTACCTGTATTCCGGCGACAAAGATTTTTTGCGAAAACACTACCCGGTGCTGAAAAACGCCAGCCAATTTTTTGTGGATGTGCTGCAATTGGAACCCACGAAAAACTGGCTCGTCGTGTCGCCGTCCGTTTCTCCAGAAAACACCTACACGACCCCGGATGGCCAAAAAGCCTCCATCGCGGCGGGTGTAACGATGGACAATCAGTTACTGTTCGACCTGTTCAGCCGCACCGCCGCCGCCACCGAAATTTTGGGCGAAGACCAATCTTTTGCCGTGATTTTGCGGGAATTGGTGCCTCGGCTGCCGCCCATGCAAAT
>CAYZVM010000009.1:0-53360 GCA_964481485.1 uncultured Saprospiraceae bacterium | reverse complement strand
GCGGATTCCGATGGCTGCGCCGCAACCGGCGCGAAGACGCGATTGCCTATTTCGAGGCGTTTGCCGATTTGCTGGAAACCAAACTGCTCGACCGGGCAGTAGCGGAAGAACTGGCAAGTGTAGAGATGTTAGAAGCGGTTTCATAAAGCGGTGAAAAAGTCGGTTTAGAGTGATTTAGAAAGTTTAGATGGTTTAGAAGCACTGTAACATCACCAATCGTGGGCAGTCTTGGCTTTGTGGCTGCTCGAACAATCAATCCCCTTTTTCCCGTTCTTTTTAATCAATTCACCATTAACAATTTGATTTTAAATGGCTGATCGTTCCATTACCAGAAGAAACTTTCTCCAGCAATTTGCTTCGCCCGTCGGCGGTGTGCTTGTGGAGCAAGTCTCGCCCGACCAGGCCGACCTGACTGTGGCGAATTTCCCCGAAACCGATTTCGCCCTCTCCGGGGGGCTCACGCCCTACGTCGGCCCTTGGGGTCGGGAGCAGGCAGCGCACCTGCTCCGGCGCGTGACCTTCGGGGTGAAAAAAGCCCAAATTGACCAGTTGGTGGCGCTCGGCAATGCACAAGCTGCCGTTGACTTCGTGCTGACCGTGCCGCAAACCCCGCCCGCGCCGCCGCTGAACAACTACAACACGGCGGACTTCACCGACCCGGATGTGCCGCTGGGCCAAACTTGGGTGAACGCCCCGTACAACCTCGATGCCGAGGGCGTTCGCATCGAATCGTGGCGCGGCTGGTGGCTCGACCGGATGCTCAATTCGGAAGCCAACATCCATGAAAAAATGACCTTGTTTTGGCACAACCATTTTGCAACGCGCACAGACACAGCATTTTGGGGCAGGGCATCTTATTTGCACAACGTCACCCTGCGGCAACACGCGCTCGGCAATTTCAAGGAATTCGTGAAAGCTGTGACGCTCGACCCTTGTATGCTGATTTTTCTCAACGGCTTTCTCAACAACGTGACGGCACCCGACGAAAACTACGCCCGCGAACTGCAAGAACTGTTCACGGTGGGCAAAGACGGCCCGGCGACATATACGGAAGATGATGTGGTGGCGGCAGCCCGCGTGCTCACCGGCTGGCGCATCAATTTCCTGAACGCCACGACTTTTTTTGACTCAAATGCCCACGATTCCGGCTTCAAAGTTTTTTCGAGTTATTACAACAATACCATCATTCAAGGCAGTGCAAACGGCGAACAGGAATTGGATGCCCTGCTCGATATGATTTTCCAAAAAGAGGATGTGGCAAAATTTGTTTGCCGGAAGATTTACCGTTTTTTCCTGTACTACAAAATTGACGCGACGGTGGAGGCAGATGTGATAGAGCCGCTGGCGCAAATATTCCGCGACAACAACTACGAAATTCGCCCCGTGATGGAGGCGCTGCTCCAAAGTGAGCATTTTTTCGACGCCTACAACAAGGGCTGTTTTATCAAAACGCCGCTCGACCTCATGGTGGGCGTGATGCGCAATTTCAACATCGCCATCCCCGGCTCCACGCCCTACGACGAATTTTTGATGCGGCTTTATATCAATTACGGCGCGGGCAATTTGCAACAACTGCCCGGCGATCCTCCCAATGTGGCTGGCTGGCCGGCTTTCCGCCAATCGCCGGGCTACTACCGGTTTTGGATAAATGGCGACACCATGCGCAACCGCAATATTATCACCGACGTGCTTGCTTTCTATTTTATCGGCACGGACAATGACCAGATTAAAATTGACCACGTCGAATTTGCCAAACAATTCGACAATCCCGGCGACCCTAACTTGTTGATAGAAGATACGTTGCGCGTATTGCTGCCAATGGAAATCTCTGCCGCCAAAAAGCAATTGCTCAAAAGCATTTTGCTTTCCGGGCAGGCCAACGATGCTTATTGGACCGTGGCATGGATTACTTACCTCGCCAACCCCACCAACCAGATGGCTTACGATGCTGTGTGGTTCCGTTTGGCGAGTTTGCACAAGTACATCATGAATTTGGCGGAATACCAGTTGTCATAATGCTGGGTTGTTGATTCGGTTAATTGGTTATTTGGTTATTTGCTGTGTACCACACAAATCACCAAATCATCAGATAAACAAATCACCAAACCAATAAAAATTTCAAACAATGAAAAGAAGAAATTTTCTCAAATATAGCGGCGCGGCGGCGGCTTGGGCGGGTTTTCAACTCAAAGGTTTTTCCATAAACCCTGTGGCGAAACTGCCTTTTATGCAAGCACTTGCCAACGGCGAAAACGCAAACAACCGCGTATTGGTGCTTATCCAACTCATTGGCGGCAACGACGGGCTTAACACTTTCATCCCGCTCGACCAATACGGCAACCTCGCCAATGCCCGCAGCAGCATCCTTATCCCCGAAAACAATGTGCTGAAACTCGACGGCACGCTCGCCAATGGTTTGCACCCGGTGATGACGCATCTGCGCTATATGTACAACGACGGGCTCGTGTCCGTCGTCCAAAATGTGGGCTACCCCAACCAAGACTACTCCCATTTTCGCTCCACCGACATCTGGATGTCGGCCTCCGATAGTGACCAATTGATCGAAACGGGTTGGGCTGGGCGCTACCTGCAAGGCCAGCATCCGTCGTTTCCCGATGGCTATCCAAATCCCGACAACCCCGACCCGCTGGCTATTCAAATAGGCTCCATCATTCCGCTCGCGCTCATGGGCGATTCCGCTCCGATGGGCATGGCCATCACCGACCCGACTGTTTTTTACCAATTCGTGAACGACATTGTAGAGCCTGCACCAAACACGCCCTACGGCAATGAACTGGAGTTCATCCGGCTTGTGGCGCAACAAGCACAAGTATATTATCAGTCTATAAAAGACGCTGCCGAGGTCGGCCAAAACCTTTCGACGATGTACCCGGCTCAGGGGCAAAACTACCTTGCTGACCAGTTGCGCATTGTGGCTCAATTGATTGGCGGCGGTCTGCAAACGCCCATTTACATCGTCACGTTGGATGGTTTCGACACGCACAGCGAACAGGTGGACGGCACTTTTGGCAACGCCGAGGGTTTGCACGCGAATTTGTTGCGCACGGTTTCGGAGGCTGTCGGCGCGTTTCAAGATGACTTGAAATTGCTCGGCGTGGACGAGCGCGTGGCAGGCATGACTTTCTCCGAATTTGGCCGCACCATTGCTTCCAACGCCAGCCTCGGCACCGACCACGGCGCGGCAGCACCGCTATTTGTTTTTGGCAAAAACGTGATACCCGGCATCATCGGCGACAACCCGCAAATCCCCGACAATCCTTTCCTGTCCGATGATTTGCCGATGCAGCACGATTTCCGCTCAGTCTATGCCAGCGCCTTGCAGGATTGGTTTGGCATCGCCAACCCGGAGAGTGTGCTGAATCAGTCGTTCCCGATTTTGCCCATTTTCAAAGCAGCATCTTCCGGCACGGCCACACTCGACACGACTCGCATTGAGGCATCCAACTATCCCAATCCGTTCCACCACGCCACCACATTTACTTTCACGACCGATGGCGGCCAGGTGGCCATTCATCTGATGGACGTGAGCGGACGGGTATTGCAGACAATCGTGGAAGGAACTTACCCGGCGGGCACGCACTGGGTCACGTTCAGCCGCAGTGATTTGAAACCGGGCAATTATTTCTACTCTGTGAAAGTGAACGGCGCGATGGTGACGAAAAAGTTGTTGGTGATTTGATATTGTATAGATGAGAACTTTCCGAAAGTTGCCAACTTTCGGAAAGTTGGATGAAAAAAAGTGGCACATCCTGCGAGCAGGGGTGCCGCTTTTTTTGGGGGGGTAAAATGAAATAGAAAATATGGTTTTTATAGTGTTTTTTCAATTGTTTTCAAAAAGTGTGGGCGATGGTTTCTATGCGGATAATACAGGGGACGTGTTTGGTTTTTTATTGCTGTTTGGTATTCAATACCGCTTCCAATTTGCTTGTTACCTCGTTTCCCGATTTTTCAGCAGAAAAATATTTTTCCAATAAATCATGCACCAAATCTATCGGAACAGCGAACGAACAATCCTCGGCGGCTTTCCCGATAGAAGCACTGATGCCGACGAGTTTGCCGCGCTGGTCGAAGAGCGGGTTGCCGATGCAATCGGGGCTGGGCGGGATGTTCGTCTGAATGAAGTGCGTTTGGTTCATATTGCTGATTGGCGCATCAAGGCTGGCAACGGAGCCAGTGGCGGAAGAAAAATCGAGTCCCGCACCGCTGCCGATGGCATGGACAGTTGCCCCAACTTTTACAGAACCAGGTTCTCCGAGCCGGACAAAGGGAAGATTGTTGCCCTCTATTTTCAACAATGCCAAGCCAGTGCCGGAGTCGGCGGCTACAATGGTAGCATCGGTGGTTTGGCCGACCGAATTTTGCACCCACACATACCGGAGGTTGTCCACATCGCGAAAATTGGTGACAATAATCCCGTCGGCGCTGAGCAAGGTGCCGATGCTTTTGACCAGCGTTCCCCGGCCGTTTTCATACACGACTGCGTTAACTTTTACGGCTGCGCGGATGGCTGTTTTTGCATCGAAACACTGGTGCGACAAGATGCCAGCGACACCAAGCAGCAATGCCAGGGCGAGCAAAATTTTGCGATAGAAAGATTTTAACCGACGAGCAGTGCTTGCCAAATTCTGCTCGGCCGCTGCATGGACGCTCACGATGAATACTTTTGGTCTGGTTTCCATAATCTGACGGTTGTGTATTTTAGCGAAAGAGTGTTGTCGGAGACGTTTTTTACTTCATACCTTTCGCGTTGAAAGTGTTACCCTTTCGTGTGAATTATGTGCGCTGCTACCCAAATGCAGGCTTTATTGTCCAAAAAATTATCAGAAACCCGACATGGCTAAACACCCGAATGAATGGTATGCAGAAGGCTTGCGCAGCCAAAAGCCGGAAGCACTGCGCAGCATTTTCGATGAATTCCTCCCGATGGTCACCGGCTTTATTTGCAACAACAACGGTACCCGCGAGGATGCCCGCGATGTGTTCATGGATGCGATAGAAGCACTTTTTCGCAAAGCCCAAGCAGGCGAATTGGTCGTCACCTCCGCTTTTTCCACGTTCCTGATTGAAATTTGCAAACGCCATTGGCTGAACAAACTCCGGCGAAAAAAATTCGATGCGGGGGTAACACCCGACGAACTCCCGGTATCCAATACCATCGGCGATATGGACACTCCGCTCGAGACGACCGAACGCTACAAACTCATGTCCGAAAAATTTGCCCTGCTCCAGAAAGATTGCCAGATGGTGCTTTCGCTCTCTTGGCACGCCGAAATGGGCATGGAGGACATCGCCGAGCAAATGGGCTGGACTTATGGCTATGCCCGCAAACGCAAACACGCTTGCAAAGAACACCTAATCACGCTGGTCAAAAACGACCCGCGTTACCAAGAACTGAGAGCATAACCCCCTGAAAACCTGCACATCATGAAAGAATTTGAATTGTATGAAAAAATAGAGGACTACCTCAAAAATCGCCTTTCGCCGGAAGAGCGGGCTGCTTTTGAAGCGGAAATGAACGCCAACCCGGAACTGGCGGCAACCGTGGATCTGCACCGCGACCTGATGGCAGCCACGGGCGAAAAAGACGTGCTCGACCTGCGCCGCCAAATGGAAGAAATATACCGGGAGCAATCTGCCGAAATTGTGGCCGGACAAGAAAAACCGGGCGCGACCGTCAAAGAAATGCCGCAAGATGGCGGTATGTCGGTATCGTTCCGGCGCATTTTGATGGCTGCCGCTGCGGCTGTTTTGGTGGGCATCATAGCCGTCACGGTTTGGAATACCCGGCAACAACTCCCCGAAGCACCCATTGCTCAGCCAGACACCCTTCCCACAATAGACCCTTCACCAACAACACAGGAAGAAGATAAAGTCGCCGAACTGCCGCCCTCTCCCACAAAAGGCAACAAAAAACCGCACCAGCCGCAGTTTCCCACCAAAAAAGAAAACACATCCAGCGTGAGTGGCACCCGCTACTTAGCCATGGCAGAAGAAGCCTATCAAAAATCGTCGGCGGAGTGGGCCGGTACTTTGAAAAGTGGCACAGACAGGGGTGCGCTTTCTGCGGAGAAACAAGCAGAAAAAAAGTTTGCGGAGCAGGACTATCCGGCGGTCGTGAACCTGCTTTCCACCGATTCCGACACGCTTTCGCCGGTTTCTACCTACTTGCGCGGCCACGCCAATTTTCGTTTGGAAAACTATGCCGCCGCCGCCGCCGATTTCAGGAAACTGCTGCGCGACGATGGCTACGCCGCCGATGCCGAATGGTATTTATTGCTGAGCCTGCTCGCCCAAAAAGGTGCCGAAGACCCGGAAGCCAAACAATTGCTGAAGCAAATTCGGAAATCCGACGAGCACCCCTACCACGCTGATTTGCAACGCCTTTTGCCTAAAATCCGATCCCGCTGAAGCCCGCCCAAAAGAACGGGTGCGCCTCTTCTCCACCTTTGCGGATAAAGTCCGTCTTTGCCCGCGCCAATGCTTGATCATAAGGCATCCCGTCGAGGATATGGGTGTAAAAAAGCAGCATCAATCTTTTCGTGCTGTCTTCCCGGACGCTCCACAACGTGGTGACAATACTCTTCGCACCCGCGAGGGCGAATGCCCTGGCAATGCTGATGACCCCCTCGCCGCCCTGCAATCGCCCCGTGCCTGTTTGGCAAGCGGAGAGTACCACGAGGTCGGCCTTGAGCGAGAGCGTGTAAAGGTCTTTTACATACAACTTTTCGGGTTTCTGGCCAGGGCGGGTGGCGGCGAAATTGAGAAACGCAAACTCCCCCGTGAGCGTATCGGCCAGCCCGTGAGTCGAAAGATGCAGGATGCGGGCGGTATGGCAGAAATCTATGAATTTTTGGCGGGTGGCATCGGTGCCGTACCAAGCTTTGCCGCGCAGCATTTTTGCTATTTGATAGACTTCTTCGCCCGAATGGAGCAGCGGGTCGCTTTCGTCGTCTTTCAGCCCGCCCGGCGTGTTGAGGCCGACAAACAGAGACGTATCGCCAGTGAAAAAAGGGGCAAATGCGAGTACGCTCGTGGCGGGCGACGGCTCGTGTTTTTTCTCCCGCAATTCGCGCAGCAAGGTGGCCGAATAACAATAACTGATCACGCGGTTTTTTCCAAAATAGTCATACAAATCAAAACGGTCGAGGCTATCGGTTTTTTTGCGGAGCAATGCCTCAAAAGGTATGTAACTCAATGCGCCGTCTGGCACGATGACCACGCTATTTTCTATGTATTTTTCTATCGGCGCTATCATTTTTCTATACAAATTGGTAGCAGACCGCACGTACTCGTTGCGGCATTTGATGCGCAGCGAACGGGGTGGGGCAGTGGCCGTGTAATAGCCGTACAGTCCGTGTGCCAGCGTGTCCACCCATTTTTCGAGGGGAAAATCGGCGGGTGTTTTTTCTACATAAAAACCTGCTGGTTTCACAACGAAAATGAAAATGTCACGGTCGCCCACGAAGTATTCCACGAGGCATTGGCCGGGTTTCAACATTTTTTGGCGAACATAGTCCGGGGTAGCCAAAGTGACACCGTATTTGTAATTGTGATAATCGGCGAATCCGCCCGCGAGCAGGCCGCGCTGGAAAGTTTCGGCGGCGCGTTGTTGTTGGAACAAAAGGTCTTTTGCCTGCCGGAAACGTGCGTCATTGGACGGAAGCCCCTGTTCCTGATATTTTTTCAACCTGATTTCCGTGTCTGCAATATCTCGTGCCAATTGCCGCTCGCGCTCCAGCAGGCTGTCGGGTATGCCCGCAAATTTTTCTGCGCCCGATGAGCGCACACCTTCCAACAGCGTCAGGGCTTTGCTTTGCTCGGCCAGCGCGAATGCGCGTTGAAAATATGTGCCATCTTCGGAGTGGAGGCGGTGCAGTTCGAGCGCCGTCTCTATACCGCCGCTGAAAATGGCGCGAAACCGGTCAGAGATGATGGCCTTCGATTCGTTTTCGAGCAGTGTGTTGCGGAAATGGCGGATAGCGGCGGCGGCGGTTTGGTAGGTTTTTTCAGATTGTGCCAAATAAGTTTCATCTCCGTTTTTCTGAAAAATCTGTTGCAAAAACGCGCCTTTTTGATTCAAAGCGGCCAAAACTTCCAATGGGGCAAGCACGTCGGAAAAATTGTTTTCATGGTAGCCTCCCGCATATAGTGCGCTGTCTATCAGTTGAAAAGAGCGGTCGCGGTCGCCCAGCAGGAACAGGCTTTCGGATTTTGAAAGAAAGGCGGAAGCAATTTCGGGGTGTTGGCCGGAAGGCATTTTGTGGTGCTGAATCCACAGCGCGGTGTCGAAGTAGGCGATGGCAGTTTGGTGTTTTTTCAAAATTGCATAGCATTCGCCGATGCCTGCGTAGGTGCGGGCGACGTCCAGCGTGAAAAAACCTTCGCTTTTGCGATAGGGTAGGGAGGTGAATTCGTACACCAGGGCGGAGTCAATATTCCCCCTGCCCCGCAGGATTACGCCCAAGTTGTGATAGGGGCGCGCCACCTCGGCAGAGTCGAGTTTATTTTGATTCAAGAAGTCATCCAGCGCAGCGCGAAAACATTTTTCCGCGTCTCGCATCTCTCCCTTTTGCATATAGGCGTTGCCGAGATTGTTCCAATAGCGACCGCGCGGCGATATTTTGACCACCTCTTTTAAATATTGGATGGCCAGCGCAAACTCGCCCAAATCGCCGTGTGACTTGCCCAAGTTGTTATAGACGCTGAGCAAATGGGGGTGTGCTTCGGCTCGTCCGGTCAAGTTCGCTAACGCCTCGTCCTGCGCCAAAAAATTCTCTAGGGCTGAATGATACAAGTCCAAAGATTTTCTGGAATCGCCCGCGTCGTTGTAGCACCCGCCCATGTTCACATAAACGGGCGGTAGAAAATTGCTGTTGGAGCCACCTTTTTGTTGATAAATGGCTGCTGCTTTTTTGAAATGCTCAATAGCCGTTTCATAGTTTTTTTCTTTTTTCCATAAATAAAACCCTCGGAGTGTCTCGCATTGCGCTGCGCTCAAAGACGTGTGCAATCCTGCTTTTTCGATCAACTGCTCTGCTTGCTGCATGTGAACGAGGGCTTTTGGGTCGGGGTCTGATTGGTTCTGGCTCAAATACCTTCTGCCCGCCGCGAGGTGGGTTTCCGCCAACATCCAGTCGTTTTTTCCTTGGCCTGCACTGAAAAAATTTATGGCATTATTTAGCCGCTGCTCATTTATGGAAAGATAAATTTCGATAGTGTGACGCAGGGTTGTTTGCACATCGCCCACCAGTGTCAGCGCCGAATCAAGATGGATCCTCCCCAACCGCCTGCCCAGCAGCATATAGCATCTCCCTATCCACAATTGGACTTCTGCGGCCAACGTATCGGGTGCGAGGGCTGGATCGTTCAGTTTGGTTTGTGCTGTTTTGGCCTCCTGCAATGCGGCCACGAATTGCCCCTGTTCGAGCAAATACCCCGTTTTTGTCAGATGCTGCCGAATGCTCGCGCTCGTTTGTTGGGCTGGGAGCGATCCGTAGAAAAAGAAGCAAAATGAGCCGGTCAAGGCGAGCCAAAATATGTGGCGCATGGCGTGGTACAATCCGTTTAGAGTAGTTTAGAAAGTTTGCAGTCAATGGCACACATCCTTTATTCAAAACCACTTTGTGTTGGCTACTAAAAAGTGACGGGGCGACCAGTCATGTTCGCCCCGTCACAATATTGGAGCAGGAAGGATCACTTTTCGCTGCCCTTGTCTGTCCTTTCGGCGGTCGCCGTTTTCACGAGCGCCCTCAATTCGGCCATTTCTTTTTCCAACGAACTGAGGCGCGTTTCCTGGCTTTCGATTTTGGCCTGTTGGGCTTCTATGATAGCCTGCTGTTCTTGGATGGCTTTGATGGCGATGACGGAGAAGCCGTCGTAATTGAGGCTGAGGAGTTCGCCATACTTGTCAGAAGAAGTGCGATTGACGAGCTCGGGGAAAAGAGGTTCTACCTCTTGCGCAATGAAGCCGGTAGTCCTCATTTTGTCCTTGTCAGATATAAAGTTGTAGGAAACGGGGCGAAGATTCAGCAGGTTTTTCATGACGGAACTATGATTCTTTATGTTTTCTTTGAGTCGGGCATCAGAAGCAGAACAATAAACACCATCATTCTGTCTGAATAGTCCCAATATGTTACCCTCATAATCCAGTATCAGGTCGTTTGCGTTGTTAAATCCGCCGCAGTTAACGGTGTTGTTTTTTTCAATGTAAAGCGCCCATTGGGCACCGGTTGTGGTGTTTATGAATTCAATCTCGTGCGGAATGCCCACATCACCATCAAAATATGCGGCATAGTCACTGGTCAAATTTTCGGATTTTACATATAAGCCGATGTCTCGTTGGTTGTCAGGAATGTCAAAGCCTGGGCTTGGGTTGTTGTCAGGATTGTCTTTCAAGTCAATGTATATGCCATAGTTTTGCTCTTGGCCATTATTGTCTTCAGAAATATCAAACTCATCTCCACCTGCTACCATGCGGATTCCAGTCACATCATTATCATTCGGATTATCGCTGTCTGCCGCAATAATCAATCCGTTGGAACTGTTGTCGTTAGCCCTTGCCAATAGGATAATACCGTCATTTGAGCCGCTGCCACCATTGGCTTCTATACGGGCGCCAAGCACATTGCCGCCGCTGTTAGCATCAATGTACAATCCTTGTTTGTCCTCGCCGCGTATAGTCAGCCGGTATTGGTCATCAGGGCAGGCGTTTACATTGCCAGATACCCCGACGATACCTGTGGTGAGCAACCTGCCGCAGTTGGATTGGGAAGAGCCACCCGTATTATCAATCCCCGGCGCCCATGCAGAACCATTCCATTTGAGCACTTGATTTGTCCCGGGGTTAGTATTGGACACAGGGCGGCCTTGAAGAGCATCTACAATTGGGTTGGGGTATGTGCCACCGAGGTCGCCGCCTGCCGTTCCGTTGGGCGGCAATGAGGTGGGGATAACTCCCGCAGCGATATCAACTGCCTGAATGCTGCCGTTTGCTATTTCGTTAGAGCCGACGGCATTGGGTGCGATGTCGGGTGCAGGATAAAAGCCGGTCAGGTCGCCACTCGCAGGGCCATTGGGCGGCAAAGAGGTGGGAATGGTGGGGATGACTCCGGGGGCAATGTCCACTGCTTGAATGCTGCCGTTTGCTATTTCGTTAGAGCCGACGGCATTGGATGCGATATCGGGCGCAGGATAAGAGCCGGTCAGGTCGCCACTCGCAGGGCCGTTGGGTGGCAATGAGGTGGGGATGACTCCTGCAGCGATATCGGCTGCCGTGATGCTGCCGTTGATAATCTCGGTAGAGCCAATGACATTGGCAGCAATGCCGGGGTTCGGAAAAGAGCCAGTTAGGTCGCCGCCAGCCGAGTCTCCAATATTCAAATCGTCATTCGGGTCGGTGTCGCCAGTGTTGGTCAATGTAATGGTGTTGGTACCAACCGATTCAGAGATGCCGAGGCCTGAGCCGCTGACTTGCAAAGTCACATCCGAAGAGTTGGCGGTGTTGGAAGAAATGACGGACGAAGTGGCCGAGCCTGCCTCTACGGTCAGTTTGCCCTCGTTTTCGGCACTGGCGTCCCCATCCGGGATGCCAGTGTCATCGTTGGCAGGTTCCCATGTTTGGTTGGCGTTGTCCCATTTGAGCACTTGTCCATCCGCGGCACCCATTTGAGCAATTTTTGCACCCGTGATGGCATCATCGGCTATTTTTACGGTTGTCACAGCACCATCGGCCAATTCGGAATTGCCGACTGCACCTGCAGCTATTTCGGCTTGCCCTACGGCATCAGTAGCGATTTCATCGCTGCCCACTGCATTGGCAGCTATTTCCGATGCGCCGACTGCATTGGGGGCGATTTCATCACTGCCTACCGCGTTTGTTGCAATTTCCGAACTTCCCACAGCATCGGTGGCAATTTCGTTGCTGCCAACTTTGTCCGTCCCAATTTGGAGGTCGGAGAATGGCCCGGTTACATCGCCTTCTGCCTCGCTGGTTATGGTCAAGTCATTGGTCGGGTCGGTATCGCCCGTATTGCTGATCGTGATTTTGTTGGCCGATTCTGTTATGCTCAGCCCTGGGCTGTTTACCTCAATGGTTACGTTGGTCGAGTTGATCGTGTTGGAGGCGATGACGGATGTATTGGCTGCCCCTGGTTGTACTGTCAGTTTCCCTTCGTTCTCGGCACTGTTGTCGCTTCCGAGGGTTCCGATTTCATCTGTTGCTGGCGCCCATGCGCTGCCATTCCATTTCAAAATCTGGCCGTCACTTGCTCCCATATCGTTCAATTTTGCCGCATTTATGGCACCATTGGCGATGTCAATTGTTTGAATCGCGCCATTTTGGATAAACTGGCTGGTGATGGATTCAGGGAGCAGGGTGAGCGGGGTAGTGCTGCCGTCGCCAGTCAGCGGCACGGCTGATTGGGCGACTTGTGCGCCCCAATCGTCGCCGGTATCAACATCTTGAGCGGGTGCCCATTCGGTGCCATTCCATTTCAGGACGAGACCCGGCGCAGGAGGGGTGCTGCTGACCGGATTTCCTTGTAGTCTTGCTACGTTTGGGTTGGGGAATTGGCCGGACAAATCGCCGCCCGCCGTGCCGACTGGATTGGCGGCAAGCGCATACGGCACACTCTGAATTTGGGGCGTACCCAATATGATAGAAGTGCTGCCGTCAACAGTTGCTTCAATTTTTAGAAATTTCGGCCCTTGCGACCAGTCAATTTCCGCAAATGGCACCCCGCCGATATGTGTGCCGGTGCCTATAACAAGAATGAGTTGCCCCAATGCGTTGGAAGTGTCGGTGTGTTTTTCCTGAAAAACAAGTGTTCCGGTAGGTGAGCCATCCAGAATGGAAAATGTTACTTCTGCGGGTTTATTATTAAGAATGGTATTTCCGTTTCTTAAAACAGCCTGGTAGTTGATTCCTTGAGGTACAGTTTGTTGTGCGAAAAGCGGGCAAAGTAGTAACAGCCCGAGGACGGGGAGGAGAAAGTTTTTCATTTCAAAAAAATGTGTTTTAAAGGTGAAAAATCAAAAGATGCGGTGAAGCGCAGGGATAAGGCGGGAAAATGGCAGGGGGTTACCGCGCAATCAGAAATCTTTTGGGCAGCAACAGGCCTTGCTGGTCGGAAAAAATCAGGACATAACTTCCCGGGGAAAAGATGGACAATTGAATCGAGCCAGTGTCGGCAGCATCACCTTGCTGCAAGAGTGAACCCGTGGCGCCGAAAAGCCGCCAAGTAAATCGTTCGCTGCCTTTCATTCCTTCGATATTCCATCGAATCAAATCATTTGCCGGGTTGGGGAATAGGGTTACTTGGATGGCTCCTGCCCCCGGCTCATGGGTGGCTACGATACCGTTGTAATCGGGCTGTTGGAAGCCGCTCGCCCAAGTATAGTCATCAGTGCCGTCGTGCAGTTCGATGAATGCTTCCCCGACCGTGTAGGACATTCGGAGGCCGCCAGTTTCGATGGCATCGCCGGCAGCGGCAAGAACTTGAAAGGGAGCAGTTTGGGCACAAAGGCTCAAGCAGGAAAAAATGGAAAAAGCGAGGCAGAGTGGTTTCATGATTTTATGGTATTGGTGTGCGAAAAAATATGACTTGGCAAAGTTAGTATTTTGCCAAGTACAAAGTTTGCACACAGCAGCCTGTTTTTTCCGATACTAATTTCTGAAAATGCTGGTGGCTTAACATTCAAAACCGCCCCGGCTCTGCCTCCCGCATCATTCTCAGCACGGCCTCCACCACATCTTCTACCTGTGGCTTGGAATGGTAATCGCCATCTTGTCCATAGGCCGGGCGGTGTGGCTTGGCAGCGAGTGTGACGGGCTGTGCATCCAGCCAGCGATAGCCTTCCTGTTTTTCCAAAACCTGTTGGAGCATGAAAGCCGAGGCACCGCCTTCGAAGTCTTCGTCGAGGAACACCACGCGGTTTGTTTTTTTCAAACTTTCAATACAAACCTGTTGCAAGTCGAATGGCAGAAGTGTCTGAATGTCAATGAGTTCGACCGAAATGCCATGCCCCGAAAGTATCATGCAG
Organism: uncultured Saprospiraceae bacterium; assembly: GCA_964481485.1. Classification (GTDB taxonomy): domain Bacteria; phylum Bacteroidota; class Bacteroidia; order Chitinophagales; family Saprospiraceae; genus M3007. Next base: position 39,299 of record CAYZVM010000009.1, on the reverse strand, counting down.
GCTTCTTCGGCGATGCGCACGGATGCGCCATAAGTGATAAGGGTCAGATCTTTGCCCGGGCGCAGGATTTCAGGTACGCCGAGCGGCACGGTGAAGGTGCCGACGTTGTCGGGCAGGCGTTCTTTCAGGCGGTAGCCGTTGAGCACTTCGACCACGATGGCCGGGTCGTCGGAGCGGAGCAGGGTGTTGTACATCCCGGCGGCTTGGGTCATGTTGCGCGGCACACAGACGTGCATCCCGCGCAAAGAGCCGAGCATCATACCCATGGGCGAGCCGCTGTGCCACACGCCCACGAGCCGGTGGCCGCGGGTGCGGATGATGGCGGGTGCGGCTTGCAGATTATTGGAGCGCCAACGCAGCGTGGCGAGGTCGTCGGAGAGTGGCGAGAGGCCGTAGAGCAGGTAGTCTAGGTATTGGATTTCGGCGATGGGGCGCAGGCCGCGCATGGCGAGGCCGATGGCTTGCCCCATGATGGTCCACTCGCGGATACCGGTATCGAACACGCGCTCTTCGCCATATTTCTGCTGCATCCCGCGCAGGCCTTGGTTCACGTCGCCGATGTGGCCCACGTCTTCGCCGAAAACGATGAGTTCGGGGTGGCGTTCAAAATTCTTGTCGAAGCAGGCATTCAGCACCTCGAATCCGTCTTTGAACGGAGATTCGTCGGAATAGATGGCGGGTTCTGCTGAGATATTGAGCGGTGATTGAGGTGTTTCGCTGAGCAGATTTTTGGAATATATAAAGTCTCCCTCCAACTTTTCGCGGTTGATAAAACCTTGCAATGGCTCGCTCGCGGGGCTGTTTTTATTTCCCAAAACAAAAAAGGCGCGGCGGGCGGTTTGCAACAATTCGTAGCGGAGCGGCTCGCGTTTTTGTGCCAATTCGTTCAGGATCGTGCTCACGTCAGCCGTGTCGGGGTGGGCGGTCAAAATGGCGGCGAGTTCGTTTTTCAATTCCGCCACTTTGTCGTGGTAGCCGCGATAGGCGCGTTGGGCAGATTCGGAAGCCTCTTTTTTTGCCTCGGCTTTGATGCGCTCGATGTCTTCGGGCGTGGCGATGCCGTTGTCCATCATCCACTCGGCCATGCGGCGGTTGCAGTCGAATTCTTCTTCCCAAGCCAGGCGTTCGGGGCTTTTGTAGCGGCGGTGGTCGCCGGAGGTGGAGTGGCCGAGTTGCTGCGTCACCTCTTCGATATGGAAAAGTGCGGGGCGGTGTGTCACGCGCATTTCGTCGGTCGCGTCGCGGTAAAGTTGGCAGAGACCGGGGTAGTCCCATGCTTTGCCGGTGTAGATGCTGATGCCGTTGGTGTCGTTCGCGCCGTCGGCCCGGAAACCTTCGAGGATTTCGGAAATGCTCTCTTTTGTGGTCTGAAATTTTTTGGGGACGGAGATGCCGTAGCCGTCGTCCCACACGCTGATGGAGAGCGGCACCTGCATCACCCCGGCGGCGTTGATGGTTTCCCAAAACGCGCCTTCGGAGGTAGAGGCATCTCCGATGGTGACGAACGCGACTTCGTTGCCTTGGTCGGAGAGTTCACCGCAGAGGCTGGGGATTTCGCGGAATTTTTTGGAGGCGAATGCCAAGCCGAGGCCGCGCGCCATCTGGCCTGCGGTAGGTGCCACGTCGGCGGTGATGTTGTAGCGGTTTTTCAGGTCGAGAAAATTGCCCGCTTCGTCAACGAACGGTGTGGCGAAATGGCAGTTCATCTGCCGACCGCCGGAAAAAGGGTCGCCGTAGGGGTCGCCGTAGAGCTGCGCGAAAAATTCGTCGAGGTTCATCAAACCAAGCGCCAGCATAAGTGTTTGGTCGCGATAATAGCCGGAGCGAAAATCGCCTTTGCGCCAAGCTTTGGCCATGGCGACTTGCGCGACTTCTTTTCCGTCGCCGATGATGCCAAAATTGGCTTTGCCCATGAGCACTTCGCGGCGGGCGATGACGCTGGCCTCGCGGCTTAGGCAGCAGATGCGGAAGTCGCTCAAGACTTCTTGGCGGTAGGCCTCGGTGAGTTGGGCGGGGGCAGTTTTGCGGCGTGGTGATTTTGTCTCTATCATATTCAGTCAGGGAGAATGGCGGGCAAAAGTAAGGCAAATTTTCTGCTTTTGGGTTTTGCCGCCTATCCGACACTCCATTTTAAACGGCTGATTTTCAAAGTCAAAAATGGTTTTTTTAAAATGAATTTTTGAAAAAATTATGATGTGCCTGTATTAAATTTTTCAAACCACTTGATTGCCAAAGTTTTTTTTGACCTAATTTTGCCCCCCTATATTAACTCCGTATCAACACGTTTTTCACAAAAACTGACCTCTTTATCATGTCTCAGGATTTAAAAGTACGGTACAGCGACGAGGATCTTCAGGAATTCAAAGTGCTGATTGACGAAAAATTGGCGCAAGCTCAAGATGAACTGAACAGGACGCAACAACAGATTGACGACCTGAACGAAAACGGCTTCAATCAGCAGGGCGGCGACTGGTACGACGACTCGACGGCGCACACTGATTTGGAAATGTTGCAACGTATGCTGACCCGCCAACAGCGCCATGTGCAGGATTTGAAAAATGCTCTTTTGCGCATTCATAACAAGACCTACGGTATTTGTATCGTGACGGGCAATCTGATCGAAAAGGAGCGCCTGCGCCTCGTGCCGCACGCCACCAAAAGTGTGGACGGCAAGAATATCGCAAACTCTGGTGGCCGCAGCGAAGCCGTGGGCGAGTCTTCCCACGACCCGTTCCTTGCTTCGGACGATGTGGACAGGCCTGCAGGAAAACCCATCGGCGACAAGGTGCGCCTGCCAAGCGGCAAACGCCCCGTGCGCCCCGGCGGCGACGATTGGGAGGTGGACAATGAGACGCTGGAAGATGCGGGCTACGACAAGCGCAAATTCGACGACGACGACGAGTGATTTCGGGAAGTTGACCAATAAAAAAACCGGCTGTATCGAAGTTTCGATGCAGCCGGTTTTTTTATTGTAAAAAGTTGGCACTCAATAATCAAACCCTCGAAACGGGTACTTTTATCACGGGGGGCACGAGCGGTTTTCCGTCCTTTTTGGCATCCTTGCCGTACTTTTCGATGACCCGGTTGATGTCGTCCCAACGGAGGCGGCCTTTCACGGTGACGAGCACAAATTCTTCGGGCGATTGTACGAACACCACGATTTTGCGGAGGGCGTCGCGGCGTTCTTTCGCCATCACCCGGACGTGGGTTTTCCCTTCCCGGACGTACACCAAATCTTCCAAGTGGCGGCGTTTGGCCTTCCGGTGGAAACGGCGGAGGTCGCGCTCTGTCAGCGGGCTGCCGTCTTCAAAGTACATCACGCGGACTTTGTTGATTTTGCGGAGCATTTTTCGCTCGCTTTTTTCTTCCACAAACCACGAACCGATGTCTATGAGTGTGGAGGGCACGGTGAAGGAAATGCCGTCGTAATCTTTGTATTTCCAGTAGAGGCCGTAGTCTTGTGCCTGTGCAGTCAGGGTGCTGAAAAACAGGCAGGTGATGATGATTGCTCTCATAGCGATTTAGTTTTTGTCGTTTTCGGTGCCGGGTTCGACTTTGATTTTGGTCTTCTTGCTGGTTTTCACTTTGTCCAAATGTTCCGCCCCGTCAATATCGAGTGTTTTGGACAATTCGGAGATTTTGTCGAGGTCAATTTTGCCAGTGAAACTGAGCAGCACAAATTCATCCGGCGAACCCACGAGCAGGAGCAGTTCTTCGATGATGTTGCTGGCGTCTTTGACCCAAATACGGACGTTTTCTTTGCCGTCGCGCACAGTGAGCAATTCTTCGTACTCCCCGGTGGGGACTTTGCTGAGCGCGTCTTTGTAGTACGAAAGGCCGTCGTCAATGCTGTCGGCGACGAGCACGCGCAGGCCGCTGATGTCTTTTACGATGTCGCGCACTTGGTTCCATTCTTCGTCGTTGGTCTCGATTTTCGAGACGATTTGGAACATTTTCGGGCTGACGAAGACGACGGTAAAACGCTCGTCGTCCACGTATTTTTCAAAAAAGCGGGTGATGGCGTCGTTTTGCGCCGAGAGGTTGAGCGTGGCTGTCAAGAAGAAGGCAGCCAGCAGGAATAGGGACTTTTTCATAGCGAAATTGAATGTTGTTGTGACTGATTGATTTTGAATATGGTTATTGGTTTCGAGGTTTCGGGTTGCTGGTTTCGGGTTAATTATTGGGAGAATTTATTGGAATCTACGCGGTAGTTTTCAGAAAAACGCACAACTAGCAACCCGAAACCAGCAACCTGAAACCCCCACTCATCCTTCCGATTTTTTCTTGAACACTTTGTCCACGGCTTCGAGGTGGATAGCACCTTTGGCGGCTTCTTGTTTGCCTTTTTTGATTTTTGAGGAAACGAGGGCCAGGGCAGCCATGATTTCTTCCATGGCTTGTTCTGCTTCGGGGTCGAGGGGTTTGGCCGTTGCCGGCTTTTTGCGTTTGGTGTTGGTTTTTTTTGTCAGCACTGGCGGTTTGGTTTCTTCCGCTGCGGCGATTTTTGTTTCTTCCACAACCGATTTCTCTTGCGGAACGATTGGAGGCGGCGGAGCAGCTGCGGGTTGTTCCGCAATTTTCCCTTGCATCAACTTTTCTTGGCTTCCCCACCACCACATACTGGCGGTCAGCAACAAAGCAACCGCGGCGGCGGCCAATTTTTGCCATGCAAAGTGGACGGGCCTCAATTCTACCGTTTTCGGTTTGGTGTATTGGACGGTCTGCTCCTCGCGCAATGCTTGGAAAAGGGGGGCGACGCTGCGCAGGCGCTCGTCCACTTGGCCGGAAGCAAAGTAGGCTTTGAGGGCGCGCTCTTCTTCCAGCGTCGTTTCGCCTTCCCAGTAGCGATCGAGCAGTGTTTGGATATCGCTGAAATTTTTCATTTCTGACAGGATTTACAGGTTTTTATGAAGTTGTCAGGTGGTTCAAAGTTGCGGTCAATTGTTCTCGGATGGCTTTGCGAGCGCGGTGCAGGTTTACTTTTACTTGGTCGAGGCTGATGTTCAGCACTTCGGCTATTTCTTCGTAACTCAGTTCTTCGAGGTCGCGGAGGTGCATCACGAGGCGTTGTTTTTCGGGCAATGCCTGCATCATTTGTTTTACTTGGTCGGCCAAGTCGCGGTTTTCGACGGTATGGGCTTGGTTGGTTGTTCCGTTGGAGCGTTCGGCCAAGCCGTCGAGCGGAGCGGTGCGGCGGAGACTTTGGCTACGGGCTTTGTCGAGCGAGCGGTTGCGCGTCAAAGTCATGCACCAGGCTTCCCAGTTTTGCACGGCTTCGCTCTGTTCGGCGGGCGTTTTCCAGATTTTTTCCAGCACTTCCTGCACCACATCCTCGGCTTCCTGGACGCTGCCCGTGATGCGCAGCGCAAAACGGTAGAGTTTGTGGCGGATAGGAAATACCTGTTCTTGAAAAATCGCCCTGTTCATACGGGTTGTCGGCGCTTAGTTGAAGAAGAGACGCGGGGGCAAAGTTTATGTTACAGATGGGAAGAAAAAAAGTGGGGGGAGGAACAAAAGTGCGGCGGATGCATCAAAATTGTTGGATTTTCACCCTGCTTGGTGTTGTGCCAAGCGGACGTACCTCGTGCGGGGAGCGGCCAATCCTCGCCGTACCAAAAATGCGTCAGGAAGGGTTAATTCAGGTTAGTGGACAGATAGAAAGCGACGAAAGAAGAGAAATGCTCTTTTAGCGTAGCAGCCAACTTCCAGTCTGCACAAGATTTCGATGGATGTGCTCCGTCTTTTGTGGCACGACGGCATCGGTGAACAATGGTACGGACAATCCAGCGAATCGGTGATGATGTGTTTATATTTGTCCGGGCGAAGCAGATATTTCCAACCCCTGACGGCGGCAGTGGTGAAGTGCAGGGCGGTATATCGCTGTTGCAGATTGCCGGGGTACATGAAGTTGAGTGGGTTTCTTGCCGACAAAGATAAATGATAGGGCAAAGTCGGTGGGCATGTCTGCTTGGTGACAACACCAAGCAGGGCGGAAAAACAACGCCCAAACGCTGCAACACGGCCTGCACTTGGCGCAAGATGTGGCTTTCGGAACTGGCCAAAGAAGAAAGCCCCGCGTCGTGCAAATCATCTTGCATAGGGCGCAAATCTTCGCGCCGGAGTGCGAGGTAATGGATGAGGTTGGTGGCGCTGTGTTTTTGCTGTGGGTGCACGCGCGCGATGAGTGGCTTCGACCGCTGTGCGGCGGTGTTCAGGTGTTGATATATGCGCTCGACGGCGCTGCGCAGATGGGCGAGAGAATCTTTCATGGCTGCGCAAAAATGCGGAATCTGCGCGGGAGCATCATGGTTTTATCTTGCGCCAAGGGGTGATTTTTGTCAGTGCGGGCTGCAGCAAGGGGATTTACTTGGTTCGGTTTGGACGAGGAAACTCACGAATATTGGAACTGCAGGAAGGAGAAAGAGCAAAGAAGAGAGATTAAGCCATCTGTTCCCGTAATTGTTTATTCAGTCGCCCTCGCAGTTCAACTACTTTTTCAATCACGTCCGGATTGGTGACGGTAACAAGTTCCGAAGATGTATCGCTTTGGCGATTGGCGCTTTCCAAAAGACGATAAACGCGCGAGCGAAATTCGTACACGTCATCGCGTACTTCGGGAGGCATGAAAATGCCATGACCTTGTGTGAAAAATACTTCTTCTATTTGTTTCAAGTAGTCTTCTGCTTGAGTTCGGCGCAAATGCCAGGTTTTTTGTTGGGCATCGCCTCGTGCTACGAATACAGTTTTACTGTGTTCTTTTTCAGACATATAGGCCAGTAGTGACCAGACAGCCTTACACGCCGCAATTCGAGCGGCTTCTCGTTGCTGATTTTTTGCAATACGAAGTTCCTCTTGTTTTTGCTTTTTCCAAACTCTAAACCCCCACCAATAACCCACAACTGCCAGTGCGATAGTGACGAGGGGTGGCAATAATTCGAGCCAGTAAGGTTTGCTGTCTTTTACAGGATGGAAGAGCCAATCAAACATGGTTGACGTTGTCGGAGGTGAAAATATCGAGTTCAATTGCCGGCAAACCGAGCAGTTCGAGCAGACGGTCATAATAACCTTGAGTCTGGTCGAAAATGCTGTCCACCAAATGGACGCAGGAAGCGGTGTCGGTCGGCAAAGGTAATAATTCGGGCAAAGGCACTTCGTTATGAATCAACATATTGCGAAGGTCGCCGAGATTTAATCTCCCGACTCCTAAGGCGCTTTCGTCAGTTAATTTCTCATAAGCAGGAGTCAAATAATCCCAATGCTCGAAGTAGCCACGATTGTTTCTGCCGTTAAAATGCGACCATACTTCCGATTCAAAGTGTTCAAAAATGATTTTTTCAAACTTGTAAACACGCTCAAAAAAAGGAATCCTTCGCCGCTCATGTTGCTCGAAAGCCTTTTTGATATCCTCGTGTTCGACATGGCGAGGTTGGGTAAAATGTGCCAGCAAATTTCCGAGGCGGCGGTCTTTGAGTACACGCCGCATTTCGCCATAACGGCGGATAGTGAGTTGGTCATTCAAGGTGACATGGCCGATTTGTTTGCCGACGTGGATTTCGCTGGTCAGCACCTGTTCGATGTCACGCAGCGTTTTCCCTGCAAAATCCATGTTGAATTCCTTGCTGCGACGGGCGGCGCGGTCAATTGCCATGAACCATAAGGCGCGGTCGAGTGCTTGGGTATAGCGGATGACTTGTTCGCGCTCGTAGAGGCGATTGGCTTCTTTGCCAAGACTTTTTTTCAAATCATCTTCGGCAGGGCGCAAATTTTTGGAGCCGCTCAGTCGCTTTTGCTCAGTTTTTATCCAAGCGAGATACTTTTTTACTTCTACCGGTTCACCACGTTCGCCGCGCTCGCCGGGTGGCAACATATAACGAGGCAATTCGTACATGGGCTGTGCGCTGCCACCGGAATAACGGTCAAGGCCGAGTATCATATTGGCTGTTTTGTCTTCAGGCTGCAACTTTCCCATTTTTCGCAGCGCGACTTCGTTGGCAGCATTGAACAAGCCACGCGGCAGGAATATTGGCAAACCTGAATACTCTTTTTCCAAAGCGGTTTTTTCTTCGATAGGAAGAACATGGCCATAACGCTGACGGATTTCGTCTTCTTCGAGACCCTTAATTCCTTTCTTTTTGAATGGTGTTACTCCGAATTCAGGGTCAATGTCGCGAATAGCCGCTTCCACATAATCGAAACGCGCCCACAAATAGCGGTCGTAAAAAGTGAGGATGCTGTTGCAATCTTTCAAACTCACCTTATCCAAAAAAGGATGCGGCGCTTCGGCATTTTTGCCCGCCAATCCCAACTCCTCAAAGTAGGGCGCGAGTTGTTCACGGTATCCACCAAAAAGGGCAAGCATTTTTTGCAAAATGACGTACTGCGCATCGTTGGGTTTGCCGCGCCTGTCGCGGTCGGGCTGCTTTAAAAACACAATATCCTCTGCCAGCCAACTGCCGATGTCGCCCGATTTGGGTGCTTGACGCATATCGGGGTGAGTAGGCAATTTGAGATTCTCTATTTCCTTTTCTTTTCCCGTCCTTTCGTCAATAATTTTCTCCTTCACATAACCGATGTCTTTCATCAGGTTACGCGTTTCCCTGAGTTTGGCTTTGAGTTTTTCCAAAGCCGCGTGGCGATAAGAGTCTTTCCGGTAGCCGAGTAGATATTCTCGAAAAGCGTCGGGCAGATAGCGGAGCGGGATGCCATAGTTTTTCTCCAGCATCGCATCTGTCTCTTTGAAACGTTTCTCACGCAAAGTCTTGCTTTGTGCAAGCAATTCTTTGTCTTTTGGCTTGCGCGGTTCGTTTTTGGGCGTTTTTTGAACAAAAGGTGGCACTTCGGCAGGCGGTACTTTCCCTGCTTTCATGTCGGCGCAAAGTGCGCGGAAGCGGCGGATGTAGTCTTGAATAAACGCCTCGGATTGCGCCGCGCCGTGGAGCCGTTGGTGGAGAAAAAGCGCGGCGAGTTCGTAGGTGCTGATGACAGCATCGGGTTGGTCGGCGGGCGAGAATTGGTAGCGGCCTCTTGCGTCGCGTTCAGTGGGGAGTTCAGGAAAACCGTGCTGCTCACCCTCCGGCACAAAGCGGATGCCTATGCAGTTGTCGTCGAACCGGTAGCGGGTGGCAAATTGCTCAATTTCAGCACGGAGTTGCCACTTGCCACGCTCTAACACCCGCCACGAGTCGGGTAGAGTTTTTTCTAACAATTTTGATTTCTCCTTGTCATCGCTCAGCATATCAAGGCTGCGGCGCAGGTCGGTCGTGTCCACTTGTTGCCAACGGGCGAACACGCGCAGGGGCCGCAGCAACACCCGTTCGCGCAGCTCAGCATTTATTTTCTTCTCGTAGCGCCCCATTGCAAACTGCGCCAGTTGGATTTGAAAACGCAGGGTAGGAAACACCTCCATTTCGTCGAAGTAGCGCAGGGCAAACCACGGAAAACGGTCGCTGTGCCTTTTGAACACGACGGGCGGCACGTCATCGGGCGATTCGGCATCGCCGAGGTCGGGTGTGCGCTGAAATTGCTTGCGGTCGTCCTCGCTGAGCGATGCGTAAAGTTCGCCGGGGCAGCGCGCCAGTTCGTTGAACATATCCAGCAGGATGTCGCTGCTTTCCAACTTTGGCTGCGGCAGTTGGCAGCAGAACTCTCGGTAAGCATCGAGCGTGGCGCGGCGCGGAAGGGTGCTAGTGTCGTGGAAGCCATAGAGCCTGCTGATGAAACGCGAAGCCTCGTCGCGCTCAAGGAAAAGGCAGGTGAAAAAAATCAAAGCCTTTTCATTGTACGCCTCCTTTGTAGGGTCGTTTGGCAAATGGGCGGGGTTGCCAGTTTCTGGCGACAGATGCTGAATGTCGGCCTCTGTATAGTGGGAAAAACGAGGACGGAGGCGGGCGACGGCCTTGCGATAGACGCTGAGCAGAGGAAACTGCCACAGCCCGACTTCTGGGTGACCAAAGTGGCTATAACGGTTGCGCAGTTGGTTGAGCAACGCGAAGGCTTGCGTGAGGGCTTTTTTTACGTCGCGGGGTGGCGCGCCCACCGGCTCACCTTCGCGGTTGGTTTCGAGGCATTGCAGGAAGGGGAACTGCCGCGTGAGGTCGCGCAAAAGGCGGGCCGTCTCGTCGGGCCGCCTATCGGAGGCGGGGTTGTACAGTTTGTCAAATAGGGGTGACTCGGCCAGCCGATCTTCTTTCAGTTTGTCTTTTTCTCCTTCGCGCAGGATGTCGTACTCATCTTCGAGGTCGGCGATAATCATGTACGCATTATGGCGCGCTTGATTGAGGTACTGGCCGAAATAGTGCGGATGACGGTTTTTGGAGTAAGTGGGCTTGCGCGAGTATTCGCGCTCGGAAGTAGGTGTCGGTTGGGAAGACATAGGTTGTCAGTTTGGTGAAGCGAGCGGGTGTGCAAAGATAAAAAATTGCCTTACAGGATGAAAAAAATGAGGCAAAAACCCCGCCGAAGCACCTCCCAGATTCATTTTTTTAGGCAAAAAAACTACCCAAGCGTTTGATTGTCAATTGCTTGGGCAGGGTCTGCTGTTTTCACCATTCAAATCAAGGGCTTTTACAGCACTCAAATAGTACTGGACATAGATGACACAGCTGTTTTCACCATTCAAATCAAGGGCTTTTACAGCAATCCTGTTGCTATTTACAGAGATTCAAATGCTGTTTTCACCATTCAAATCAAGGGCTTTTACAGCTATAGTAATAGACAATTGGAATCTAACTTGGCTGTTTTCACCATTCAAATCAATGGCTTTTACAGCGCGGCAATTTCTTTTATGACTTCGACCCCGGCTGTTTTCACCATACAAATCAAGGGCTTTTACAGCAATCCCTAGGAATTCTACGGGTTACGAGATGCTGTTTTCACCTTCCAAATCGAGGGCTTTTACAGCATAGAAGTCTTTCGCTGCAAGGACATGGCGGCTGTTTTTACCTTTCAAATCAAGGGCTTTTACAGCACCCGAAAACGATGAGCCGCGATGAATTGCGCTGTTTTCACCCTTCAAATCAAGGGCTTTTACAGCACTCCTCATTCCGGTGTTAGCCGGTAAACTGCTGTTTTCACCTTTCAAATCAAGGGCTTTTACAGCCATCGGCAAGATTTTGACCTAAACGACATCGCTGTTTTCACCCTTCAAATCAAGAGATTCTACAGCGCGCAGTGGTAGCGCAAAAGGCTCATACCCGGCTGTTTTCACCCTTCAAATCAAGGGCTTTTACAGCTTGCTTACAATTGTGAATGAGACTATCGGTGCTGTTTTCACCTTTCAAATCGAAGGCTTTTACAGCGTTGAAAAACATTTGAACCGTTGAGCAAAGGCTGTTTCACCTTTCAAATCAAAGGCTTTTACAGCTTTACGGCAGTGCTGAGTTATGCGGATTCTGCTGTTTTCACCTTCCAATTCGATGGCTTTTACAGCACCAGTAATGGTGAGATAATGAAGAGTATTGCTGTTTTCACCTTTCAAATCAAGGGCTTTTACAGCTCATATCCCGCCTTTCCACAGGCTCGTGTGCCGTTTTGCACCTTCCAAGTCGAAGGCTTTTACAGCTCGATTCAAAGAATCGGGGGATACTTACGGCCGTTTCACACCTTCCAAGTCGAAGGCTTTCACGGCCCCTTGACACCTCGGACTACACACATAATTTCTTTGTGGCGGCGAGGCGGTCACGGCAGATTCTCCTTACTTTTGCAAAAATAACAGCCCATGAACGGCGAACAAAAAAACATACCGGCAAACACCCTGCCTTTCGACTTCAAGCAGTTTCTATTTCATTTCCAGCAGTTGTCGGCAGAGCACAAAAAATTGGTGGTCAACACGTTGAAAAAGGAGTTGGCACAAAAAAAGACACCCGTGCAACCTCCTGCCACACTAAAAGGCAGTGTGTTGAAATACGAACTGCCGTTTGAACCGGCGGGCGAATGGGAGGTGTTGCAATGATTGTGCTCGATACCCATATACTCGTCTGGTGGGCAAACCAAGATGCCCGGCTCACGTCTGCTCAGGTCGCTCGGATTCAATCTGCGAATGTGCTGACAGTCAGCGCCATAACGCTCTGGGAGATTGCTAAGTTGGTCGAACTTGGACGTTTGACGCTCAAACAACCTGTTTTGGATTGGCTAAACGCTGTTTTATCTCACCCTCAGATTCAACTTATTCCTTTGTCACCAGAAATCATTGTTCAATCCACCCAATTGCCGGGCAATTTTCACAAGGATCCTGCTGACCAACTTATCGTGGCAACAGCCGTACTGCTGAACTGCCCGTTGTTGACGCAGGATGCCAAAATCTTGAATTATCCGCACGTTGTTACTGTTTGAAAAATTGAATCAAAATTTCAAAACAGCCCGCATTAACCTTCCCTCTTCAAATTTTACCTTCACCTGGTACCCCCCCGTTGGAAGGCCAGCAAACGCAATTTCATTTATCAACCCCAAATTTTCATTTTTCTCAAAAACCAACCTCCCACCCGCATCAAAAACCTGAATCTCAACCGGTTGCGCCGTCGCCTCCGAGCAATCCACGGTCAGCCAGTCGCTCGCCGGGTTCGGGAAAAGCCGCACGATGCCGAGACCCTGCGGCTCGCCCGTTGCTGTTCCCGACACCACCACTTCGATATTTTGCTGTAAAATGGACACCCCACAGGGGCTGACCGCAACCAACGTCACCGTGTACGTTCCGCTCGCGGCGTATTGGTGGTCAATATTCGCCACACCATTCACCTGCGGCGAGCCATCGCCAAAATCCCAGGTATAGTCCGACGACTCCAGACTCAGGTTGGTAAAACGAATCTTGCCGCCGGGAAAAGACTGGAAAGAAAAATCCGCCGTTGGCAAATCATAAACCTGCACCGTGAAAGTTTGTGTCACCATGTCGGTGCCGAGGCCGTTTGTGACCACCAACTGCGCGGTGTAAGTGCCTGATGTCGAGTACAAAACGCTCGGATTTTCCAAAACCGAGGTCGCCGGATTGCCGCCGGGGAAAGACCAATCGAACGATGTCGCGTTGGGCGAAGAAGTGTTTTGAAAATCCACCGTCACGGTTTGGCAGCCCAGCACAGAATCTTGCACAAAAAAGCCCGCCGTCGGCGCCAAGAACACGGAGACATCTTGTTGGAGGGACACCGTACCGCAGTCGTTCGACACCGTGAGCGTCACCGTGTAGTCCGCTTCGATGGTGTAGGTATGGGTGGGATTTTGAGCGGTCGAAGTCGTGCCGTCGCCAAAGTCCCAGAGCCAACTGCTTGCATTCTGGCTCAGGTCAGAAAACTGCACATCGTTGTTGGGCAGCACAAAAAACAGAAAATCGGCCGTCGGCAAGGGCGTGATGCTGACATCCACAAACGCGCTGACCACATCCTGTCCGGCGGTGTTCGAGACCGTCAGGGTAGCGGTATAAATGCCTGTTGCCGAATAATTGACCACTGGATTTTGCAACGTGGAAGTCGCGGGATTGCCGCCGGGGAACGACCACGAAAAACTCGTCGCGTTGAGCGAGGAAGTATTGGTGTACTGGACATCCACCGAGCCGCAGCCCGTCGCCGTTGGGGGGGCATTGAAGCCTGCCGTCGGCGGCAGGAGGATATTCACGGTTTGGGTTGCTACCGCCGTATCGCAATTTGTGATGGCGTACAAATTCACGGTAAAAATGCCTTCGGCCGTGTAAGTATGCTGCGGATTGTTGGCCGTGCTGGTCGCGCCGTCACCAAAATCCCAGAAATAATTCGTGCCACTCGATTGATTCGTGAAATCAACGACATAGCCAAAAACGGATGTTGTAAAACCTGCGGTCGGTGTCGGCTCGACCATGAGCGGCGCATCCGCCGAAACGACCTCGGAACAACTCGCCTGCAACACCCGGCACCGGAACCGGTAGCCATTTTGCAACAATGATACATTCACAACTGTCAGAGCATCAGTTTGAAAACCCGTGTATCCCGGCCCCACCGTGATGTCCTGCCAGCCAGTGCCGTCATTTACTTGCCATTGAAAATCCCAATTTCCGGCATTTGTCAGCACCAAAAAAATGGCCGATTCGCCAGCGCAAACCGTATCGGGCAAAGGGGCGCCCACAATTTGCGGGAGCAAATAATCGGTGTCGCCTTGCGGGATATCGGGGAGCGTCTCCGTCAGGCCGGGGTCGCCGCTGCTCGCCCCGCCGGTAGTGCCGTTGCATGGGTTGGAAGAGCCGGTGACAACGCCCGCCAATCCGCCGGAGGGGGAAGGGATGCCGGGCAAATTGGTCAGGATGCGCCCGCCCGAGCCGCCGCCGCCGGGTCCAAAACACCGGTTTGAACTATTATTAATCGTGTTGCCACCGATTCCGCCGTTGGCGCGAACGATGAACCCGGCGGGCGCGGAATCTGCTTTCAGCCATATCGTGCCACCCGCGCCGCCGCCGCCCGCGCCGTCGCCGTTGGAAAACGAGGCGGACAAACCATTGGCCGAAATGACCGGGAAAGAGCCGTTTATGTCGGCTGCTTGGATGATGATGATGCCGCCGCCGTTCATGCCCGCGCCGCCGAGTGCATTGTTGGCGTGGCCTGCGCCGCCGCCGCCGCCCATGAAAATCCGGTTGAGCGAGAAAAGAGGGGCGTAGCCGCGCACCCCGGGATAATAGCCGTCACAGCCGAGCGCGCTTGGTTCGTCGTTATCGCCGCCGTTCCCGCCATCGGTGATGTTGCCCCCGCCGCCCCCGCCGGAGTTGTGGTCGTTGCCGCCGCCCCCGCCATTGGCCTGTGGGCCGCGACCGAGTTCTTTGCCGACTTCCGGGAGCGCGATGCCCTCGCCTTTGTAGCCGCCGCGCCAATTGGGGAGTGCGTAGAAATAGTTGGTTTCGGGAAAAAGGAAATTGCAGTTGTTGCCGGTGCCGATGTAGGCCGCGCCGCCGCGAAATCCCGCGCCGTCGGCCAGTACGGGGGCATTTAATGTCAAAGTGCCGGCCACGTCGAGCGCGAGCACACCGCCGGTGGTGCCGTTCCACGGTTGGCAGCGCAGCGTGTCGGTCACGGTGGCGTTGGCGTATTGTGGGATGCTCACGGCTTGTACTTTGCCCGGTACATTGTATGGGTAGACGAGCCTTTTTTGCAGAAAAATAGCGTTTTGCCCCACTGAATCTATCACAGCACGTTCGTATCGCCCCGCAAAATTCATGGATTGGATGATGCCATACAGAAAATTGTTGGCAGTAGAAATCTCCGCGCCCTGCATCTGAATCAGCAGCACAGATGCCCCGGCCTGAAACCCTGTGGTGTCGCTCACCGTCAGTTTGCCAGTGCAGGTGTCAATGTCTGTGACGGCGGCGTAGCGGTTGATGATGCCGGAGATTTGGGCGGTTTGGCAGTCCGCAGTTTGAAATTTCAGAAGCAGGATGAGGGCAAAAAAGGAGTACCGAAGATTGTTCATGCGGAATCAGTTTATGGTTGTCAGCAAAATTTTCAACGAGCAAGCCCACATTTCATGCGAGCAAAAACAAATGATGTTTGGTTTTTTGGGAAAGTCGTTCGTACATTTGCGCCCTCGAAAAGCCCGGCGTTGCTTCAGGCAAGGAACCGGGCGAGTTTTTTCTCACTAAAATTTTCAATATCAAAACATGGCAGTCAAACTTCGCCTGCAACGCAAAGGTCGCAAAGCTTCCCCTTTTTACCACATTGTTGTCGCTGATGCCCGTTCGCCCCGCGACGGCCGTTTTATCGAAAAAATCGGTACCTACAATCCCCTCACCGTTCCCGCCACCATCGAACTGAACCGCGACGCAGCCTACGACTGGCTGATGAAAGGCGCACAACCTACTGATACCGTGCGCTCTATCCTCCGTTTCAAAGGTGTTTTGCTGAAAAAACACTTGCAGCAAGGGGTCAAAAAAGGTGCGCTCACGCAAGAGCAAGCCGACGCACGACTCCTGAAATGGATGGATCAGAAAGAAGCTGGCATCGCTGCTCGCCGCGAGGCAACTACGGAAGCAAAACGCAAATTCGTGGCTTCGGTGGACGGCACCGCAAAAGTAAAGGTCAAACCAGCCCCAGCCCCGCCGGTGGAAGAAGCTGCTCCGGCAATGGAAGATGCTCCCGCAGTTGCTGAAGAAGCAGTAGCAGTGGCAGAAACTGTGGTGGAGGCAGCAGCACCAGTGGCTGAAACCGTGGAAGCCGTGGCAGAAACTACTGAAGAAGTGGCGGCAGTGGCTGAAGAAGCCGCTCCAGCAGCTGAGGAGGCCGCACCTGCTGCGGAAGAAGAAAAATCTGAAGACGCTTGATTCATACTTCGGGCAAAGCACATACATTTGCCCTATTGGTTTAAATGTGATAAAAACCTGGTAAAGCCCCTTGGCGGTTTTACCGGGTTTTTTTTAAGTCGAAATTGGATTTTAAACATAATACGCTCACTACTCTCATCTCTCTCCTATGCAACCGTTGGACGAAAAATATTACGACCGCCTGAACGACATCGCGACGGCCATTCAGGATTCGCCGAATCTGGCGCTGTACCTCGAAGAAGAAGAGGACGAATTCTACAATGCGCTCCGCACGGAATTTGAGCCGATGCTTTCAGATTTGCACCATCAAGTGGCTGCCGAAGCGCCGTTGCAATTGGTGACGTTTGAAAAATATCTGTTGGAGCCGCCGTTCGAGGGGCTTTATTTGCCGCGCGTGTTGGGCTATTCCGTTTTGCGCGGCGAAATCAACGACCAATATAAATACGTCCGCCCCAACGACCATTTCAAAGAAATCCTGTTGGCGATTTGTCACAGCGTTCATTTTGAACAACTTAAAAAACGTATCGGCCAAAGCATCTCGGTCGGTTTTGCGCTGAGCAGCGACATTTGGATTACGAACCTGATGACCCAGGTGGAGAACAAGCGCATCCGCTATTTCTTGCAGCAGCAGAACAGCGACCGCTACCGCGACTTGAAAGACCGCGCCGAACTGTACCGCCGCTATTCCAACCAATTCCGCAACGAACTCTATTTCTCGGCGGATTTCCCCACTTCGCTGGGCGAGATGAAAGCCAATTTTTCAGCCCTCCGGCAGTTTTTGCTCAAACGTTTTGAGGTCGGCGGCGACAACGCGAGCCTGAAAGAGCAAGTCAAAGGTTTTTTGAACAACAAAGATTTTCACGGCACGGAGGAGTATTTGGAAATGCTCGCCATGTTCGGCAATTTCATTGACCTCGACCCGGCGGAACGGCTTGCTTTTTCCACCCATTTCGAGCGCGAGCGCCGCTCGTTCCCGGAGTTCGACGTGCGCTATTTGCGCTTTCTCGTTTCGCTCTACCAATCGCCGGGCATTAGTTCTGTCAACGACGAGCGCATGAGCGTGGCGGTGGACAAGGCATGGAAAGATAAAATATCAGACTACTACCGCATTGCCGACAAAATCCACAGCCTCGGCTACGTCCACCCGGATGCCATTGATGCGGTGCAAGATTTTTACAATGCGCACAAAGGTTTGTCGGTGGAGAGCGAGTGTTTGCGCCATTTGGTGCTCACCTACTTTACCCGGCTCATGGGTGGGCTCACCGAGCGCGAGTACATGGATTACTTCGAATTGACCAAGATTTTTGGGGTTTACATGAAGATATTTGGCAACCAGCAGTTCAACCAATCTGTGGAAAAACTTTCGATGGCCTATATCAACAAACTGCTCAAAGTGTTCGTGGACAAACGCGCCAAGGATTACCAGGACGTGAAAAAGTTTGTTTCCACGCAGTTTGTTGACTTCGGGTTTTTGAACGACAAAGAAGTGGTGGAGATGTTCAAGACCAGGCGGAAGCGCCGGAAAACGACAGAGGCTGCTGCGTAAACTGGTTTGCAACTTTGCTTACAACCGCATTATAGGCAGTTCAATCGAAGTTTCACGCACAAAAGTCGAAGTGGAGGTGGTGGTGTGCTGTCGTGCCCTACTTTCGCCCCGGCTTTTTCACTTTGGTGTTTTTGTCCTCCAATGACCTCATTGTTCACAACTTCCCACAGTCATACATACTATGTCGGTTCTGATATTTCTTCTTGTCCTTTATGTCTTGCTCGGTGTGAGCATGATGAAATTATTTGAAAAAGCGGGCATCCCGGGCTGGAAGGCGCTCGTGCCCGGCTTGGCTGCGGTGGAGTGGTGCAAGATGATAGGCCGTAAACCTTGGTACGCGCTCTGGTTCTTGTTTCCTATCGTCAATATTTTCATTTACGCCGGGATGGTGATTGACATGGTGCGTTCGTTTGGTAAACACAGTTTCGGACAGGCTGCGCTGGCGGTGATTTATGCGCCGATACCTTTTTTTGCAATAGGTGTCAACAAAAACGATAAGTACCAGGGCCCCATTCTGGAACGTGAGCGCGAGTACCACAGGCTGCACCACGAAGCAGTGGAAAAGAACGACAAACTGGCGCAGAAAAAAATCGAGGCAGAACACGCCTACCTCCACAAATCGCAACTCCGCGAATGGGCGGAAGCCATCATTTTTGCGGTGTTTGCGGCGGCTTTCATTCGGATGTTCCTCATCGAAGCCTACGTTATCCCCACCCCTTCGATGGAAGGCTCGCTGAAAGTTGGCGACTTTTTGTTTGTCAGCAAGGCACATTACGGCATACGCACCCCGATGACGGTGGTGCAGTTCCCCCTGATGCACAACCGGTTGCCGTTCAATCTCGGCGAATCTTACACGAAAAACCCAACCCTGTCTTACTACCGCCTCCCCGCAATTGAAAAAATTGACCACAATGAGCCGGTGGTGTTCAACTGGCCTGCGGGCGACAGTGTCGTATTGTTTCCCGACCGCAGTTTCAGTGTTTTCCAATTGAAGCAACAAACGGGCGGCACGATTCCGCCGGGCGTGGAAGTTATCACACGGCCAATTGACAAAAAAGACCATTACATCAAACGCTGTGTGGGTTTGCCGGGCGATAGCCTCGAAATTCGCGGCGGTCAGTTGTATATCAACGGAATAGCAGCACAAAATCCGGAGCATCGTCAGTTTTTATACAGAGTGACTCCAGCGGTTAATCTGAAAAAATTGGAAGAATGGGGCGTCTCGCTGAGCGCCTCCGACCGTAATGCGGCGAGTCAGGGCTATTTCCACCTCGACGACGCGCAGGTGCAAAAAATAAAATCGCTCGGCGCAAACTACAAAGTGGAGCGCGTGCCGCAAGACCGTTTCCCCGGCTATGTGTTCCCCAACGACCCCGCACATTCCGGCGGCTGGACTGTGGACGACTACGGCCCCATATTCATCCCGAAAAAAGGCGTGACCACGCCGCTCGACACCAGTAATATAGCCTTCTACGTCCGCATTATCGGTGCCTATGAAGGAAACAAATTGGAGCTGCGCAATGGAAAGATTTTCATCAACGACCAAGAGTCCAACTCCTACACCTTCAAACAAGACTACTATTGGATGATGGGCGACAACCGCCACAACTCGGAAGACTCGCGCATCTGGGGCTATGTACCGGAAGACCACATCGTGGGCAAACCGCTCTTTATTTGGTTCTCCACCAAAAACGGCAACATCCGCGAAGGCATCAATTGGAACCGTATTTTCAAATCGGCAAGTGCGATGTAACGTCGCGTTTTGGTCGTAAAAAATCTATTCCGACATTTGAAACACCCCGGAGGTCACGAGACTTTCGGGGTGTTTTGTTTTCAAAAAATTGCAAATGATCTCCAATGAATACAATGCCCTTATTTTTCGCCCTCAAAATCAATAGAACGAATGACATATCTTCCCAACGCACAGCGTTACCATTCCATGCAATACCGCCGATGCGGGCGCAGCGGACTCCAACTACCAGCGGTCTCGCTCGGTCTTTGGCACAACTTCGGCCATGTGGATGTGCTGGAAAACTGCCGCGATATCCTCCATCTTGCTTTCGACGCGGGCATCACACATTTCGATTTGGCTAACAACTACGGCCCACCGCCCGGCTCTGCGGAGGAGAATTTTGGCCGCATCCTGCGCCAAGACTTTCAAGGTTACCGCGATGAATTGGTGATTTCGACCAAAGCAGGATACCATATGTGGGAAGGCCCTTACGGCGAGTGGGGCTCCAAAAAGTACTTGGTGTCCAGTCTCGACCAAAGCCTGCGGCGCATGGGGCTGGACTATGTGGATATTTTTTACAGCCATCGCCCCGACCCCGACACGCCGTTGGAAGAAACCATGTCGGCACTCGACCTCATCGTGCGGCAGGGCAAGGCGCTCTACGTTGGCATTTCCAATTATCAAAACAAAGAAGCGGAACGGGCTTGCCAGATTTTGAAAGAACTCGGCACCCCTTGCCTCATTCACCAGCCCAAATATTCCATGTTTGAACGCTGGATTGAAAATGGGCTGCTCGACATTTTGGAAACCGAAGGCGTAGGCTGCATCCCGTTCTCTCCATTGGCGCAAGGGCTGCTGACCAATAAATATTTAGGCGGTATTCCGGCGGATTCGCGGGCTGCCAAACCGCACGGCTTTTTGAAAGAAAGCGCCATCACGGACGAGCGCCTCCGACAAATCCGCGCACTCAACGACCATGCCCAACAACGCGGCCAGACCCTGGCGCAAATGGCGCTGGCTTGGGTGCTGAGAGACCCGCGCATCACCACCGTCCTCGTCGGTGCGAGCAGGCCTGAGCAATTGGCGGATTCGCTGAAATGCCTCGACAATTTGGCATTCAGCGCAGAAGAGCTTCAGAAAATAGAAACTGTGCTGGGGTAAGTTTAGATGGTTTTGAGAAGGGTTTAGAATCGTTTAGATTTGAAACTCAAAACATTGGTTTTCAGAGCAAATTATTTTTTCTAAACCCTTCTAAACCCTTCTAAACCCTTCTAAACCCTTCTCAAAACCATCTCAACCAAACTCACGCTCACATTCCTTTTTCCACCAAATATCGCTCGGCATCGAGCGCAGCCATGCAGCCCGTGCCAGCAGCCGTCACGGCCTGGCGATAGATTTTGTCCTGCGCGTCGCCGCTGACAAATACGCCGGACACTTTGGTGAAAGTGCGACCGGGCGTGGCGGCAATCAGGTAGCCACTTTCGTCGCGGTCGAGCCAGTCGGCGAAAATATCCGTGTTGGGCTGGTGGCCGATGGCGACGAAAAAGCCGGTGACATCGAGCACCGATTTTTCGCCGGTATTGTTGTTCACCAAACGAACACCGCTCACACCGTCGTCGCCGAGCACCTCTTCGGGCGAAGTATTCCAGTGAACGACAATATTGGGGGTGTTCAGCACCCGTTCCTGCATGATTTTGGAGGCTCGCATTTCGTCGCGGCGCACCAGCAAATGAACTGTTTTACAGATTTTGGCGAGGTAGGTGCTTTCTTCCGCCGCTGTGTCGCCGCCGCCGACGATGGCCACGTCTTGTTTGCGGAAGAAAAAGCCGTCACACACCGCGCAAGCCGACACGCCGAGATTCTGCAGCCTGTCTTCGCCGGGGATGCCGAGCCATTTGGCACTGGCTCCGGTGGCGATGATGACCGTGGAAGCATGGATTTCATGGCCGCTTTCCGACCAGGCTTTGTGTATCGGGCCGGTGAGGTCCACTTTTTCAATCATTTCTTGGCGAATCACCGTATCGAAACGCTCAGCCTGCCGCTTGAAATCGTCCATCATCTCCGGCCCCATGCGGCCTTCGGGATAGCCTGGGTAGTTTTCCACGTCGTTGGTAATCATCAGTTGGCCGCCGGGCTGGGGGCCGGTGTACATGAGGGGTTGGAGGCCGGCGCGGGCTGCATAAATCGCAGCGGTGTAACCAGCAGGGCCGGCTCCGATAATGAGGCATTTTACTTTTTCCATAATGGGCGCAAAAATAGAAAGCCAAACCACCAGTGCCCCGGAAAGTTTGGTTTTTCAAAAAATGATGGGAGAAAATGTTTGGGAGCGGACGAATCGGCTTTTTGATGGAGGGTTCAAGCCTCCTTTTTGCCCCATTTCGCCCGTGCAAATTCTATAACTATGGGCAGCACAGAAATGCCGATGATGCCAAAAACCACGATTTCGAAATTGTTTTTCACAATAGGGATTTGACCGAAAAAGTAACCTGCGAGGGTGAGCAAAGTCACCCAAAGGATGCCCCCGCCGATGCAATACGCGATAAAACGACGGTACTCCATTTTGCCCACACCTGCCACAAACGGCGCAAATGTGCGCACTATCGGCACAAATCGCGCAATCACCAGTGTGCGCCCGCCATATTTTTCGTAAAAATCCTGCGTCTTGTCAATGTACTTTTTTTTCAAAAACCAATAGTCGCGGGTGAACACCTTGTCGCCGAGGAACCGCCCAAAAAAGTAGTTCGTGTTGTCGCCCAAAATGGCCGCGCAGATGAGCAGCGGAATCAGGAGCCATACATTCAGGATGCCCGTTTTGGCAGTGATGGCCCCGGCAGCGAACAACAGTGAATCGCCCGGCAGAAAAGGTGTGACCACGAGGCCCGTTTCGCAAAAAATAATCAGCGCCAAAATGAGGTAAGTCGCCAGTTCGTATTCCCGCATGATGTTTTCGAGGTGAACGTCGAGATGGCGGATGAAGTCAAGGAGTTGGGTAAGTAGTTCGACCATAGATGTTTATTTGCAGCAGCGTGTTTGCTTTGGGTAAAAAACGGGGCGAAGATAGGAGAGTTTCCGCCGCTACCCTCGTTGTCGTTTTGTAAAAATCCGTCTGCTATACGACGGGGAGGCTCGAAAGAAACTAATCGTATGGCAAACAGGACGAAATCTGTCGCCCAAACGCCATTTAGCCAAAACGCGCCGCCCAAATATCTCCCTCCGAATCTTTATTGGTTGGAATATTGGATGACGACATATATTTACCCGCCCTACCGAACCAAGAAAATCAACTGCCATTTTCGCAAAAACTGCCCAACTTCCACCATGTAGATTTTTTGCTTTATGAAGCCTACGAATATACAAGACCCGGAATATTTCCACAAAGTCGTTGACTGTCAATACGCTTGCCCGGCGCATACGCCCGTGCCAGAGTACATCCGGCTCATCGCCGCCGAACGCTACACCGAGGCGTACATGATAAATTGGGAATCCAACGTGTTCCCCGGCGTGTTGGGCCGCACCTGCGACCGGCCCTGCGAACCTGCCTGCCGACGGGGTAGGGTAGAGGAGGAGCCGGTGGCGATTTGCCGCCTAAAGCGCGTGGCCGCCGACTTCAAGGGCGACGTGAGCGAATTCATCCCGCGTGGCCCATTCCCATCGAACGGCAAACGCATCGCTCTTATCGGCGGCGGCCCGGCCTCGCTCACGGTGGCACGCGACCTTGCGCCGCTCGGCTACGAAATCCATCTCTACGACGAGCAGGCACTCGGCGGCGGCATGATGCGCAGCCAGATTCCTTCTTTCCGCCTACCGCAAGAGGTGTTGGATGAGGAAGTTAACTACATTTTGGACATGGGTATCCACACTCATTTCAAGACCTATATTTCCAGCATGAAGGAGATGGTGGGCAAGGGCTACGATGCCATTTTTGTTGGTACCGGTGCGCCGCGCGGGCGCGATTTGCCCGATTTGCCCGGCAGACAAGAAGGTGCGGCAAACATCCAAATCGGCATTGAGTTTTTGGCGAGTGTGGCGTTTGAGCACACCAGCAAAATTGGCAAAAAGGTTATCGTACTTGGCGGCGGCAACACAGCGATGGACTGTTGCCGCACCTCCCGGCGGCTTGGCGGGGAAGATGTGAAAGTCGTCGTGCGCAGCCCGCGCAAAGAAATGAAAGCCTCACCGTGGGAAATCGAAGACGCTGTGCATGAGGACATTCCGATTTACGAGAACCACGTCCCGAAAGAATTTGTCGTGGAAAACGGCAAGTTGGTGGGGATGAAATTTGAAAAAGTAAAAGCCGTGTATGACGAAAACGGTCGCCGCTCGCTCGTGCCAAGTGGCGAACCTGAGGTGTTTTTTGAGGCCGACGATGTGCTGATTGCGGTCGGGCAGGAAAATGCGTTTCCGTGGATTGAGCGCGACTTGGGTATCGAGTTCGACAAATGGGAGGTGCCAATTCTGGACAAAACAACTTTTCAATCCACCCGCCCGGATGTTTTTTTTGGCGGAGACTCGGCCATGGGGCCAAAGAACGTCATCACCGCCGTGGCGCAAGGGCACTCGGCTGCCGTTTCGATTGATTTGTACTGTCAGGGGAAAGATATCCGTGAGCGCCCGTCGCCGTTTACAAATCTGATTCATCAAAAAATGGGCATCCACGAATGGATGTACGACAGCGCTGTGACGGATGATTTGCGCTACAAAGTCCCGCACGCAGAAAAAGTCAAATCGCTGAAAGACAGGAAAATGGAGGTGGAACTTGGATTCGACCCGGCTACTGCTTTCAAAGAAGCAGAGCGCTGTCTCAACTGCGATGTGCAAACCGTGTTCACCACCAGCCGCTGCATCGAGTGCGATGCTTGTGTGGATATTTGCCCCACCTCGTGCATCACTTTTGCCGAAAATGGCGACGAGGCTGACCTCCGCACCCGCCTTACTGCACCGGCCAACGAACTTTGGCAAGACCTATATGTGTCCGACGAATTGCCGACCAAACGGGTGATGATAAAAGACGAGAATGTGTGCCTCCACTGCGGGCTGTGTGCCGAGCGTTGCCCGACGGCGGCTTGGGATATGCAAAAATACCTGTACAGCACGGCAAAGGCGTGCAATGTGTTGGAGTTGGAAATGGCGTAGCATCGTAAGGCTGACTTTCAGTCGGCCAATTGCTTAATTGATAAAAGCATGAATAAAATAACCAGAATTGCCGCCATCCTGCTGATTGTATTTATCAACATCGGCTGCGACCAAATATCAAAATCCGTCGTTCGGGAAAATATTGAATATCACGAGAGCATTCAATTGGTGAGCGACAACGTGATACTGACAAAAGTGGAGAATTCAGGCGCGTTTTTGAGCATCGGCGAATCGCTCGACCCGATGATGAAAAACTTGCTGCTACTGGCGCTGCCTGTTTTGAGCATCCTGTTTGGGTTGTGGTGGGCGTTTTCTCAATCCAGCAATCTTGACAGAGGTGTGCTTGTCGCGTGGTGCAGCATTATGGGCGGCGGCATTGGAAACATCTTCGACCGGCTGATGTACGGGTCGGTGACTGATTTTTTGTTTGTTCAATGCGGCGTGTTCAGGACGGGGATTTTCAATTTCGCGGATGTTTCGATTACGGCGGGGGTGGTGTTTATTGTTGGGTGGCAGGTGTTTAGGGGGCGGAAAACATGAAAAATGCCCAAAGGCTAAAATCAATTGAGCCTACTCAAAAATCTTATTTTTGCAAAAAAACAACTTGCTTATGAGCGCACAAGCATCTGTCGCAGAACTGATTGACAACGCTGCCCGGCTTGATACGGGCGAGTTCAATAATTTTTTCGATAAAATGCTGAAACTTCGGGCGCAGCGCGTCGCGCCTGTGCTGTCGGAAGAAGAAGCAGATTTATTGAAAAAAATCAACCGGGGCTTCCCTCAAAAAAAGTGGGAAAGACTTGATTTTTTGAATGACAAACTCGAATACGAAACGATAAGCGAAGCCGAACACGAAGAATTATCGGTGCTGATAGAAGCGTATGAAAAATATTCTTTGCAACGGCTTCGGCAGTTGGGGCAATTGGCGATGATAAGAAAGGTATCGTTGGATGAGGTGATGAATCAGTTGGGGATTCAACCGCATCGCCATGGCTAAGGCTATCATTCCAATCGCTGTGCGGAAGTTTGTAATAGAGCGAGCAGAAGGGCTTTGCGAATACTGCCAAAGTCAGGAATGGTTTAGCCCGCAGCCCTTCACCTTTGACCACATTGTTCCTGTCAGCAAAAAAGGGGATAATGGTTCAGAGAATTTGGCACGCGCTTGTCAAGGTTGCAACAGCAGCAAACTTGCCAAAACAGAAGCCTTTGACATGGTGACTAATGCCTACGTTCCATTGTTCAACCCGCGCACCCAAAATTGGGGCGACCACTTTGCTTGGGACGAGACATTTACTCAAATTCTGGGGCTTACTCCAATCGGGCGGGCTACTGTGGTTGCTCTTAAACTCAATCGGCAGCAGTTGGTAGGAATGAGAGAGTTTTTGGTGGGATTTGGGAAGCACCCGCCTGAAACTTATTGAAAATTCTCTTGCCCTCGAAAAAACCTGAAAACCTGAAATCACGCCCAGCCGCACACATGAGGTGTTGGTGGGTGGAACGACAACAATGGCAAGAAAATTCTTATAATTATGGAGAAACCTTTTTACACCAGTTCAAACAGTAACAGTAATATCGTTATTTCTTTTTCAAAAGAACCCAAGTATGATTTTGGAATTTTTGCCAAAGATTATCGGGAGGCAGCTGATTATTTAGCAGAAAAATTTTTGAGTAATACCAAACACGGGTACCGAGATAGTGAAGGATACCCTATAGTTTTCCTTTACAGACATGCTTTTGAATTAAATTTAAAAAATATAATTTACAAAAGTAGTAGACTTGTTTCGCTTAGAGACGTGAAGGAATTTGACAATACCCTTTATAATGAACATAAACTCGTGGATTTGTCAAATAAAGCTATTGAACTATTAAAATCCCTTTTCCATAGCGATACCGATATTTTGAATTTGTGCGAAAAAATAAAGAAGGCGGCGTTGGAATTTGAGAATATAGATAGAGCGTCTTTTGCCTTTCGATATCCTATCTCTACAAGTGGCGGGTATTCTACAAGAAAACATTTAATTGTAAGCATTGAATCTTTTTATGGGATATTCTCTCCTTTGCTCAAAGATTTAGAGGTTGTTAATTTTGGCCTTGACATTACTGAATCTCAACTGATTAATAAGATTGCCTCAATATTAGATCCACAATGATTGTTGCCTAATGCCACACCTCACCGCACTCAACGACTTCGTCATCCGGTTCGCCAACGTGAACGGCACCGGTTCCGCCAGCGCGAACAATATGTTCGCCAAGGCCATCTTCCGCATGGGCATCCCCGTGTCGCCGAAGAATATTTTTCCGTCCAACATCCAGGGTTTGCCCACATGGTACGAAGTCCGGGTCAGCGAAAAAGGCTACCTCGGTCGGCGCGAAGGCATAGACATCATGGTCTGTGTGAACCCGCAGAGCATGCCGAAGGACATCGCCAACGTGAAGCCCAACGGCTACTTCTTGTACGACAGCACGAAGGAACTGCACAAGGAGTTTATCCGCGACGACATCCACTACCTCGGTGTGCCGATGATGCAGATGTGCATGGACAAATTCGCTGACCCGCGCCAACGCCAGTTGTTGAAAAACATGGTGTATGTGGGCGCTATGGCCGCCTTGATTGACATCGAAGTTCCTGTTTTGCAGCAGATTATCACCGAGCAATTCAAGAGCAAGGAAAAACTCATCACCGCTAATTTTGAGGCGTTGGACATGGGCTACCAGTATGCCAAAGAACATTTCCAATGCCCGCTCGGCCTCCGCCTCGAACGCCGCGACAAAGTGGGCGACTGGATTTTGATTGACGGCAACACGGCGTGCGGCATCGGCGCGGTCTATGCCGGCGCGACGGTGCTGGCCTGGTATCCCATCACGCCCTCCACTTCACTGGCCGATGCTTTTGGCAAATACGCCAAAAAATTCCGCGTGGATGCCGAGACGGGGCGCAACAAATTCGCCATCGTGCAGGCGGAGGACGAACTCGCCGCCATCGGTGTGGTCATCGGCGCAAACTGGAACGGCGCACGTTCGTTCACGGCCACCAGCGGCCCCGGCGTGTCGTTGATGAGCGAGTTTTTGGGGCTGGCATATTTTGCCGAAATTCCCACTGTGCTCGTGGATGTACAGCGCGGCGGCCCCAGCACCGGGATGCCCACGCGTACGCAACAGTCTGATATTCTGTCTGCTGCGTACGCTTCGCACGGCGACACCAAGCAAGTTTTGTTGTTTCCCAGCACACCTGCCGAGTGTTTTGAGCACACGGCTTTGGCTTTTGATTTGGCCGAACAACTGCAAACACCCGTCATCGTAATGACCGACCTCGACCTCGGCATGAACGAAAATATGTCGCCGCCGTTGAATTGGGACGACAGCCGCGTGTATGAGCGTGGCAAAGTACTCGACGCCGAGGCGCTGGATGAAATCGAACACTTTGGCCGGTATTTGGATGTGGACGGCGACGGCATCACCTACCGCACCATCCCCGGCACACACGCCACGAAAGGTTCGTTTTTCACACGCGGCACCTCCCGCGACGAGTACGCACAATACACCGAGGATGGCGCAGCGTACGTCCGCAATGTGGATCGCCTCGCCCGCAAATGGGAGACGGCCAAACAATATGTGCCGGGGCCAGAGTTGTATCAGGAAGAAAAACAAAGCGCATTCGGTATCATTTTCTTCGGCACCACGACGTATGCAGCGTTGGAAGCCGTCGAAATTATGCAGGAACAGGGCATTCTGCTGGATGCTATGCGCGTCAAGGCGTTCCCGTTCAATGATGTTGTGAAGCAATTTGTTAAAGATCACGAGCGTGTTTATGTGGTGGAACAAAACCGCGACGGGCAATTCAAATCGTTGCTGATGAATGAATTGGAAATCAACCCGCAAAAAATGGTGTCGGTGTTGAACTACGACGGTTTCCCTATCACGGCAGATGTGATACGCGAAAAAATATTCCAGCACCTCATCGGCAAATTGAACCAAGCGGAGTCGGCACCGGAAATTGCGCCGCCGGAATATTCGGATGTGGAGGAGTGATTTGAAATTATCACACTTGGCTTTTTCGCCACAAAACCCGAAATGGAAACTGTTAAATTTGAAAAAACCTGTTTCAACTTTGTAAGAAATAAATGAGCTTCGTCCGTCCAAAATTTCGCCACCCCGAATCGCCCAAAAACAAACTTGGCTACACCAGCCAATATTACGAAGGCGCACTTTCTACACTTTGTGCAGGCTGTGGCCACGATTCCGTGAGCGGTGCCATCATCCAAGCCTGTTTTGAAATGGCCATCGAACCGCACCGCGTCGCCAAACTTTCTGGCATCGGCTGCTCCTCAAAAACACCTGCCTATTTTTTGGCCAACTCGCACGGTTTCAACTCGGTACATGGCCGGATGCCCTCTGTCGCCACTGGCGCCTACCTCGCCAACCGCGACCTGATGTACATCGGCATTTCGGGCGATGGCGATTCGGCCTCTATCGGCATGGGCCAATTCGTTCACGCCATTCGCCGCAACCTGAACATCACCTATATCATCATGAACAACGGCTGCTATGGCCTCACCAAAGGGCAGGATTCGGCGACGGCAGATGTGGGTTCGGTGAACAAAAGTGGCGCGGCCAATATGTACCAAGCCATTGACATGGCCGGGCTGGCACTCGAACTGGGCGCCACGTTCATCGCTCGCAGTTTCTCCGGCGACAAAGAGCAGTTGGTTCCGTTGATTCAGGCCGCCATGTCGCACCCCGGCTTTGCGCTGATAGATGTGGTGTCGCCCTGTGTGACATTCAACAACAACCCCGGCTCTACCAAGTCGTATGACTACACCCGCGAACATATCGAGGCCACCGCAGCCGTTGATTTTGTGCCAATGATGCCAGAAATCAAAACTCAGTATGCACAAGGCGACTCGATCGCCGTGCCGATGCACGATGGTTCGCTGATTTATCTGCAAAAATTGGCAAAAGACTGGAACCCGCTCGACCGGCACTCGGCCATGAACAAATTGTACGAGGCCAAATCCACCGGCGAAATCCTCACAGGCCTGATTTACATTGACGTGAACAGCGCGGATTTGCACAACATCTTGAAAACGGTGGAAACGCCGCTGAACCAGCTGGCCGAGCGGGACTTAAGTCCAGGCAACGAAGCATTGGGGAAAATAAATGCGAGTTTTAGGTGAGCCCAAAAAAGTCTTAACTATTCTAGGACTTCCGACCATTTCAAGCTGCGGTCATGGTTTCGTCGCTGCGTGTCCGTTGTACGCTTTTATCAAAGATTGGTATAGCAGTTTTCCTTGCACGGCATAACCTGCTTTTGAATAGTGTACTGAATCTGAGGACATTAGACCATTTGTTTTCCAGAACTGCGCCGATTTTTCACCACCAGAAAGATTGAACAAATCCCACAGCGCGTAGCCTTTGTCGCGGGCAAAACCGCGGATGACCGAACTCATCTGTGCGATGTTGGGGTTAAAACTTCTGCCCCGACGGAGGTACGAATCGGCGGGCGTGGTGAGCATAATGAGCGAATTCGGCGAATGTTCCAGCAGTTGCTCAATCAATTTGGCCATAGCGCGGCGCACAAAAGCCGGGTCGGTGTTGCCCTGCCCCTCGTTGGTGCCAAAAGAGAGGATAATGAGGTCGGGCGCGAGTTCGCCCACCTGCCGGGCGAAATATTTTGCCCGCACAAAATCGTTGAATTTCGCGCCGTTCACCCCGATAGAGTGGTACACCACACCGGAGAGCTCGTTTTCCAATGCCACTCCGTCCAGCGTGAGCCGGCTCTGTTGGCTGGTCAGTTTACGGGCTTTCACGGTCGCCTGCGCCACAGGCCGGTCAAAGTAAAACGACTGCGCATATTGGCTTTCGAGAAACGGCTCTGCTTTTTGCCCCGACACCTCGTCGCGCACTTCGAGGTCGTATTCGTAGCCAGTTTTATGCTGAAAAACAGTCACTTTGGTAAAATTGCGGGTTTCGGAAGTAGCGGTATCGCGCAAACGGAAAGTCAGTTCGGCGTTCAGGTTGGTCGTTTGCAAGGTGAAACCGGAGATGCCGAACGGCGTGGACGGGGCGATGTTGCGCGCGCAATTGGCCTCGTGCCAACGGGCGTTGGTCTCCACGAGGTAATCTTTCGGCCCGCTGGTGCGGGCGAGCCGGTAAGGGAAAATCATGCCGCGCCCCGCGTCGCCAAAAGCATTTTGCAGCCGGGCGCGCACTTCGCGGGTGAGGAAATTGCCGAGTATGTGCGAGTCGCCGATGTGGACTACGCTGACCTTTTGCCCGCCCTGTGTGCGCTGGATATAGAGTTTTTGAAAAAACGGCTCGAGGTAGCCCGCGTTCTCAATCTGATTGTCGTCTTGCCGAAAAAAATCATAGTTCACCGTGTCTTTGTCCGTGATTTCGACTTGCGGCGTGCGGAATTGCGACTGGCATTGCCCGATGAACAGTGTCAAAAACACCAAGCACGCCAATAGACGCATTCGGCTGGAGGTAGGGTAGGAGGGTAGGAGTAGCGAAAAACGCATAGTGTGTCAAGCAAATTTTTTTCTGAAAAGGCTTTATCGTGCCAAAGTCCCGCGAAATAATCGCGAACGGCAAACACCGCTTTTCAAAAGCGCCTTTAAAAGATTGATTGTCAATAAGGTGAAACCTGAAAAACAGTACGAACGCAGCCAAAATACAGCGGCAACCCACGCAAAGGTATCATTGGCTGCCAACCTTTTTATTTCCTTGTACCTTGCGCCGCAAAATCCGCATCATGGTACGCCTTTTCTTTTTGCCCCTATTTTTTGTCCTATTTTCTGAAAAATCATCTGCTCAAAACTTCGGGCCTGTTTTTCCTGACCTAGCCGGCGACGAACTGCTCGACAGCGTGGCCGCACACTACCGCCCCAACGTCGTGCTGGATTATGCCAACGCCCGCGACACATTGTACGCCAGCATATTGGCAGCCGATGACGACACCCTGCGCTGTATTTACTCCGGCTACGCGCTCTACCTCGACCCCACGCAAGACCCCACACAATACATCTATTTGAACGGCAGCAGCCTCGGCATGAACACCGAGCACGCTTACCCGCAAAGCAAAGGCGCTGGCGACGGCAATCCCCGCAGCGATATGCACCACTTGTTCCCGGCGCGAATCCCGGTCAATGAAGCCCGGGCGGATGTGCCGTTTGCTGAAATCCCCGATGCGCAGACGCAAAAATGGTTTCGCGGGACGCAAATCCTGTTCAGCGCCCCGGCTCAGGACAGAGATGCCTACTCCGAATCGCGCACCGGAATTGCCTTCGAGCCGCGCGAATCGGTGAAAGGCGACATCGCGCGGGCGATGTTTTATTTCTACACCATGTACCGCGCCCAAGCCAATGCCGCTGACCCCAATTTCTTTGATTTACAGCGCCTTACACTTTGTCAGTGGCAATCCCAAGACCCCGCCGATTCGGCAGAATTGGTAAAAACTTGGCGCATCGCCCCGTATCAGGAAGGCAAACCCAATCCTTTTATTTTGGACTGCACGTTGGCGCACCGCTGTTGGTGTCCGGAAGTCCCGTCGAACTGTTCCGTGTCGGCACACGAGCCGACCATGCCGTCGCTCGACTTGCGACTTGCGCCCAATCCGTTTTCTGGAACAGGAAAATTGGAGATGACACTGCCTTTTGGCGGTCAATTGGAAGTGCGGTTGCGCTCGGTGCTGGGGCAGGAATTAGCCGTTTGGCGAGAAAAAGATGTCAATGCCGGGGCGTTTAGTTTTTCGCTCGAAATGCTCCCGTTGGCGCTCAAGCAACCGGGCATGTTGGAAGTTCATTTGCTGGGCGAACGAGGATTTGCGCGGCAGGCAATCCCGATTGTGCTTTGGTAGTGGCATAAGAGAAGGCCGCTACTGCGAATCACGGGTTAGGACGAGGGGCTTGGGGAAGCTGAAAATTGGCTTTTATCAATAAGAGTTTGTCATCCTGAACGAAGTGAAGGATGACAACGCAGGAATGGGGGTTTAAAGAGTGAATTGGTATCGAATTAAACCCGTGATTCGCGTTACTACTGCCACACCACCTCCGTTTCCCACGCTTCTTTTGGCTGTTGGTAAAGCCGCCAAAACTCCCCGGCAATCAGGTCGGGGTCGAATTTGGTGCCGGGCTGCACCATCCCTCCGATGGTAATCGTGGCCACATGAATGCCATGCGGTTTGCATTCCTGCGCCAGCGAAAAAGTCAGATTTCGGATGCCAGCTTTGCCAATACCCAAAGATGCCAACGTTGCGGGCGCTTGCATGGCCGTGCCACCGCCTGTGAAAAATATAGTGCCGCGTTGCCGGTTTTTCATTTGAGGAAAAACTGCTTGCGCCGCCAACAAGGCACCAATGACATTGACTTTCAAATCATTGAGAAAAACGGGCAGTGAAATTTGGGAGGGCGGCGCGGGGTTGAACGCGCTGGCATTGTATTGCAGCACTTCAATATCGGGGTGTTCGGCGACGATATGTTCCAACAGGCGAGTAAACGAATCTTCATCGGCAATGTCCACTGCATAGCCTTTGGTTCGGATACCAGTGCTGCCGAGTTCAGCCTCGTATTCTTTCAATTTATTTTCATTTCGAGCCAACATGAGGATTTCAAATCCTTCACGGCCAAAACGTTTGGCAATCGAAAGCCCGTTGCCGGGCCCCATACCTATGAGTAGCAATTTCATTTGAATAAAAAAATTTCAACGGCCTCGACCGCGATGGTTATCAAAGCCTTTTCTGCCGGTAATACGCCTGAAAACGGTCGGCGTTTACTTTGTGCGCGGCAAAAGTTTCAGCAAAAGCGTGGGTGCCAGACTCGTCCGGTTTGGCGCAGAAAAAGAGGTAATTGTGCCGCTCGTAATTCAGCACGGCATCCAAGCTTGGAATGGACGCCATGCTGATGGGGCCGGGCGGCAGACCTTTATACATATAGGTGTTGTAGGGCGAATCAAAAGTCGTGTGGTATTCCGTCACGCGGCGCGTGGCGAAGTCGCGGGTGGCAAAAACGCTGGTGGGGTCGGCCTGGAGTTTCATGCCGATTTTCAGGCGATTGAGGTACACCCCGGCGATGGTTGCTTTTTCAGAATTGGCATTCGTCTCGCGCTCCACGATGGATGCCATGGTGTAAATTTCGGTCTCCGACATTCCGAGCGCCCTTGCCTTGGCGCGGCGGTTGTTTTTCTCCCAAAAAGCATTGTGTTCTTTCAACATCCGCCGCACAAAACCCTTAGCATCCGTGTTCCAATACATTTCATAAGTGTTTGGGATAAAGGCTGATATGAGCGTTTCGCGGGTGTAGCCGATTTCATTCAAAAAAGATTGGTCGCGGAAGGTATTGAGCAGCGCAAGAGAATCGGTCTCGATAAATTCCGACACTTTTCCTGCTACATCTTCCAAAAGCCGCTCGTTGTTGAGCACCACTTTTACGGGTGCTTGTTCGCCATTGCGGAGGTGCTGGATAAGTTCGCGGTTGGTCCAGCCCGGCTTCACCTCAAAACGGCCTGCGCGCATTTTTTCCTTTTTGTAATTCATTTTTTCCGCCAGCCACCGGAAGTCGGCCTCGTCGCGGATGAACCGGCCCATTTTCAAAATAGCCACCACTTCGTCAAACTTGGAGCCTGTGGGGATGCACACAAACCGGTTGGAGATGTCTTCGGGAACGCCCGAAAAATAAATGGCTTTCAGTGGTTGCCAGGCAAAATAACCCCCTGCCAATAGGGCTGCCGTTGCGATGAGCAAAATGTATTTCCAAGCGGAGGATTTTTTAGTCCCCATGTTTTTTAGTCTCTTTTTTTGTGTTTGAAAATGCTGAGGAGTAGTTGCGATTGCTTTCATAAATGAAAAATTGGCTAACAAGAAATCCGCGCAAAAGTAGGAGCCTCTGCGCGGATTTTGAACACCAAGTTGCGGATGCGATGACTTTTTTGGCGGCGCGATGCCGGTTCAGTATTGCTCCGAATCATTCGGGAATTCTTTGCCTTTCACGTCTGTGATGTACTGTTTAGTGGCGTTGCCCACCTCTTCGAACAGTTCGAGGTAGCGGCGCAGGAAACGTGGCTTGAAGTCTTTAGTGATGCCCAGCATATCCTGCGTCACTAACACTTGGCCATCGGCATATTTGCCAGCGCCGATGCCAATTGTTGGGATTTCAAGACTTTCCGACACCTCTTTGGCGAGCTGGGCAGGTATTTTTTCCAGCACAATGGCAAAGCAGCCAAGCGCTTCCAAGAGCTTGGCGTCGTCACGGAGTTTTTGTGCTTCGGCCTCTTCTTTGGCGCGCACGGTATAGGTGCCGAATTTGTAAATGCTTTGAGGGGTCAGCCCCAGATGGCCCATCACCGGGATGCCGGCGATGAGTATGCGCTTGATGGATTTTTCCACCTCTGCGCCGCCTTCCAATTTGACGGCGTGCGCGCCGGATTCTTTCATGACCCGAATGGCGCTCGAAAGTGCGATTTCGGGGTTGGATTGGTAGCTGCCAAACGGCAAATCAACGACCACCATCGCACGTTTGACGGCGCGAACGACGGATTGGGCGTGATATATCATTTGGTCGAGCGTGATGGGCAAAGTGGTTTCGTGGCCAGCCATCACGTTGGAGGCAGAGTCGCCGACGAGCAGGATGTCAATTCCGGCATCGTCGAGGATGCGTGCCATCGAAAAGTCATAGGCGGTGAGCATGGCGATTTTTTCGCCGCGGTTTTTCATGGCTTGGATGACGTGGGTGGTCACGCGCTTGATTTCGCCGGTAGATGCTGACATGGGTGAGAGAAGTGAAAAAGTGAGAGGTGTGAGAAAGTGAGGAGCGAGAAATGAGGGGCGAGACAAGCGATGGTTGGTTATCGCACTTCTCACCTCTGACTTCTTATTCGACGCGAAAGGTAGGGCTATAAACAAAAAAACCGCGCCTCTTTCGGCGCGGCCTGTAAAACAACAAATTATAATCCCATGAACATTTCGAATGAAGAGGCTCCAAATTTCAGGAGCTTATTTTTGTAAGATTGGCGACAAATAAACGACTGTGAAAATCCTTATGTTGCGAAAAACCAAGCCTTAACATTTTGTTCAGCGTGTCTTTTCAGGTTCAGCAAGTCCTCCCAACTGATAGGAAGGACTTGCTCTCTCACCTGAATTTGTATAATCCCATGAACATATCTCTTAGCGGCAATTCTTTTATTGCCACCGTTCACGATACAAAAGTGAGGCAACGTTTTTTTTCTGCCAATGACATTTTTTGGATGTTGTGAAAAATAGGTTTCCGTGTAGTCGTCATAAAAAATGTTTTAAATAACTCATTTTCAGTGTTTTAATTTTTAAACTGTAACCTTTTTTGTTTTCCTTTTTGTGAAAAATGAAAAGATGTTTTTGGTGACATTTGTTTAAAAATTTTTTGTTTGTAACATTAAAATTTGCCCATTTCAGGGAAATATGCCCCAAAAAAATCGGGTCGGCGCATCTGTCGTGATGCTCCGGCCCGATGGAGGAAGGCAACCAAAAATCGTCAGCGCTTGAAATTGAGGTGCCTTGTGATTGAGTTGCTGCCGATGGAGTCAACGGTGGGGTTGGTGAACCTTACACCGTTCAATTTATGAATATTTTTTGAGGTGAAAATCCCATAGCCTTCGGAGAGGTTGGTATAAGACGGCAGGACTTCTGCTCCCGTGATACCCAGATTTGCTGCCGAAATTGTTTGAAACTCCTTGATCTCTTTGCCGCCGCCCACGAGTGTAATACTTATGTCATCAAAATACCGAAATGGTGGATTGGCGACCGAGTCAATGTTTTCTTTCAAGAAGCGGTACAAATCTGCCGGAGCGATGAAGCCTTCCCCTCGGAAGTTGGAACTCCCCCCGAGGTTTTCTAAGTTCAACACAAAAGGAACGTTCCATATCAGCGTATCTCTTTTTATCAGTGTGCCATTGGCGTTTTCTTCTCGATAATGGATGTCAAAAGCAATTTGAAATAGGACACTGTTCGCGTCGCAGCGCCATTCAACAGCCGTTACAGAAGGAGGCGTGAAGGCGATGACCGGTGGCGATAGCATTTGGTTTGGTTTCAGAAAAAGGAAATCGTTTGGTATTGTCGTCTCGGCGGTGATATCGGGTCGTCCATCTGTGCGCTTGATGACAAGCCGGTATTTTTCGCCCTGCATCAAAGTGAGTTCGGACGCACTTATTTTGTAGAGCCAGTTGGGCTGTTTGGCAAAAATGCCGTCTTTGCGCGGATAGCCTTCTAAAGCACCGTCCACCCGGTGCAGTTGATAAAGTTGGCTGCTGTTCACAGGCTGGAGATACACAGCGATTTCATTTTCAGGGTAGTACAGCGAATCCGCGATTTGGGCGACCTGGAGCGCGTCGGTGTCGGGGTCCAAAAACGCCTTCTCGACGCGGACATAGTGTGCCGTATCTCTCGGAGAAAGAATGGCGTAGGCTACCGGGATTTCTTTCCACGGGGCGGCTACGTCGAATTCGTTGGAGCAAGCTGCCATCACAAGCATCAGCACGGGAAGCAGAAAGAGTAGTTTTTTCATCGTAAAATGTTTGAGACAATCAAAGTGGCGGCAAAAGTAGGTGTTTGTTTGGCAGGGAAAAGCACGAGCCTTGCCAATCCTTGACGAAATCATTTGAATTATTGGTTGCCCGCCCCGGAATTTATACCCGTTTTAAAATGCGATTCTCCCGACACGGCAAGTTTGTTTTCAAAAAGTTGAACTGAATAGTGATACCTTTGCCGCCGCCAAAAGGGCTGTTTTGCATGGTTTTTTATAGGAAAAACCGAACATAAGGCCGCCCTAAGGTGTTTAAACTCAAAATGTTAAAGACTCATGGATCCGTCAGGATATATGCCAGTAGTATTGCAATCGCTCGTCGCTCTCGGCTTCGTGGCTTTGGTGCTCATCGTGGTGCCGAGGCTCGGCCCGCGCCGCTCCAGTGCAAAAAAAGACGAAAACTTTGAAAGCGGCATCGCAAGCGTCGGCAACGCCCGCTTCCCCGTCTCCATCAAATATTTGATGACGGCTATCCTTTTTGTCCTCTTCGACGTGGAGGTGATTTTCTTCTACCCTTACGCCGTCAATTTTCGCGAAATGGGCTTCGAGGGGTTTTACGCCGTGCTGATATTCGTGGCCGTGTTCCTCGTCGGATTCTATTATGTGCTGCGCAAAGGCGCGTTTGAATGGGATAAATAAAATGATGAATTATGAATGATGGATTATGTACTGCCGAGCGCGATTTCGTCCCTCTGTCATAATTCAGGTTCGAGGAATAATTCATAATTTTCAATTCAAAATTAAGAAATCATGGGTGTCATTTCAAAAGCAGAAGTACTCGAAGGATATATCGGCGAAGGCTACCAACTGACCTCCGTTGAAAAAGCGCTCGGTTTGGCTCGCGCCAACTCGATTTGGCCCTTGCCGTTCGCCACCTCGTGCTGCGGCATCGAGTTCATGGCGACGATGGGGACGAACTACGACCTTGCCCGATTCGGCATGGAGCGCCTGTCGTTCTCGCCGCGTCAGGCCGATTTGCTCATGGTGATGGGTACGATTGCCAAAAAAATGGGGCCGGTACTCAAACAGGTTTACACCCAGATGGCCGAGCCGAAATGGGTCATCGCTGTGGGTGCCTGCGCCAGTTCTGGCGGCATTTTCGACACTTATTCGGTGTTGCAGGGTATTGACAAGGTGATTCCGGTGGACGTGTACGTGCCCGGCTGCCCGCCCCGCCCGGAGCAAATCATAGACGGCGTGATGAAAATCCAGGAACTTGTGAAAAACGAAACCTTCCGCCGCCGCCATTCTCCGGAATATCAGCACCTTTTGGAAAAATATCAAATTGGATAAAAAATAGAGAGGTTTCAAGGCTTCTGGTTTCTGGTTTCTGGTTAACGCAACCAGAAACCAGAAACCAGAAACCTTGAAACCCCAAAACCTATTCATGGAACTGACCAACGAACATATCCTCGCCCGCATCGAACAGCAGCACCCCGGCGCAATCGTGTCGAACGAAACGGCGCACGATGGCATCCTGAACGTGGAGACGACGCGGGAGCAAGTGGCTGATTTGCTACAATTCCTCCGCGACGACGAGGATTTGAACTATCACTTCCTCACCTCGCTCTGTGGCATCCACTACCCCGAATCGGCAGGCCGCGAACTGGGCGTGATTTACCACCTCCACAATTGGCCGCAAAACCGCCGCCTCCGCGTAAAAATCTTTTTCCCTGTCGCCGACCCGCACGTGCCGACCGCCACAACGCTCTGGCCGACGGCCAACTGGATGGAACGGCAGGAGTACGACTTTTACGGTATCATATTCTCTGGCCACCCCGACCTGCGCCGCATCCTGAACGTGGACGACCTGGACGTGTTCCCGATGCGCAAAGAATATCGGCTGGAAGACGGCACACGAACGGATAAGGATGACCGATTTTTTGGGAGAAAGGGGCATGAGGGGCGGGAGTTTGATTGAAGCCTCCGAATTGTCATTCTGAACGAAGTGAAGAATCTACAAAAGCCAAATGGCTCGAAATGCTTCTAAAAAAGTGAGATTTGATCGTTTTGCGCTTCGTCTGTGGGAATGAAATTGTGTAGTTCCTTCACTTCGTTCAGGATGACAAATTTTGAATTTGG
>CAYZVM010000008.1:34407-56291 GCA_964481485.1 uncultured Saprospiraceae bacterium | reverse complement strand
GCCAAAAAACTGCCGGGCGGCAATTTCGTGGAAGGCACCGCGAACGCCTTGGATGGCGATGCGCAACCCAACACTTTCCAATATTTCCAACTCATTTTTCATCTTCCGATTCGTTTTTCCCAAAATCAAAAAGGGAGTTCCTGGTATCAGGAACTCCCTTTTTGCTGCTGGTTTTCAATTGTTTAAACCTTTGCAAACACGTATCGGCAGTTCCTTTTTTTGTTTCCAAAAAAGAAATAGTAAAAGTAACAGCCGAAATAAAACTTGCTATGACTCATGATGTACTGTTGTACTGTTGCGGTGCAAACGTAGGGGCAGAATTCAGATAATGCAAATGCCGCGCCGGATTTTTTTTCTGTTTTATGCGGTCACGGTTTAAACACCCGCGCTGCCTCCACCGCCTTTTGCCAGCCGCGATACAGGCGAGCGGCCTCTTCTTCTGGCATTTGCGGCGCGAACGAGCGGTCGAGTTGCCAATTCGTGGCAATATCGTCTTCGTCTTTCCAATAGCCGACGGCGAGGCCAGCGAGGTAGGCTGCACCGAGGGCGGTCGTTTCCTGAACCACCGGACGCTCCACGTTCACGCCGAGGATATCACTTTGGAATTGCATCAAAAAATTGTTGCGCACCATACCGCCGTCCACGCGCAGGGTTTTGAGTTGAATGCCCGAATCGCGCTCCATCACATCCAAAACGTCTTTTGTTTGGTAGGCCACGCTCTCCAATGTGGCTCGAATCAGGTGGCTTCGGCTGCTGCCCCGCGTGAGGCCAAAAATCGCACCGCGCACCTCCGAATCCCAATAGGGTGTACCAAGCCCGACAAATGCGGGGACGACATACACGCCCTCGGAAGAAGATAGGCTGAGGGCATGGCGCTCCGTTTCAGAGGCATCGGAGAAAAGTTCGACCGTATCGCGCATCCATTTTACGGCTGAACCAGCCACGAAAATCGAGCCTTCGAGGGCGTATTTTACCTTGCCGTTCAAGCCCCACGCGATGGTGGTGAGCAGGCCGTTTTTTGACGCAACAACTTGATTTCCAGTATTCATCAACATGAAACATCCAGTGCCGTAGGTATTTTTGCCCATGCCCGCTGCGAAACAACCCTGCCCAAAAAGCGCGGCCTGTTGGTCGCCGGCAATACCCGAAACCGGAATATCTTCGATGCCCAAAATCTCTTTTTTTGCATGACCGAAAACGCCCGATGAATCCATCACTTTTGGCAGCATGGACTTTGGGATGTCGAAAGCAGAGAGCAATTCGCCGTCCCAATCGAGCTCGCGGATGTTGTAAAGCATCGTGCGCGAGGCGTTGGTGTAGTCGGTGGCATGGGTGCGCTCCTCGGTGAGATTCCAGAGAATCCAAGTGTCTATGGTACCAAAAAGCAGATTGCACGCAAAAGCGTCGGCTTGTGCGCCGGGCACAGCCTCCAATATCCATTTGATTTTTGTGCCGGAGAAATAAGCATCTATCAGCAGGCCAGTCTTGTAGCGCACTTCGGAATCTAAACCTCTGGCTTTCAATGCTTCGCAGATATCCACCGTCTGGCGGCTTTGCCACACGATGGCGTTATAGACGGGTTTGCCGGTGCGTTTGTCCCACACGACGGTCGTCTCGCGTTGGTTGGTGATGCCGATGGCGGCGATATTGCCCGCGCCGACTTTGCCGATGACTTCGCGCACGGTGGATTGCACGGTTTCCCAGATTTCCACGGGGTTGTGCTCCACCCAGCCAGGCTTCGGAAAATATTGGGTGATTTCTTGCTGCGCCACGGCGATGGTATTGCCTTGTTTGTCGAACACGATGGCGCGGGTGGAGGTGGTTCCCTGATCAATAGCGAGGATGTAGTTCATTTTCGTTGTTCGTTGCTGGTGGTTGGTTCAGCACGTTTTTATTTGGGTAAATGTCAATCAAAAAATGAAAATCGGGCAGCATTTATTTAAACTTTCATAGAGTTGGCGACTTTCTCGAAGTTCTGAGTTTGACTTTACTGCTTTTTATTTCTGCCGAAAAAAATAGTAAAGTCAATCTTAGAACCAACTGTTACTATGAGGCTTTTAGTCGAGCCGGGAGATGTAGTCGAAAAAAACAAAGTTAGTAACACTCAAAAAACAAGTTCGCGATTTCCATCTCCCCGGCTGTCATTCTGAACGAAGTGAAGAATGACAATTTCAATAGCCCGCTCAAATTGCGCGAACTATTCTCTAAAAAATAAAATTTTATTCTCAATATGCCCGATTGAGCCGCTCATTATTTCAAATTCTGCGAATAGTGCTGATGCTTCAATGAAAAGTGCAAGCGGCGATAAGGGAATGGTCGGCAGTTTTGCGCTCGATTTTCATTCATTTTTACTGAACTGTCATGTTGCATCATCAAATAGTCATTGTCGGCGGAGGAAACGCAGGTATTTCTCTTGCCGCCCAACTCCTCCGCAAGAATCGCCAATTGGACATTGCGATTATTGACCCTGCCGAAAAACACTACTACCAACCGGCCTGGACTTTGGTTGGGGGCGGTGCCTTCGACATCAACAAAACGGTGCGCAGCGAAGCATCCGTCATGCCGCAGGGCGTGAAATGGATACAGCAAAAAGCGACCGGCTTCACACCCGAGCAGCATCGCGTCGAACTGGACAACGGCGCGGTCACGTATGATTATCTGGTTGTTTGCCCGGGTATCCAGTTGAACTGGGGAGCGATAAAAGGACTGCCTGAAACGCTTGGCAAAAACAACGTTTGCAGCAACTACTCTTTTGAAACGGCTCCCTACACTTTCGAGTGCGTTCGGAACTTCAAAGGTGGCACAGCCCTGTTTCATAATCCGTCCACACCCGTCAAATGCGGAGGCGCACCGCATAAGATTATGTACCTCGCCACCGACTATTTCAGAAAACACGGCGTGTTGCCGAGAGCAGACATCCAATACTGGAGTGGGGCAGCCAAACTTTTTGCGGTACCCAAGTACGAAAAAACCTTGCTGCAAGTCGTGAAACGAGGCAATATCAAACTCCACCTGATGTACAACCTTACGGAAATAGACGGGCCCAACCACAAAGCCACTTTCGTCGGATTTGGCGACGACAACAAAGGGGAGGTACATGAAGTGCCATTTGATATGATACACGTCACCCCTCCACAAAGTGCACCCGATTTCGTCCGTGGCAGCGTGTTGGCCAATGCCGCTGGTTGGGTAGATGTGGACAAAAACACTCTACAACACGTTCGATACGCCAACGTCTTTTCTGTCGGCGATGCGGCCGGTCTTCCTATTTCCAAAACGGGTGCGGCCATTCGCAAACAGGTGCCTGTGGTAGTGCAGAACCTGTTCGATGTCATGGCCGGCCAGAAACCCTCCGCCACTTACCTCGGCTATACCTCCTGTCCTTTAGTGACAGGGTATGGCAAGCTCGTGTTGGCCGAGTTCGACTACAACAACTCGCCCATGGAAACCTTCCCCTTCGACCAGTCGAAAGAGCGTTGGACTATGTATCAACTCAAAAGAGAAGTCTTACCCCGTATGTATTGGGGCGCTATCCTGAAAGGGTTGGCCTGAGCCGGGAAAAAACTACGCACACCCGTGTATGTGCCCAATGCGCCTGCCTCTTTATGGCAGGCGCATTTTTTTTGCCTTGTCCTTTCGCTCTCTGTGACTTTTGTCACGTTGCGCAAATTACCGAACCCAGACTTTTGTTCAGGTTTCCACATCTTTTGCAAGGAAAATGATTCAAGAACGGTGCTGGAAAAAAGCATCAGTTTCAGGAGATTTCGGTGTCATATTTTCTGTTTTTGAGCGAACATAGCAGGGCTATCAGAGCGGCATCAAAAGATGAGCATCAATGAGAGTGTTCAAAAATCTGTCTCTTTCAATTCCATTTGCAGTAATATGGCCAAGAGCCTGCTCTGATTTTGCAGAAAAAACGTGGAATCCTTTCGCTTCGGCTCCGACATTCAAACAGCATTCTTAGATTCAACATACTGAAAAATGGAAAACCCGCACATGTTTTGGGAAACACGTTATTCGGAGGCGGGCTATACGTACGGAATCGAGCCCAACAGATATTTTCAACGATGTTTGGATGCCATCCCTACCCCGGGTCATTTGTTGTTGCTCGCCGAAGGGGAAGGCCGCAACGCAGTATATGCCGCTCAAACAGGCTGGGCGGTAACGGCGGTGGATTTTAGCGAGAAGGCCCGGGACAAAGCCTTAGCTTTGGCCGCTGCACGGGGTGTCACATTCGATTATCTGGTGGCCGACCTTCAGCATTTCGACATAGGTCAAGGTGCTACCTGGGATGCCATAGCGCTGATTTTTGCCCATTTCACCCCTGAAACACGCCATCTTCTGCACCGAAAATGCGCCAGTGCGCTCCGTCCCGGGGGCAGCATTATCCTCGAAGCGTTCAACCATCGGCAATTGGGCCGCTTGTCTGGCGGACCTAAAAATGTCGAAATGCTTTACTCAAAACTGATGCTTCAAGAGGATTTTGAAGGACTGGATACCGTGGAGATATCTGAGGCAACTGTATTCTTGGATGAGGGAGAAGGACACGCAGGCTTGGCAGAGGTGACAAGGGCGCACTTTCTAAAACGTTCAACCGCACGGCCCGGCACAGATGGGCATCGTGCATAGCATACTACTCAGTCATGGCGAAAAATATGCCTACTTACAGTATTTGCAACCTACTCGGGGCAGGCCGATGCATGACAGAGATTGTAGTGACGCGCTTGAGCGACTTTGTGGCTTCACACCGCGACATACTGTTCCCGCACCGCCACGATTTTTATCAAATCGTGCTGTTCACCAAAGGAGGAGGAGGGCATTCTATTGACTTCCGCCGCTACGAGGCGCACCCCCACCAAGTTTATTACATGGCGCCGGGCCAAATACACACTTGGGAATTTGATGCCGACACGGATGGCTACTTGGTC
This sequence comes from uncultured Saprospiraceae bacterium, assembly GCA_964481485.1. Lineage (GTDB taxonomy): Bacteria > Bacteroidota > Bacteroidia > Chitinophagales > Saprospiraceae > M3007. The sequence continues at coordinate 51,363 of CAYZVM010000008.1, read as the reverse complement.
AATTTCAATGAGTCATTTTTCACCTCCATCTGTCACAACCCTCATTTTGTGCGGGAGTTTCCGTTGTTCAACACCATCGGCAGCGGCTCCGTCAACACCCTCGATATGGCTTGTTGTGCCGAAGTAGAGCAGAATTTCGCACAGATGCTGGAAGAATTTGAAAAAGGTGGCGAGTACACTATGGACATATTGCGCGGGATGCTCGTTATCATCTTGGTACGGCTCTCGCGTGCCGTTCCAGATACTTTGCGGGAAAACACCTCCAAGCACAACCTGATGCTGATGCGACAATTCGAAATACTCATAGAGCAACACTACCGCGACAAACGCCTGCCGAAAGAATATGCTGAACTGATGTTCATCACCCCCAATCACCTCAATGCCCTTGCCAACGTCACCGTGGGCAAAAGCGCCGGAGAACTCATTCGAGAGCGCATCCTGCTTGAAGCCAAACGCTTGCTCGCCAATTCGGACCTGATGGTCAGCCAGATTGCAGAAACGTTGAGCTTTGAAGACAATGCCTACTTCACCCGTTTTTTCAAAAAATATCTCGGAATCACACCGGAAAGGTTCAGGGCTATATACGTTCAGGCTTCCGGCAGGTAGTTTTTTCTAAACTAACTCCGCCGCAGAAACACTGCGTTTTTGAAAATCAAGCCTTTGCGTCTCTGCAATCCTGTTTTGCTCGACTACTAGTATCCTGGATGCTCCTGAATCCGGTTGCTTCTGAAAAGTCATTAAAAAAATGTTCGTTGCAGCTTGTGCCAATTTTTCAACAATATTCTTGTGCAACAAACAACATCACCCACAGCATGTTTTTCCAACACCTTTTTGACAAAATCTTGTGCAGGATGGTGTGCTGTTGAAATTTGCGCGGGAGTGCACAATTTCTATCAACTTTCGGAAATCTGACGCGGGTTACACCAACTCGTTCCTCATTTTGTACAGCAATTCCAACCCCATCCCGCTAATCAGCAGCCGTTCTTTTCGGTTGCCGCTCAGCCGTTGTGTCCAGTTGGTGAAGCCGCCGTCGGCGATTTCGAGTTCTTCGATGCCCGGAGTGGTGGCACGACTTTGCGTCGCGCCGCCACTTGGTTTTGGTATGACAATCTTGAACTGCAAACCCCGGTAATATTCCTGTTCAACTTGCTTGCTTTCAATGATTTCAATTGCCCAATCGGGTTCTGCTTTTTTCAAAAAAGACAAAACGGCGTGGAGCAAACGGTTCTCCTCGCCGTCGGCGCCGAGGGATTTCAGGCGGATTTTGACTGGCGCGAGGCCGAGTTTTTCTTCAAAATAGGTTTTGTAAAAATCAATGTGCCGCCGCAGGTTTTCTTTTTCAAAATCAAAACTGCCTGAGTCGCGCCCGGCAGAAGTCAACCCCAATATGCTGAAATGGGCGCTGAATCCCGGCACCTTCGGCACTTCTTGCGCTCGCACATGGCGATGCACGACGCTGAAATGTGTCGGCTCCGCCGGGAATCTTTGCTCTTGCCGCCGAACAACACTTTCCAAGGCCAGCACATTGGTCGCGTCGGCCACGACTTCCGTGCCGCGCAGGGCCGCGAGTATTTTGTCTTGATGCGCCGTTGCCACGACGGAACAGGTGCCGAGCGGGCTGACGGGTGACAATTGGAGCGGCTGAAAACCAGCGGTTTGTGCGGCTTTTAGCCATTCGAGGCAAAATGTTGTGAAAGCGATGGCATCCACTTGGGCAGGCTGTACGAATCGGTTTTGGCGATAGGCGCGGAGCAGGTCGGCGGGTGTGATTTGCGCTGCTTTTTTGGAAAAAACGGCCAGCAACAAGGAGTTCAAATCTGAGGCAGAAAGGCGTTTGTCTAATATTTCAACGATGTCGGGAACACCGGTTTCGGCAGCGATTCGGTCGAGCAGCGATGTGTTCATTGTTCAATATTTTTGAGGAGCAACGTTTTTTCAAAAAAGAAAAATTCCCATTAGCGTTCAACCATCCCGTGTTTTTTATTGGAAGTGATGTTCTCCAACGTCCACTCCAGCCGCCCCTCGAATGGGGCTTTGCGCACCTCGCAATCGGCAATGGGGCACACGCGGCAAGAGCTGGGCGGCACACAGCCATCGGTGTGGACGAACATCTCCAATGAGTGCGGAAAGTGTTGACCGATGAGTTTGTCGAGCGCATCCACTTCCGTATGTGCCTGATTTACATTGAAATACCACGGCACGGTGAGGTGACAGTCAAGGTGCAGGATGGAGCCATAACGGATGGTGCGGAGGTTGTGCAGGTCAATCCAAGCAGTGCGTTTGTTTTGGTTGAGCACTGCGATGAGTCTTTGGAGCAACTCTACATCGGCCTCGTCCATGATGCCGGCCACCGTCTGGCGGATGATTTTGGCACCTTCGACGATGATGAAAATGGCAAACAAGATGGCGACCGCGCTATCTATCCACGCGATGCCGGTGAACCGCAGCAGAAGTAGGCCGGCGATGATGCCCAACGTGGTCCAAGTGTCGGATTGCAGGTGTTTGCCGCTGGCTTCGAGGGCGAGCGAAAGGTGCTTTTTCCCAGTTCGGAGACACCACGCGCCGAGCAAATAATTGACTGCGGCGGTGATGCCGATGAGCAAAATCCCGGTGTCCAATTGTTGCACAGGGTGTGCGTGCACGAGGTTTGTAATGGATTCGTACACAATGACAAAGCCCGCTACCAAAATCAGAATCCCCTCGAACGAGGCCGAAATGAGTTCAACTTTTCCATGCCCGTAGGGGTGGTTTTCGTCGCGCGGACGGGCTGCTACGCGGAGGCTGTACAGCCCAGTGAACCCGGTCACGACATTTACCGTGCTTTCGAGCGCGTCGGTGAGCACGGCGACGGAGTTGGTGAGATAGTAGGCGAGCATTTTCAGTGCAAAAAGCAGCACCGAGATGGCTACTACCCATTGTTGGACGCGGATGGGCATGGGTGAGAAAGTGAGAGAGGTTTTCAGTCAAATTTTTTTTCCAAATAGATTGTGTCGGGAAACGGGTTGTCGCGGTAGGCCGAGATTTCGGTGAACCCAGCGGCCCGATAAAGCGCAATGGCGGTCTCCATGCTCGGCAGGGTGTCGAGGCGAATGTGGTGGTAGCCAAGTTGGCGGGCTTGTTGGAGTGCCGAATCGAGCAGGCGACGGCCCATGCCGCGTCCGCGTGCAGAGGGCTGGAGATACATTCGTTTCAGTTCGGCGATGTCGCCCTGCCAGCGCCGCACACCGACGCAACCGACTGCCTGTTCGCCATCTTTCACGAGCAGGAGACAGCCGTTCGGCACACCGTATTGTACCTGAATATCAACGAGTTCTTGTTCAAAATTTTGAAAACAGATACTGAACCCAAGGCTTTCGGCATATTCAAGAAAAAGTTTTTTGCCGATGTCGTAGTCAATTGTTGTCTGTGCTGCAGTAATTTTCATTGTGCAAAAATAGGATTTCGGGCAACAAGATTTTTTAACAACCTAATCCTTCTCATCGCTGTTTCTACCGAACTATGCGGCGTGACTACCTTCTTATTATCGGTTTGGCTTTGTTGTTTTTCTTCCCATACCTGGGGGGCGTGCACTTGTTTGACTGGCACGAAATCAACTTCGCCGAGTGCGCCCGCGAGATGCTGGTGACGGGCGATTGGTCGCGCCCGCAGATTGATTTCCAACCATTTTGGGAGAGACCGCCGATGTTCTTCTGGGCGCAGGCTATTTCGATGAACCTGTTTGGCGTGAGCGAATTTGCGGCCCGATTCCCCAATGCGGTCTGCGGTTTGGCGACGCTGCTGCTGGTGTTTCGGGTCGGCAGCCGACTGCACGACCAGATGTTTGGCTGGTTGTGGGTATTGGCTTTGTTGGGGAGTTTCCTGCCGCACTTTTATTTTCGCAGCGGCATCATTGACCCGTGGTTCAACCTGCTCATTTTCTGTGGTTTGTACGGATTTATCGAGTTTCGCTGGCAATTTCTCACCCGAAACAACGCCACGTCTTTTTGGCAAAAATACCGGTGGCTGCTGGTGGGTGGCGGGTTGCTCGGCATGGCTGTGATGACAAAAGGCGCGATGGCTTACCTTGTCGTGATGCTGGTATTGGTGCTGTATTGGGCGCGGTACAAGTTTCGGGGAAAAGGCTATTTCAAACACCTCGTCCTATTTTCGGCGGCGACCATGCTGGCTACGGGTTTGTGGTTCGGCGTTGAAATCGCACTGCACGGGACGGATTTTGTCCGTCAGTTTGTTGCCTACCAAATCGGGCTTATCGCCACGCCCAACATAGGGAACGGTGGCTTTGTCGGCGGACAAGTACTGCTCCTTTTGTTGGGGTGTTTCCCTATCTCGGTTTTTGCGCTTCCCAACCTTTGGGGCGATCGCCAATCGGAAGACGAAATGCTGGAATCCGACACGCTGGCTTCCTGCAAACGCAGCGATTTGGCGACTTGGATGCAACTGCTTTTTTGGACGGCTTTTGTTTTGTTCGGCGTGGCGCAGACCCAAATTGCGCATTTTGCATCGCTGGCATATTTCCCGCTCAGTTATTTGGGAGCGGTCACGATTTGGCGGGCGATTCGCTGGGATGTGCGCCCAACAGTGACCACTATTCTGCTGCCAGTGTTGGGCGTTTTGCTCGGTGCGACAGTCATGGCGTTGCCTTATTTGGGTCAGCAGACTGGATTGATGGAGTCGTTTTTTGCGGACGACGCGTTTGCCCTTGCTGCATTAAAAGCAAATGTGGAATGGGGGTTTTGGCAGGTGATTCCGGGGCTTATCCTCGCTGTGTCAAGTTTGGCAGGATTTTATTTTTGGCAAAAAAACCGCGCGTGGCTGGCGGCGCAAACGGTGTTTATCGGAGGGGCGGTATTCACCAAACTGACCATGATGTTTGTCGTTTGCAACATAGAAGGTCATTCGCAACGCGCCGCCATTGAATTTTGCAAAAGCAAATGCGAAGAGCCTTGTGAGGTACGGCCCGTTGGGTTCAAATCCTACGCCCATCTTTTTTATGCCTGCAAAATGCCCGGCGCGGCGCAAGGCAAATCTTATTTTGTGGCAAAAATCAGTGACCTCGGCGCATTGCCGCAAATGCCGGGCTGCCGCGAATTGTACCGGAAAAACGGGTTTGTTTTTTTTGAGCAAGACTTCAGACACTTGATTAAAAAGGAAGGCACGGACACCCGCGGCAAGTAAATCTTCTTTCGCTTACCTTTCGGCAAATTTTTTCCCAACCTATTGAATACCATGCTTTTCAGAGAAATCATGGAGATGTTCGGCACGTCAGCCTTTGCCATTTCGGGGGCATTGGCGGCCATGCACCGGCGGCTCGACGTGTTCGGGGTGCTGGTCATCACTTTTGCCACGGCAGTGGGCGGCGGCACTATCCGCGATGTGCTGATTGGCAATACGCCAGTGGCTTGGCTGAAAGACCAACAGGCTATCGCCGCAGTGTTTGTGTCATACCTGCTCACGCTGCTGTTCAAGGGTTATCTGCGGCATTTCAACAAAACGCTGGCCGTGTTTGACGCGGTCGGGCTGGGGCTTTTTACCATCGTCGGGTTGCAGCGCGGCATCGAGGCCAATCTCAGCCCGGCCATTTGCATCACGCTCGGCATGGTGACGGGCTGTTTTGGCGGAGTGGTGCGCGATGTGCTGCTCAACGAAATCCCGCTCGTGTTCCGCAAAGACATTTATGCCTCGGCCTCGCTGTTGGGCGGTATCCTCTATTTTATTTTCGCGGGTTGGGATATGTTCGCGCCGTTGGCGGCCACGATTTCCATACTTTTTGTGGTGGGTTTGCGGCTGGCGGTAATGCGCTACGGCTGGGAACTTCCGGGCTTGAAAGCGCCGGATGAATGAGGGCAGGGCCGCACACATTTGATTGGGTATTTTCTTCGTCTGTTAGACCGTCCTTGTTTTAAAAACATGGAAGGTCTTCGGCTCAAATGCAACTGTATCCATATTTTTTTGACTTTTACTGCGGCCATTTTGCATCGAGCAGAATGGCAGCATCTGTTTCCGCAGATTCAAAAAATTTGGAAACTTCCTAAAAGCCTAACTGGCGGAGCGAGGTTGTTTTTGTCGAAAAGGCAAAAAATAACACCAGTTTTTGATGCAAAGTCCGATGTTTTACTATTTCCTTTGAAGCAGCAACCTCAAATCCCTGATTAGATTTCTTAACCAATCCATATTTTATTATGAAAACGCTCAAACTCTTTTACCTCACCACACTGCTGCTTGCTTGCATACAGCTCCAAGCCCAAACCCAACAAGGCTCCATGATGATTGGCGGCAATGCCGGCTTCGCCAACTCCTCGCAAGGCGACTTTAGCACTACCGTTGTATCCATTAATCCTTCAATCGGCTATTTCGTCATTGACAAACTCGCGGTTGGCGCCAGTCTCGGAATCAGTTTTTTTAGTGGAGACCTCTTTGAAGGCACTAGTTTCGGCGTTGGGCCTTTTGCTCGATACTACTTCACCGATGGCAGCAACATCCGCCCATTTGGACAGGCAGGGTTCGACTGGTCGAGTTTTAAACCAAAAGAAGGCGACAGCCAATCCAACACTGGTTTTGATATTGGCGTTGGCGCCTCACTTTTTCTGAACGACCATGTCGCTATTGACGGCATTATCGGCTACAATAGCATGAAGGCCGATGGCGAAGATGACAGCACCAACACGTTTGGCATTACATTCGGCGTACAGGCATTTTTCGGCGGAGACAGCGGCAATTGAATTTGCAAATTATCATTTGGCAAAAAGCCCTTCCGAACACCAGCGGGAGGGCTTTTTTGCTTTCAAAAAATATTGAAAATTAATCCGCCAAACAAAAAACCTATTTCACCCCCAATCGTTTTCTAATTGCAAATATCATTTGGCAGCGAGCAACTCGAGCATCGACAACCATCAACCAAAACTCTCCACCCATGCAATTCAACATTCCCGATACTGGACAAAAGCGCGTCGTCATAGTTGGCGGCGGATTCGGCGGACTGACGCTGGCCCGCAAATTGGCAAGTTCAAATTTTCAGGTGGTGCTGGTGGACAAAAACAATTACCACCAATTTCAGCCCCTGTTTTATCAAGTGGCGATGGCGGGGCTGGAGCCGTCGAGCATCGTTTTTCCATTTAGAAAAGTTTTTCAAAAAAGCAAAAACGTGTTTGTGCGCGTGACGAAAGTTCTGTCTGTCAACACGTTGCAAAACGAAATCGCCACCGAGATCGGCAATCTGCGCTATGACTACCTCGTGCTGGCCATCGGTGCCGACACGAATTGGTACGGCAACGAGCGCGTCCGCGCCAATGCCATTCCGATGAAATCGGTGAGCGAGGCCCTCTATCTCCGCAACATCGTTTTTGAAGATTACGAACGCGCCGTGACCTCCGAAGGTTACGAGCAACGGCAGCGCTATCTCGATATCGTCATTGTCGGCGGCGGCCCCACGGGGGTAGAAGTGGCAGGCTCGTTGGCTGAAATGAAACGCCACATCATCGCCAAGGACTACAGAGACCTCGACAACAAAGAAATTGATATTCACTTGGTGCATGGCGACAAACGGCTGCTGAATACGATGTCGGAACAGGCGTCGGCCAAGGCCGAAATCTACCTCCGCGAACTGGGCGTGCAACTCTGGCTCGATAAGGTGGTGACAGATTTTGACGGCGAAACGGTGACTATTGATGACGGCACCACCATCCGCGCCGACAAGGTGATATGGGCAGCGGGTATCACTGGCAATAAAATAGAAGGATTGCCCGCCGAAGCTCAAATGAAAGGTAACCGCTTGAAAGTCAATGAATTTAACCGGGTAGAAGGAACTGAAAATGTCTTTGCCATCGGCGACATCGCTTTCCAAACGGAGGAGCAATACCCGAACGGTCACCCGCAGGTAGCGCAAACGGCTATTCAGCAGGGCAAACTGCTGGCAGCCAATCTGCTGCGTTTGGAAAAAGGCAAAAACCTGCAACCTTTCCACTACCGCGACCTCGGCTCTATGGCCACCATCGGTCGGCACAAGGCGGTGGTGGATTTGCCGTTTTGGCGTTTTCAGGGCGTGTTTGCGTGGTTCGTGTGGCTGTTCGTTCACCTGTTTTCCATCCTCGGCGCCAAGAATAAAGTTTTCATTTTTGTCAATTGGGTTTGGAATTATGTTTCTTATGACCAAAGTTTGCGGCTGGTAATCAAGCCGTGGAGAAGACAATGACGAACAACAAAGTCCGCATAGACAAATGGCTGTGGAGCGTGCGCATTTTTAAAAGCCGCACCATTGCCACCGATGCCTGCAAATCAGGCAAAGTAAAAATCAACGGCGAGACCGTGAAGCCTTCTTATATGCTGGCCGAGGGGGAAGTTGTGTGGGTGCGAAAGGAGGGTTTTCACTTCCAATATCGCGCTATCCAATTGATAGAGAAGCGTGTAGGCGCACCAATGGCCGCTGTTTGCTACGAAGACATCACGCCGGAAGCAGAAAAGAAAAAGTACGAAGAATGGTTTCTCGGCGGTGTGCCGGTGGTGGAAAAACGGGAACGCGGCACTGGCCGCCCTACGAAAAAAGAACGCCGGGAGATGGATGATTTTAAAACCCCGTAACGCCAACTTTCCAGTTGGCGAGCAGTGCGCCAACTGGAAAGTTGGCGTTACATCAGCCCAAAAATCTTGGCGTACTTCAGCATTTCACCGGGATTGCTGATTTTCAATTTGCCCGTCATCATCGCCATCATGGGATTCAGGTCGCCGCTCAGGATTTTGGAAAATGACTCGGCAGAAGCTGCCACCTTGCACGACGGCTCGCCGCTGAAACCTTCCGACACCTCCAATTTACCGTCCTTTACTTCTACGGTGAACTGCCCGGCATCAGCGATATCAAAATGAAACAGCGTATTGTGCCCTTCCAGCACTTCGGGTTTGGCTTTTGCGGGCAGAGAAAAGAGGAAGTCTTTGACGTTGACCATGATGTTGATTTGTGATTTGATAAGGTGGTTATGAATTTGACGGCACTTCTTCGCACAAGTAATTTAACCTTCGCTTAAAGTCTCTCGCCGTAGTTTCGCCCAAAGGTAAAAACTGCATCTTGAAAATGACTTGGCAAAAACTTCAACAACTTCGCCGACTGGCAGTCGGCGTTTCGATTATGCTCGCCACACTCCCCTTTATTTTTTCCTGTAACACCTCCAAGGCTCCCGTGTCCGCCCCAGCGGGCTTCGACTGGCAGGGCCACCGCGGTTGTCGGGGCATTTTGCCCGAAAACACGGTGCCAGCGTTTTTGAAAGCACTTGACTACCCGGAAGTGACGACTTTGGAACTTGACTTGGCCGTCTCGAAAGACAATCAACTGATTGTGAGCCACGAACCCTGGTTTAATCCCTTTATTTGCCGCCAACCCAACGGCGACTCTATTTCCCGACGCGATGCCGAAAAGTTTTTAATTTACCAATTGACTGCTGCCGAAATCCGCGCATTCGACTGCGGCTCATGGGGCAATCCGCGTTTTCCAGAACAGCAAAAAATGAAGACGTACAAACCCACGCTCCGAGAGGTGGTGGAGGCCGTGCGCGCCAAACGACCCAATATTTTATGGAACATCGAAATCAAAAGCCAGCCGCAATGGGACGGGGAACGCCACCCACCGGTAGAGGAATTTGCCCGGCTGGTCATCGCCGAACTCAACAATTTGGGTATCGAAAAAAATGCCGTCGTTCAGTCGTTCGACGTGCGGGCGCTACAAGCCATGCACCGGCAGGCGCCGGAGATTCGGTTGGCATTTTTGATCGAAAACGTAAGAGGTTTCGACTTCAATTTGGAAAAACTTGGCTTCACGCCGGCGATTTACAGCCCGTATTACCAATTGGTTTCCAAAAAATTAGTGCGAAAATGCCACGCTAACAACATAAAACTTATCCCGTGGACGGTGAACGATGTGCCGGCCATGCGCGGCTTGATTCATTTGGGCGTGGACGGGATAATTACCGATTATCCGAATCGGATTGGGGAAGTGGGGGAAAAATAGCCACGAATTAGTCAGGCGGTCACTTCGAGTCACCGCCTGACTTGGTTTGGCCCAAAAAACGGCAAATCACTCATCATCGTCATCGTCGCCTGCTTCTTCGCAAATCTTCGTCCCGTCGGCGGCGAACAGCACTTCGAGCTTCGATGTACCTTTTTTTAATTCCACTTCATAGTGGTTGCCGCCGCTCGACCACTCCAATTTTGCCGCTTCTTCAATCGTATAGCCCGCATAGTTGGCGCTGACGCGGGCGGTCACTTCGGCAGGCAATTGGTTCGAGGCGATGTCGGTTTCGGTGAAAAGCAGGTTGCTTTCAGTGTCGAAGGCCAACTCGATTTTGTTGTCGTCCGAGATTTCCAACTCCACCTCGTACACGGCGGTGCCGGTGCAAAGCGTGTCCATTTCCGATGCTTCGATTTCGACACCGGGGTAGTTGGTGTTCAGGTAATTTTGGATGGCTGGCGGCAGCAGAATCGTAGATTCGTCGTCGTCACATTTGTTGGCGAGGAAAAGCATGGCTGCCAAAGGCAGGAGGAAGAGCCCCAAATTTTTCATAATCATCGTGAGTTTGTATTGAAAATTTCATTGTTGAATTTCAATCAAAACCTCTTCGTCGCCGTCAGTTACGTTCACCGCTTTCACCAACCCGATGCCCGGCGCGTAAAACTTGTTTTCGTTCACGTCCGATTCCAATTCCGTCCACTCCCGGGTTTTGAGGCAGTTGGCAAATGCTCCAAAAGGCACCGAAACGCTCAAGCCAATTTCCAGCACTTCCGCCTCGTCCTCCGCTTTGTTGAAATAATATTCCTGCCGGTAAGCCATGCCTGGCTTCGGATCGGCAAGCATTGCGATGCCCGCTTTCGCGCCATCCACGCCCGCTTCCCACGACCCAGCATGGTCTTTCAGGCTGCCGTCGGGGTTGAAGTTGTCCACATCCTCGCCCATGTACCACACGTTGCCCTCGTTGTCCTGCGCGTACCAGTCATCGGTGTCTTCGATTAGATTTCCGGCGAGCCACACTTTGTCATTCACCACGATGCAGGTGATGCCCATGACGGTTTTCGTCGCGGCGAGTCGCTGCACCTCTACTCGTTCCAAGCCATCTTCCGTTTGGGCTTCGTAAATGTATTTTTTGCCTGGCTCAAAGAGGAGATAGGGGTTTGTCAGGGTGGTGCTGTTGGTGAAATTGGCTGGCAAAATTTCTGGGTTATAGGTTTCGTCGGGTTGACGCTCCTCGTCTTTTTTACAGGCTGTGATGATACAGGCAGCTGCCAGAATCCATGCAAATAGTTTCATTTTTCTGAATTTTTAATGGTGAAAGGATGAAACCCGGGTTTGACAGTTAATACGGGAAAACGTTTTTCAAAAGCTGCGTCAAGGTGTTTTTTTTTCAAAAACGGCGCGTCAAACCCACTTGAAGGCCAAACATATCCGGCGTTTGAAAACCTGTTTTATTAAAACCAGCGCGATAACTCGCCCGCAGTTGCCAATTCCATTTTTTAGAAAATTCAGATTCAAAACCGGCTCGCAGCAGCAACAGGTTTGTCAAAAACTCGCGGCGGTTGACGGTTTTTTCCAAACTCCATTCGACACCGAGCGCCTTATTCTTAAAATCATACACGATTTCGTAGGGCAACAGGGAAACCGCTCCCCAACCAGCGCCGAGGAAAGGCCTGAACTTGCGGGAGGTGCTGACTGAGTATTGCAGCCCGATGCCGTACTCCCAAGAAGGCTGCGGCGCTTCCGCTTCGGTGAAATCAAAATCGTCGGAGGGCGGGATGGCGACTGGTATCCCAATGTCGTCGCCCATTCGGTCGGTCACGAATCTGGCCCTGTAATAGGCCGTGCTTCCCCACATCCGAAGCCGGGGCGAGAACTCTACGGCGGCTTCCGCGCCCAATGAAAGCCCTCCTTGCGACTTCAAACCTTTGCTGAACGGATAGGTCCAGCCGCCAGTCAGCCCCAGCCGAAACCCTTTCGGGCGTAGTTGAGAGAGGTGATATTGAAGCGTTTTCTTTGGTTTTGAAATGGCTGGCTCGACGGGATGGAGCGGAACGGCGAGTGTACGGTGCACGGTATGCGGTACACGATGGGGGAGTGAGGAGAGGGGGTGAAGGAGTGAAAATGGCGATGTGTTGGATAATGCAGACGAGTTTTCTAAAAGTTGATTCTGAATATTTGATGAGAAACCCTCTGCCGTACTTGGTTCCATCAAGTGTGCAGCCTGCCAAGGGGTTTTGATTTTATCATGTACATCGGTGGCGCTTGATGGAAACGAGAGCAGGGCTGTTTGTACAAAACGGTTTTGATAAATCGTGTCGGTTTTGAAAATCGTCTGGGTCAAAAAGACAGTGTCTCTGCTCGTTTCGGAGGAGGCGATTCTTGAGTTGCCTTTTTCCAATTGAAAGAAAAACAGCGCGTTCGCGCCAAGCGAAAGGAACAAAAGCGGCCAAGCCAACCAAACCAAAATGAGGGCGACTGGGCGTTTTTTATCTTGCTGGCCAAGGCGTTTTTCCAAATCCAGCCAGTCCTGCTTCTCGAAGGGCGGTGGGGGGCGGCGCTCCAGATTGTCTCGAAACTGTTTGAAAAAATCTTCCATAATCAATTCATTTTCACCGAATGAAGGTTGTTTTTTGTCATCAGCGCCCGCAGCGTTTCTTTGGCTCGCACGAGGTTTGACCGGGAAGTGCCGACGCTGATACCGAGCATTTCCGCGATTTCTTCATGTTTGAAATCTTCCATGACATAGAGATTGAATACCACGCGGTAGGCTGGTGAGAGTTTTTGGAGAATGGGCAGCACGTCCTCATCTGGTGAAAGTTGCGGCAGCGGCTGTTCGTCGTCCGTTACCTCGCTTGCCATTTTCAATTCTAAAAAAGCGGGTAAATGGCTGTTTTTGCGGTGGAAGTCTATCGCCGAATTGATGAGGATGCGCCGCAGCCAACTTTTGAAGGAGTAGGACGGGTCAAAGCGGTCGAGATGCGCGAAAGTTTTGAGAAAGCCATCGTTGAGGATTTCCGCTGCCTCTTCGCGGTTTTTGGCATAACGGAGGCAAATACTCATCGCGTAGCCATAAAAATGCTCATACAGCCGACGCTGGCTGTTCCGGTCGCCGCGCAGGCAACCTTGCAGAATGACTTTCAGATTGATTTCTCCGTTGAGCATAGCGGGTGCTTCGGAAGCCTCTACGGATTTTAAGGTCGAAAACGCTGCGTTGCAGGGGTAAAAAAAACGCAAGCGCCGCTCCGATATTCAGGGCGGCGCTTGTTTGGCAATACCTTACAGAATGATAAAAAATTGTGGCCTACTTCAACTTTACCTCCGTAGCCACAGTCACTTTTTTTGCGGCCTGCTCCTCGTCGAACGGTTTGATGGTGATGGTCATTGTGTGGTCGCCATCGCTCAGTTCGGCCAGTTCATTGCTGGTCTTTTTGATTTCGCGGTCGGGGAAGTGGTAAATCTGTTTGTAACTCATGTCGGCGAACATAGTTTTCATCATGTCCATAGATTCGTCGCCACCTTCTTGTCCTTCTGCCATGGCTTTTTTGATTTCAGCGCCCATGTCGCCAGCAGGCAGCCGCTCGAAATTTTTGCCCGTGAACTTAAACACCTCGTCCACTTTGCTGTCGTATTTGTCTTTGTTGACGATTTTCAATGCGCGGTTGAGCGCCGCAACGTCCGCAAAATCAAACGAATAGCCAAATTTGAAAGAGGAGGTGTCGTTGAGTTCCACCACATTCGTGATGCCCTCAATGCCTTTGAGCGTGGAGGCCACGCCGCTGAGTTCTTGACCCATCTGAGCCATTGAGTTGTCTTGTTCGTCCCCAGATTCGGTGCCGGTGCTGTCGGGCGACATGGTTTTCAGCATTTCCATCATGCCTTTCACCTCGCTCATGTCGAGGGTCATAGCATAAGTGCCGTTGCCTTTATCTTTGAAAGTGACTTCCTCGATAATGTGCAGACACCCCGTGAGCGTCATACTGCCCACAGCGAGGACAGCCAAAAACATTTTTTTGAAATTTTTCATTGAAAATGAGTGAATTATTAAACTGAGATGTTGGAAAATTGGAAGTTAGACGTTGGACTTCAGGCACGGCCACTTTTGGCACATATCAGTCCACGACAAACTCTTGCGTGGCCACCTTTCCGTCTTTTTCCAGCGTAAAGGTATAAACGCCTTTCTGGAGGTAATACTTTCTCGTGTCTGCTTTTTCGATTTCCACGGGTTTCTTGGCGTCTTTTTGGGCGGACTGCAAAGTTTCGCGGTACTTTTTCAGCGCAGGTTCTTCAACATCGAGATTGTAAATGAACGAGTTGAGCCCCCGCACACAATCCACCGAACCGGAGTTCAACACCACCCCGCCCTCTTTGGTTTTCACCGTCCAAGTTCCTTTTCCGACAGTATTGGCATAAAACCAAACTGGCAATTCGGGGTCTTTGGCCTCTTTGTACGGCTGTTTTTTGCCCCAATTTTTGTTGAATTTCCTTTTTTCAATGTCAAAAAGATGGGCCGTGGAAGCCAACACCTCGCTCGTCAATTGCTGCACGTTGGCAATGCTGACCTTGTACAACGAACGCCCATGAGTACCTATCACCAAGTCCTTCGCCTTCGCCTGAATAGCGAGGTCGTGCACCGGGCAATCGGGAAAATCTGCGCTCAGGGTGTGGAACGTCTTGCCCCGGTCGAGCGAGCAATAAACGTTGTGGTCGGTGCCGACGTACAAAATGTCGGGATTGACGGGGTCTTCTCGCACGACATTGATGGGTTCGGCGGGCAAGGCCTGTCCCGCCCCCTCGGGATTGAGGCCGAGACGCTCCCAACTTTTCCCGTAATCATTTGAAACATAGAGATATGCAGCGAAGTCGTCCCAGCGGTAGCCGTTGAGGCTGGCATACACACGAGCGCGTTCGTGGGCACTGGCTTGCACCCGCGATACCCACAGGTTTTGGGGCAAATTGTCCGAAATTTTTGCCCACGTCTCGCCGCCGTCGCGGGTGACATGGATGAGGCCGTCGTCCGAACCTGCATACAAAAGGCCGAATTTCAACGGACTTTCGTGAATCGTGGTGAGTGTACCGTAAGGCACGTTGCCCGCTTTACCGCCGCCGGTGAGGTCGCCCGAAATGGCTTCCCAATCGTCGCCCCGGTTGAACGAGTGATACAGCTTGTTCGCCCCAACGTACAACACATCTTGTTGGTGGCGGCTGAGGTGGATCGGCGTTTGCCAGTTGAAGCGTAGGGGGCGTTCGCCGAGCTCGTGCTTGGGCGTGATGGGCCTTTGCTGGCCAGTCGTCTTGTTGAATCTAAAATAGAAACCGAACTGAAAACCAGTGTAAACCGTGTTGTTGTCGCGAAAATCAACTTGCACCTGCATCCCGTCGCCACCGATGATTTCCTTGTACGGGTAATGGCCGTTTTGGTGCCAATTGGAGGAAGGCTTGTAAGTAGATGGGCCGTACCAAACGCCGTTGTCTTGTGCGCCACCATACACATTGTACGGCTCGGCTTCGTCCACGGCGACGGTGTAAAACTGGCCGACAGGCGGCGTGTTGCAGAGCATCCAAGATTCGCCGTTGTCCCAACTGATATTGAGGCCGCCGTCGTTGCCGTTCACGAGATGGCCGGGGCGGATGGGGTCAAGCCAGAGGGCGTGGTGGTCCACATGGACGTTGTCGCCATTGATATTTTTCCAAGTTTTGCCGCCGTCGTCGCTCGTTATTATCAGAAAACCAATGAGATACACTTTGTCCGCGTCGTCGGGCTGGCACCGGATATTGGAAAAATAATAGCCGTAGGTAAAGTGCATTTGCTCTATTGGCTCGTCGTGGGTACGCCGCCAAGTCGCGCCGCCGTCATCGCTGCGGTACACCTCTGCGCCGATGAAGTCGGTCTCGAACAGGTTGTTGTTCGCGTCCTCCAGATATTCCACGAGCGCGAGGGGCTTGAGTTTGTCTTTTTCGATCAACCCTTTGACTTTCTTGACATTGTATTTTTCGGGAAAACGATTTTGTTTCAAAAAATCGGTGAGTTTTTCATCAGACATTGCCAAAAAATCCGCCTTCGACATCAAGCGGAGTTGGTCTTTGGTCAACACATCTTCGGCAGGCTCTTCTTTTTTGGGTTTAGAATTCTGATTGTCGAGGCAGGCATAAAGCACCGTTTTCCCATCTTTTTTTCCGATGTCAAGCCCAATACGTCCGATTTTGTCGCCGACCGGGAACCGGCTTTCGATTGTGCTGATTTTCACCCAATTCTGGCCGCCATCGGAAGTTTTCCATATCCCCGAGCCTGTGCCCGCTCCGTCGAAATCCCATGCGCGCCGGCTGCGTTCCCAAGTGGCGGCATAGAGGATATCCGGGTCGTTGGGGTCAATGACGAGATCCACTGCGCCGGTGTTTTCGTTGACGAAAAGCGATTTTTCCCATGTCAGGCCGCCGTCCATCGTTTTGTACACACCGCGCTCGGCATTGGGCGAATACAAATGGCCCAGCACCGCGACCCACAGAGTGTTCGGGTCGGCGGGGTGCAGCACGATACGCCCGATGTGGTGACTTTCGGGGAGGCCGCGCCAATCCCAAGTTTTGCCGCCGTCAGCACTGCGATACATCCCCGTGCCGGCATAAGAAGAGCGACTGCTGTTCACCTCGCCTGTGCCGACCCAGATGATGTTGCTGCCCCAATTCATCGCCACATCGCCGATGGTCATGCTCGCCTCTTGGTCGAAAACGGGTTTGAAATTCGTGCCATTACTCGTGGTGTGCCAAAGGCCGCCGGAAGCGTAGGCGACGTACATTTCCGTTGGGTCTGAGGGATTTACGTCCACGTCGGTGACACGGCAGGAAAAAACGGATGGACCGATGCTCTCCGGTTTGAGCGCCGCGAGCAGGGAGTTTTTTTCCAAATTTTTTCTTTGCTCAAAACTCGACAAACGAGTATCGGCGGCGGTAGGAACGGGCTGCGCGGAGAG
>CAYZVM010000008.1:26424-34307 GCA_964481485.1 uncultured Saprospiraceae bacterium | reverse complement strand
TAATAGGTCAAACTGTTTTCTCATAGGATGAAAAATTTGGGGCAAGGTACGGCACGAACATCATTGTCGCGGCGGCGGCGGGATAAGCGGCGGCTCCGGGAATTTGATTTCGATGATGCGCAGCCGGTGTTTTTCGCCCATTTTCAGTTTGCGTTTGGTGTTCAGAAAATAGCCGATGCCGAGTGAACCGGCTGCCGTGCCGTACAAGGCACCGAAGTTCGTGCCTTTGTCTTTGTAAAAAACTGCCACCGTCGTGGCCAGCGTCAGTGACGCGCCGAACGCAAACAGGGTGCCGCCGACGATACGCGCAAACGAGCCGCGCCGCACTTTGAGTTGGTTGATGTCGCCCAATTTGACGGGATAATTGTCGAGCAGCAGCGTGTTGGATTCCGGCAACATATCGGTGATAGTGCGCTGATACCAATAATCCTCGTCGCCCGACAGCCGGAAATGTAGCCCTTCGCCGATGTAGAGTTTGGTGGTTTTGGCGCGGTTGGCGCGTTCAAGCAGGAGCATTTTTTGGGCGAATGCCGACGTAGAAAAGAGGGCAATGGAGCAAAGTAAAAGTAGGCGCATGAGCGGGATTTTTTTGACAAAGAACGAACAAGTTGAGGGTTTCGCGGCGAGATCATCTCTGGCGGATCAAGTTTTTGCCAAGTGGCTCAAATGTTGCAAATTAGTCAGCGGACAGTCAAAAGGCGGCTTTTTAATCTTCCAACGCCCCATTTTTTTCTACTTTTGAAAGTCTTTTTACGCACCAAAATTTTTTCCCATGAACAAGATGACTTTCCCGCTTATCGCTTTTTTGTTTTTTTCCAAAATGTTGGTCGCGCAGGTGGATACGGTGCCGCCGGTGTTGGTGTGCAAAAACCATGTGAATGTCGGCATTCCGTTTCCATGTCAAATCTATATCTATGGAATAGATTTTATAGATTCTGTGACAGATAATTCGCAAATGCCAGTAGATATAGGCATCCGAAAAGCCTGCACAGGAGATGGATTTCCGGAGAATAAAACTTCAGTTCTATTTGATATGTCAGAGTGGGGTTTTACAAGTGTGGATGTATGGGCGCGAGATGCTGAAGGCAACACATCTTCTTGCAGTGTGACAGTGGATGTATTCGACGCAGCAGGCTCTTGCGACCCGGGCAGCAGTATTGGATTATTTACACCGGAAATCAAAGGAATTGACAGCGTGACTACTCACGTCAAAGGCAGCAGTTGCTTCTATGATTCTATTGATTATCAAATCCCCACCGATCAAAGTTTTTGGTATTCATATAGCCCAGGCCTGTGGTCGCTATTTGGCAGTTCAATGGCCAGACCCGGCTACAACCTGACCATCACCCCTTCCAAAAACATCAATCCCCTCAACGGCGTCACTACTTACGACCTCGTGCTGATTCAAAAACACATCCTCGGCATCGAACTGCTCGACTCTCCGTGGAAAATCATCGCCGCCGATGCCAACCAAGATGGGAAGGTCACGACACTCGACATTATCACCTTGCGGAAACTGATTCTCGGCTTCACGACTGAACTGCCGAACGGCAAATCGTGGCGTTTTGCGCCGAAGGATTATATGTTTCCCAACCCGCTCAATCCTTTCCAGCCACCTTTCCCAGAGCGCATCGAAGTACCGAACACGGCTGACCCGGCACCAAACTCTTTTAATTTTACTGGCGTGAAAATCGGCGACGTGGATTTTTCCGCTGACCCGAATCAATAAAAATCAGGGGTAGCACCAACAAGCATTCTGAGCAGAAGGCATGGGAAACAACACGGACGCATACGTCCTCCCTTTTTTGCCGCGCGGCCCGTATTCGTACACGTCGTCCCATCGGAGCGTGTCGCCGTGCGCAGTTATTTCCATCAAATCGTATCGCACCACAACTTTGGTACCCACCGGCGCGGCATAATAAATCCGCCACGCATCGGCTTCGCGGGTGCCGACGCAGCCGTTGGAGGCGGGTTTGCCGAGCGATTTGGGGTTGGTGGTCGGGTGAATCAACTGGCCGATGCGCCGCCCTTCGATGGCCGGTTCCAACCACGGGATTTGCGGCATGAGGGTGGTTTTGCGGTCGTCTCTTTTGGTGAGTTTGAATTCATCGCCCGTCACCGGGTCGTAAAAAACGGGGTAGCGATTGACGCGCACGATTTCGCCCGTACCGGTTTGTGTGCGCAAATCCACCACATTGCCCGCCATCGCCAGAAACTTCTTTTGGTTTTTGCCGACACGCACCGGGAAGGTGTGCGTCACGCTGTCGCCTTCGATGATGCGAAGTTGAAAAGCCGGGATATTGATGTCCAAATAGGTTTTTTCCATTTTGGCGAGTAGCACCGATGCCGTCCTTTCGCCGGGCAGGAAGAGCGTGTCGCCGGGATGGAGGATGGTCATTTTTGTTTGGTCAAAAACAAAATTTCCCTGCTCCATTTGTCGGTAATAATCGGTGTTTTCCAATGTGTCAATCAGCCACGGGTTGGCGCGGGCGACGAGATATTCGCTCAATGAATACGGCACGAGGCTGTCGTATTGTTGCACCAAATCGTCCATGTATTTGAAATAATTGGCAACAATGACGGGTTCGGACACAGGGATGGTCGCCAAAGGTGGTTCGGACACCGGGAGGCTATCAGTCGGGATTGCGACGGTGGCGGGGTCTTCGTTTGCCCGTCCGTCATTATCGGCGCGGCCACATTTTTTCCCAATCAAAAATGCAACAAACACCAACGCTACCGCCGCTACGGCCGCTCCAATCGCATATTTTTTTTCTATAAAAAATTTCATGCTGCGCTCTTTTCAGCCAACACCAGCATCGGCACGGTGGATTGTAAAGCAATGCTGAGTGTGTCGCTTTTATCAAACAAATAGGCCCACACGGAGTGGTGGCGCGGTATCATGGCGAGCAAATCGGCTTTGCTTTCTCCGATGGCTTGGAGGATTTGCTCGCGCACACCTTCAGCCATTTCAAAGGTGTAAACGTGTTTGATTTTATTGAAATTTTCTTCCAGATTGCTGGGGCGCGGTGGTTGGGGCTGACCATGCACTTTTTGAGAATCATCCACCATATACACCTCAATTTCAGCATCAAACAAAGTGGCGATGTCTTTCAACGGGCGGAGCATGGCGGGGTTCTCAATCAGGGGATTGTCGCAGGCAAAAAGGATGCGCTCCGGGGATTTAAAAGCCGCTGTGCTCGGCACGATTAGGAGCGGCACTGTGCCTTGGCGCAAGATGTCGGTGGTACTGCTGCCCATGAGGATGTTCAATGCGGGATTGGCACCGCGTAGCCCCATGACGGCCAAATCGCCTTTTTCTTGCGCCATGATGGTGGGCAAATCTCGCATGACCGACCCTACCTCTGCGACACAGGCCACCTCGATGGCATATTTTTTTTCAACGGACTGCTTGATTTCGTTCAGCCGCTCCAAATGCTCGGCAATGGTGTTGTCAATAAATCCTTGAAGGATATCCGGTGGCAAATCGGTGACAACGGGATAGGGAAACGAATGGTACAGCACCAGCCGTGCCTGGGCTTTTTGCGCCAACGCGGCGGCGTAGTGCATGGCATGGGTGGCGTTTTCGGAATAATCGGTGGGAACGACGATGTTTTTCATAGATGTCAGGAAATGAATTTGTTGCGCGTTTGGACGCACTGCAAAAGTAGCAGTCCCAAAACTTACAGACTGGATTCCCGTCACCTTTTCGCGTGATTTTCATCAACTTCTGTGACATGAAAATATTTCTACTTTTGGGCAAATTATGGACTGGCTCGAATCACTGAACACTATACTGACGCCTTTTTTCATCGGTCTGCTCGTGTCGGCGGGGGTAGGGCTTATCATCGGGCTGGAGCGAGAGTTCAACACGCACGATGAACCGGGGCATTTGGGCGGGATTCGCACTTTTATATTGGTTGCCATCTTGGGCTATTGCGCGGGTTGGGTGGGCAATTTGAACTATCCGGAAGTGCTCATCGCGGTGTTAGCGGGTTTTTTCTTGCTGGTGAGCGTAGCGTATTATACCCAATCGGTGAAGGGCAGCACGGGGCTGACCACCGAGGTAGCGCTGATGATGACGCTGGTGTTGGGCATCGTCATTTCGGCGGGTTACAGGCGCGAATCGCTCGCGATTGTGGTGTTGATGACGCTGGTGCTGTCGCTGAAAGAAAAATTGCACGGTTTCATCCGGCGGATAACGGAGGAGGAACTGTTTGCTTTTATCAAGTTCATCGTGCTGGCGCTGCTGATTCTGCCCATGCTGCCCGACGAATCGTTCGGCCCCGAAAACCTGCTGAACCTGCGCGACATGGGATGGATAGCGGTGCTGGTGCTGTCTATCAGCTTTTTGGGTTACCTTTTGTTAAAATTTGGCAGCCCCCAAAAAGGCATTATGGCGACTGCGTTTATTGGCGGTTTGTTTTCATCTACTTTGATAGCGTGGGTTTTTTCGGCAAGAAGTCGCGAAAGAAAGGATTTGGCACCTGCATTTGGCTCGGGCATCGTGCTGGCATCGAGCATTATGTTTGTCCGGGTATTTTTACTGACGAGTGTATTCGCCTATCAAGTCGCACTGATGTTATTGGCTCCCTTATTTTTCATGTTGATTGCCAGTTTGTTGCCTACTTGGCGGGTGTTAAAATCGCGGCAAACAGAATCGGATACAGCCCAGATTGACCCCGGCAACCCGTTAGATGTGAAAAATGCCATTTTATTTATCTTGCTGTATATCGGTGTCACGTTCCTCATGTTCGGCTCCCGCCAATGGCTTGGCACCACTTTAACTTACCTTTCTGGCGCTGTGGCTGGCATCGCTGATATTGACGCCATCACCATCACGACCGCGAAATGGGCATCGGTGTCGCCCGACTCGAACCGACAAGCAGCCATCATCATTCTGCTCGCCGTGATGTCCAATTCGGTGTTCAAATTGTTGGTCAGCGTGTTCAACGGCTCGACTGAAATTCGCCGTCCGGTGCTAACGGGTTTTGGGTTGGTGCTATCAGTGGGTACGGTTTTTTTGGTGTATTGGTTAATGTTATAGTTGGTTTAGAGGCTGTTTAGAAAGTTTAGATGGTTTAGTGACGTGATTTTGTTCAAAACCACCCTGTGTTGGCCCAATCAAAACAACCGAGCCCTGACTTTGCCTCGCAAACAGCAAAATTCACCCATCTACCTTTCCCGCCCCAAACTTTTCCCTACTTTTGCCGCTATAAAAGCAACTTTTCTCAAAACATTCAAAGCCTTAACGAATGAGTAAAATTACTGTCGTCGGCGCCGGGAACGTAGGCGCTACTTGCGCCAATGTGCTCGCCCACGAAGATATCGTGAACGAAGTCGTACTGATTGACATCCAAGGGAATATGGCCAAGGGCAAAGCCCTCGATATGTGGCAGCAAGCCCCAGTGGACGGCTACTCCACCCGCGTGAAAGGCGGCGACGACTACGCCCTCACCGCCAATTCGGACATCGTCATCATCACCGCGGGCATCCCTCGCAAACCGGGCATGAGCCGCGACGACCTCATCTCCACGAACGCCAAAATCGTGGTGTCCGTCACCCAAAACATCCTGAAATACACCAAAAACCCCATTATCATCGTCGTGTCCAACCCGCTTGACGTGATGACCTACGCCTGCTGGAAAGCCTCCGGGCTGAGCGACAAACGGGTGCTCGGCATGGCCGGCGTGCTCGACACGGCGCGTTACCGCGCCTTCCTCGCCGAGGAACTCGACGTGTCGCCCAAAGACATTCAGGCCATGCTCATGGGCGGCCACGGCGACACAATGGTGCCGCTGCCCCGCTACACCACCGTGAGCGGCATCCCGGTGACGGAGATGATAAAAAAGGAAAAACTCGATGCCATCATTGAGCGCACCAAATTCGGCGGCGGCGAACTTGTCAACCTCATGGGCACGTCGGCTTGGTACGCGCCCGGCGCGGCTGCCGCGCAGATGGCGATTTCGATTTTGAAAGACGAAAAACGCATCTATCCTTGCTGTGTCCGGCTCAACGGCCAGTACAAACTGAAAGATATTTTCGTCGGCGCACCCGTGAAACTCGGTCGCAAAGGCGTACAGGAAATCATCAAACTGCGCCTGAAAAAAGACGAACAGGAGTCGCTCCAAAAATCCGCCGCTGCCGTGAAAGAGGTAGCGGATGCACTGGATGCAATGAAGTTGGTTTAGAGGGATTGAGAGGAGTTTAGATGGTTTGGTTAAACCATCTAAACTCCTCGGTGTTTTTGGAAATCCGTACTTTCGAAATCTTGTCTTTTGAAAACAATCAAAACAACCTCTTTCAACCATCCAAACCGATAACATTATGCCCAATATCCCCACACTCCCTCCCCCCACTTTTTGGGGCGATATGCGCACGATGAACGGTGGCGAGTCGTTGGCGCAAATGGCCGATGGGCAGCCGGTGCTATTGGTGTTCCTGCGTTTTTTCGGCTGCTCTTTTTGCCGGGAGGCTATCAGCGACATTGCCAAAAGGCGGAAAAAATTAGAGAGTCGCGGCCTCCGCATTGTATTCGTACACATGGCGCCCGACCAAGACACGGCAGAAAAGTTTTTCAAAAAATACAAAATCTTTCCCGTTGACCATATCGCCGACCCTGAGCGGAATTTCTACCGGGCCTTTGGGCTGGGTCGCGGCACACCGCAGCAACTTTTTGGCTTGATGAACTGGATTCGCGGCTTTCAAGCCGCCGTCATCGAAGGTCATGGCGCCACTTACCACAACGAGGAACTCGGCGACGGCTTCCAAATGCCGGGTGTATTTGTCTTGCACAAAGGCGAAATTCGCAACTCGTTCATCCACCGTTATGCGCACGACCGGCCTGATTACGAAGAGATTTGCCAGATTTAGAGTGTTTGAGTGTTTGGGTGTCTGATTGTTTGGGTGTCTGAGTGCTTGAGAAAAAAACGGAGCCGCTCGCACTCCCAAACAATCAGACACCCAAACGCTCATTTAACGCATCACCGTCACATCGCCTTTTACGCTCTCCGTGCTTCCATCTTTGAACAGCAACACCGCCTGCCAAACAAAAACTGCCGGGTCGAGCATCTTGCCATTCCGGGTACCATCCCAGCCCATTTCGGGGGCGTTGGGAGAGAAGTTCTTTTGCATGAAAACCAAATTGCCCCAGCGGTCATAGATTTCAAGTAATTGAATTTCAGCAATATGGTCGGGGCTGGCGAATAAGGTGAACCACCCATTCATGCCCGCCGTGCCGGGTTTGATGACGTTGGGGGCAAACCAATTGCCTTCGGCTTTTTTCACCAGCACCCAGACCGAATCTTCCAACAAACAACCATTCACGTCTTGGATTTCGAGGGAATACAGGGTATTTTCCGTCGGCTGCACGGTGATGCCGAGGTTGGCCTCAGACATCGAGCCACCGGAATTGTGCCAAGCAATGACGACAGGTTGGGCATTGGTTTGTGCTTGTAACTCGGCGAATTCGCCCGCGGCAATCGTCTGGTCTTCACCAAGTTCGAGCCAAACGGGCGGCAGAACGCCGACTTCAAATTCTTTGATTTCGCAATCCGCTGTCACAGAGTACGTTCCCGGCTGGCAGTATTCCACGCCGTTGTAGGTGAAGCATGGTTGGGCGCAGGTCAATGTTCCGACCTGACCGAGTTGAACTACTGGCAAACTCAAATCCTCGCCGATTTGGAACTCTTTGATTTCGCAATCCGCTGTCACGGAGTACGTTCCCGGCTGGCAATATTCCACGCCGTTGTAGGTGAAGCACGGCTGGGCGCAGGTCAATGTTCCGACCTGACCGAGTTGAACCGTCGGCAAACTCAAATCCTCGCCGATCTGGAACTCTTTGATTTCGCAATCCGCTGTCACGGAGTACGTTCCCGGCTGGCAAT
>CAYZVM010000008.1:12892-26324 GCA_964481485.1 uncultured Saprospiraceae bacterium | reverse complement strand
TGGGCGCAGGTCAATGTTCCGACCTGACCGAGTTGAACCGTCGGCAGGTTCAAGTCCTCGCCGATTTGGAATTCCTTGATTTCGCAATCCGCTGTCACGGAGTACGTTCCCGGCTGGCAATATTCCACGCCGTTGTAGGTGAAGCATGGTTGGGCGCAGGTCAATGTTCCGACCTGACCGAGTTGAACCGTTTGAGGTTCGTTGACGACAACTTCAGTCGTGACCACGCTCGAACACCCGTTTGTAGTGTCGGTGGCCGTCACGGTGTAATTGGTTGTAACCAATGGAGCCACGGTGATTCCTGGTGTGGTCTCGCCTGTATTCCATAGGTATTGCAAATTTGACGGAAATGGCGGAGCGGTTTGCAAAGTGACGCTTTCGCCCACACATATCGGCGGAATAGGGATTATTGGACACCAGGGTGGTGTGAGGTCTGCCAGTATAGTAAAGGTGTTGTTGCCGCAGCCGTTCGGTTTTGGCACAGCATATTGGCCCGGCTGGTCGTAAGTGTTTCCCAAAAAGTTGATTTCCGGTTGAGCGCAATCCAGCATTCCCACAATGCCCAAGTCTGTGTCCACAACTGGATTGACCGTCACGGTCACTTGGTCAAACGTTGTGCAGCCGTTGGTGAGGTCTTGGGCAGTGACAGCATAAGTCGTTGTAGTTGTTGGGGCAACCTCCGTTTGCGCTCCGACAGTACTATTGCTCCAGATATATACCACGCCCGGCAAAATAGGGCTGACAGTCAGGGTAGCCGATTGCCCCTCACAAATTTCTTGCGGCTGACCCGCCTCCACAAATGGTGGAAAATTGTCCAACTCAATCGAAAATTGGTGCTCTCCACAGCCGCTTGAGCTTGGCACTATGTAGTTGCCCGGTTGGTAGTAGGTATTTCCCATAAAAGAAATAGAAGGCATATCGCAGGTCAAAGTCCCGACCATGCCGTGGTTGGTAACAACATAAGGATTTACGATGACAGGCTGAACAAGAATGGAATCACAGCCCAAGTAAGATGTCATGACCTCTGTGTACACACCACTCGACGTGGGGCAAATGACATCCCAGCCTAAGGTCAAGCAGTCGCCTTCACAGATAGTTTGAGTTGGCAAATTTGTTTGCAAATGGGGTACCACGCTCACAGTCACCGCATCCGTATTGGTGCAGCCGTTGCTTGAATCAGTGACAATAAGCACATAAGTTGTGGTAACTGCCGGGGCGACTGTCTGCTGCGAAGCGGTGGCGCCGTTGCTCCACAAGTAGAAAAAAGAATTTATTGGCGACCCACCGATGTTCGCGCTCTCGCCGACGCAAATTTGCCGGTTGGGGCCGGCATTGGCTGGGGGCGGGATGATGTTGTCAACTACTATCAATTTCTGCGTCACGCAATTCGTCTGCGACACGATGTACTCGCCCGGGGCGCAGTAGGTTTGGCCGTTGTACAGGCAGCAAGGTTGTACGCAGGTCAATTCGCAGAAATCAATTTCTACGTCGTGGTGCACGGTCACATCTTTTGGAATAATCGGGGTAAAACATGAAGGGGAGATGTAAGTACAACTACAATATGCATTTTCGTCAATGTCGTTGCCGCCGCCGCCGCCACCGCCACCGCCACCGCCACCGCCGCTTCCCGGTACTGGAGCCCAAAATGCATTCACTTGCCCAGTCAGCACGGTGTCAAAGCCAATCAAATTCGGGTCAACTTGCACAGTTATAGAATAAACCCCCACGCTGTCGCCGATAAAATCCATGAATGAAGGAATAGACCAATGCAGCGCTAAGGTGTCCAGTTCGGATTTGCACACCTCTGGCAAAGGGCAATTCGAAATAGAATCGCCGCCCACAAAACTTACATCACAACCGCCTTCGTGGAAGGTGTAAGTCGCAAAATCGCCCGGACAAAGTTCGCTCGGCCCGTCAACATAACTCGGCGTGCAGCCAGAGCAGAAGACCGAATCAGGCTCTATTTCCAGCCCTGCCAGCACGTGCGCCTCAAATTTACATTCGCTGTTGTAAAAGCCATCAATCGAGAGGTAATATACTTCGCCCGGCGTGAGGCCACTTGCGGTGAGGTGCGCCACTTCGCCTTCTTTTGCCGAAATAAAAGTCAGCAACGTCATCGTGTCACAATCGCCAGAGAGCAGAAAAAAGCCGAGTTCGTCGCCTGTTTGGCAGTCAAACACTTGAAAATCAATGGCAATGGAATCCGCGCAAGGCGCGATGCGCAGCCAGCCGTTGTTTTCAAATTCGGGAATCATGTTGGTAGTAGTTGTCGGTTGGTCGGGAGTGAGACCCGCATTAGTGCTGCAATAACCGTCGAGACAGCCACCAGCGAAGTATGGCGCGAGGTAGCAACTGTCGGCCAACGGGGCGGGCAAATTGAAATTTTGACAATTGGGCGGCAAGTAGCAAGGCGAGTTGCCGCTGATCGTTTGGACGCAGCCGACGGTATTGATTTGAAAAAAATACGGTGTGTCACAGGGAATGGGCGCGGATGTGAAAAAGCCGTTTTGATAACCTCCATTGCCGCCCGTGACGGTGGACTCGGTCGGGTGCGTGACGTAGAACGAAACCGAATAGTAAGGCAAATCCGGTGAAAAATCGTCAATTACCACTTGAGAAGCAAGACAGTTGGATTGCCCGTTGGCACTGCCGTTGTTCAATATTTCAGTGATTTTGAAATCGCAGGCATCAAGGTCAATGCCGTCCACGACGATGAAATATTTTTCATCGGGAAAATAGGAGAACGGCACCGGAAACTGGCCACTCTGGCCTTCCGGCACCGTGATGCAATTGCCCGTAGCAGAAAGGTCTCCGCAACCGTAACCTTGCAACAAGGCGAATTCCAGCCCGCGCTGATTGATACAGCTGTCAACTTCAAAACTGAGATTCGACAAGCCGTCGCAGGCAATGACGCGGTACAGGTTTGGATTTTCCAAAGAAAAACAAACAGGGCTGATTCCGCCATTCCACTGCGCCGTCTGCCACCAACCAAATCCGCCAAACGAGCAACCGTTGTTGAAATTCGCCAAATCCAGCGAACCGGCGCAGTAGGCCGGGGCCTCCTCGCAAGGAATGTAGGTGTAAGAAGATGAAGGGCTTGAAATAAAAATAGGCAGAATGGGAGCAGTACCACACCCTGGAATACACTCAGCGCACTCGTCTTCGTTGATTCCGGGGCAGGTGTGTATAAAATCTATCGAAACCATTCCGTTCGTCACCTGTTGCGTGAATTGAATCGTAATGGTGAGTGCGTTGGGGTCGGGGCTGATAATTTCCACACCGGGAGGCAGGTTCCATTCAATGCCCAGACAATTGTCCACATAAAATTCCGTCCAACTTGATACGCAGCCAACCGACATACCAAATTGACAAAGCGGCAAATGCGCTGTCAGCGTCGCAGGACCACAGGGAAGCGGGCTGAATTCGATAAAGCCCGGCTGAACTACCATGTTCGAGACAGGCAGGTTAATATCTATGCCCTGCAAATCATGGATTTGAAACTCGCACTCATCACCCAAATAGCCATCAATAATGAGTACGTATGGCTCGCCGGGTGACACATTGGCCGAAAAAAACAAAGGAGCATTTGCTCCACCCAAGAAGCCTCCGTTGCAAGCAATTATCTGCCCGTCGCAGGAATCTGCCAAGGCTACCTGCAAGCCATCGCCCGTCGTGCAGTTGAAGGAGGTGACCGTCAGTGCAAGTTGTTCAGCACAAGGGACAATTTGTAAAAATTGGGGATTGTGGAAGTTGCCGCACAAACCAAACCCTGGGATATCCGGAGCAGGCTGATAGCCGTAATTGTTCCCAAAATAATTGTTCAAAGCATAGCCGCAGATAAACTTGGCATCATCACAAAAATTGGCAGCCGGGAGGCCACAGTTCTGGGCAGAAATGTTCGTCGCGAACGAGGTGAAAAAGGCGATGGCGAGGAGTTGTTGTTTCATGGAAGAGAAAGTTGATTTGGCCGGAGAGATACCAGCCTCCCGGCGTTGCGCTGCTCCATGCTGCGAAAATTCTTTGCAGCAGCCCAAGTCTCTCCGGGTTTTTACCTTTGCACCAAAAATCCCGCCCGATGCTCCGTCCATTCTTTTTTTTTGTCTCTATTTCCCTGATAATCAATGCTTGCTCCGAACGCGCCACGCTTGCTGCCGAGCCTGCCGACGAGTCGCAACTCCAATATTTTCCGCTCCAAATTGGGAAATATATTGTTTATCAAGTGGACAGCATCGTTTATGATTTTGCCACCGGGGGCGGCACGGTGCTTGACTCTTCGCGGACTTTTGTAAAAGAAATCACCACCGACACGCTCCGCGACCAGACCGGCCAACTCGTCTTCGCCATCGAACGTTACGAGCGCAAAAACGACTCCGAACCTTGGATGCTGAAAAGCATATCATCCGCCGCACGAACGGCGACACAAGCCATCCGCACGGAGGACAATTTTCGCTTCTTGAAACTCATTTTCCCGCTCGACCGCCGCAGCGAATGGGACGGCAATATCTGGGTTGACGAAACCCGAGAAATCGAAATCGCCGGCGAGCGGATGCGTCCTTTCGCCAATTGGAACTACGAGGTGGATTCCATTGACATTCAGGCTTTTGTGGGCCAATTCGTATTCGATTCCACCCTGCTTGTGACCGAAGCCGACGACAAAAACATCATCGAGCGACGGCTCTCGCGGGTGCGCTATGCCAAACACATCGGGGTCGTGTGGCGCGAGCAATGGATACTCGATTCGCAGTATTGCAACCAATCGCCACCGCCCCCCGACTGCGAAACCCGCCCGTGGGAATTGAAAGCAGAAAAAGGGTACATCCTACGGCAGACAGTGTTGGAATTCAACTAAAATTAAGAGTACGGCGGATTTTAAAATCTGCTATACAATTGACAACCAAAGAATTGCATTAAAAACTGTTTCATCCATTTTTCGAAACTTATATGGAAATTCTGTTTGGCCTACTCGTACTTGCGCTGCTGATTTTGGGTTGGCAAAGCCGGAAAAAGCAAAAAAAGGAGTGGCTCAAAGAAGAGCGCCACGACGAGAGCGGTGCATGGCTGGACAAAAGGGCAGGCGAACGGGGTACTTACGGCACGTTGGATGCCGAGATGGAGCAGTCGCGCCAATCGGTGAGCAAACAGAACAAAATCAACGAGTTGGCACGACTGGTACGGACGTTTTTTTTTGAACAGCACCCCAATTTCCACACTTTGAGCGATGAGCAAATAAAAAAACACATTGCCTTTTGCAAATCGCAAATCGCTGGTTTTGTTGGTATGATAGAAAAAACGCCAAACGACTTTGAATCCGGTTTGCCCGGCAGTTCACCCCAACCGGACCTGTACGTACTGGCGTTGAAAAAAAAGATATTGGCTTTCTCGTTCGACAACTTTCCCAAGTTGCTGGATTTGGAAATTGAAACGATGAAACAATTCGACCGCCTGACGGAACATCTTGCCGCGAACTTGTTGTACGAAATCGAGCGGTTGAAGAAATAGGCTTTGTTAAAGACTTTCAAAAAATATTATTTTACAAACTCCCCTACCCTGCCCGCCGAAACAAAATTTAACCTAAGCCGTTTTACCGCATATTTCCTGAAAATTTTTGCAACCAAATTTCTTCATCTGCGTCTAAGTTGAAAAAAACTTGACATCGGCAGGTGGAAAATCATAACTTTGCAGCCGAAAAAAATTCAACATAGCATCAGCACATGAGGCAACTAAAAATTACAAAGTCCATTACCAACCGCGAAAGCCAATCCCTTGAAAAGTACCTCCAAGAAATCGGTAAAGTGGACCTCCTCACCCCCGAAGAAGAAGTAGATCTTGCCAAGCGCATCAAACAAGGCGACCAAATAGCCCTCGAAAAACTCACGAAAGCCAACCTTCGCTTCGTCGTCTCCGTCGCCAAACAATATCAGAATCAAGGACTTAGCCTTTCCGACCTTATCAATGAAGGCAACCTCGGTCTTATCAAAGCCGCACAGCGCTTCGACGAAACACGCGGCTTCAAGTTCATTTCCTACGCCGTGTGGTGGATTCGCCAAAGCATCCTCCAAGCATTGGCAGAGCAAAGCCGAATCGTGCGTTTGCCGCTGAACAAAGTCGGCTCGCTGAACAAAATCAACAAGGCGTTCTCCGAACTCGAACAGACCTTCGAGCGCGAGCCCAGCCCGGAAGAACTCGCCGAATTGCTTGAAATCACGACCGACGAGGTGGAAACCACCCTCGGCGTGGCCGCTCGCCACGTTTCGATGGATGCCCCCTTCGTGGAAGGCGAAGACAATTCGCTGCTCGATGTGCTGGAAAACAACTCGATGCCTGGCACCGATACACACCTCGAATACGCCGATTCGCTCCGCCGCGAAATCGAGCGCTCGCTCGGCACCTTGACCGACCGCCAGTGCGATGTCATCAAATTGTACTTCGGCATCGGCGTAGAACACCCCATGTCTTTGGAAGACATCGGCGACAAATTCGGCCTCACCCGTGAGCGCGTCCGCCAGATTAAAGACAAGGCAATCAACAAATTGCGGGCGACGAGCCGGAGCAAATTGCTGAAAACCTACCTCGGCGCATAAAACTCAACAGGTCAAGAAATAGTGGGATTCATTCCTCCGAATTGCAATGAAAAAGCCGTTTGCCAAATCCATGGCAAACGGCTTTTGAATGAAATGAGGGAAGCAAGGCCGCCAACGCGACATCAATTGTCGCTTTGCAGTTCCCGCTCCATTTCCTCCATTTTCACATAGTCCACACCTTCGCTCACCGTGGGTACGATGGTGAGGATCGTGTCGAGCCGGGAGATTTCGATAAGTTTGGTCACCATCGGGTGCAAATGCCCGGCGATGACGAACGAGCCGCCGTCTTTCCAGAGCCGGTGGCCTGTCAAAATGGCGCTCAAACCACTGCTGTCCACAAATTTGACATTCGACAAATCGAGAATCAGGTTGCGCACACCTTCTTGGCTGAAAAAGATAAGATCGCTTTTAAGCCCCGGCGCATAAGTGGAATTCAGGTTTTCCTCATCGAGTGTGAGTATGGCGTATTGGTCTTGTTTGTCAATCCGGTATTTCATAAGAACCTGATTTTCAGAAAAATCAATTTGATTACGTTTGTGAAAGAATCTTTAGGAACAGCAAATGTAACCATTGCGTGAATGTTTTCTCCAAAAAAATTTATCTGCTTTTTCTGCCCAAGCCGCACCTGCCATACCGTCAGTCGGCCAAACGAATGGCATTGTTTTTTCCCACTCCTTTTCACCACAACAATAGAGGCAATTTCTTTTTTGTGTTTGATGCCATATTTTTCAAAAAACAAAAGAAACGGGCGGGATGGGCGAGGGGCAATGTTTAACGCACCCTATTCCAAACCGAACGCAGAAAAATTTGTTAAATGTGCGTTCCAAAGGTTGTTATTTGAACTGCAATTAACCTAAACTTGTGCCTGATTTTCGACATTGCACATTTGGGCATCCGACGTTTTGATTTTTTGACTTTTTTTGACGTTGGGTTTTGGAAATCAATATCATTCTTCTATGTTGGAAGTCAAAAAACAAACGTCCACCACTAAAAAATATGAACAACAAATTTTCGCCCGTCGTCAAGCAAATTATCAACCAAAGCGGTCAAGAAGCTAGGCGGCTGGGGCATGATTATATAGGCGCGGAGCACCTCTTGCTCGGCATTATCGCGGAGCGCGACTGTCTGCCAGTACGAGTGCTGGATGCCCTTTTAGTGGATGTGCATGACTTGAAAAAAAGGCTCGAACGCGCCATCCCGAGGTACAGTGCCTACCCGCCGGCTGAAAACCTGTTTGTCGGCGAATTTCAAGTGACCACGCAAGTACAAAGAGTGCTAAAAGTGACTTTCTTGGAAGCCAAACAAATGAAAAATGATGAGATTTACCCCGAACATCTCATGCTCTCTCTCCTCAAACATTCAGACGCATTTGCGACCAAACTTTTAAACGAATACGACGTGGACTACGAAACTTTTAAAAAGGAACTCGAATATGTGCGCTCGGAGCAAGATCTCGCGACGCCCAATCTTTTCGCCCAGGCCTCCAATGAAGGCTCCGGCGATTACGACGAAGACGAAGACCGCCGCGGCTACCAAGCCTCGCAAAAGCGCGAGCAAAAGAGCCGCACCCCAGTACTGGACAATTTTGGCCGCGACATCACCAAACTGGCCGAAGAAGGCAAACTCGACCCTATCATCGGGCGGGAACGCGAGATCGAGCGCGTCAGCCAGATTTTGAGCCGCCGGAAAAAGAACAACCCCATCCTCATCGGCGAGCCCGGCGTGGGCAAAACTGCCATTGTGGAAGGCCTTGCCCTGCGCATCATGCAGAAAAAGGTGAGCCGCACTTTGTTCAACAAGCGCATCGTGATGCTCGACCTCGCCGCATTGGTGGCCGGCACGAAGTATCGCGGCCAATTCGAAGAGCGCATCAAGGCGATAATGAACGAGTTGGAAAAAAGCCGCGACGTGATTTTGTTTATTGACGAAATCCACACCATCGTCGGCGCGGGCGGTGCCACAGGCTCGCTTGATGCCTCCAACATTTTCAAACCCGCCCTCGCGCGCGGCGAACTCCAGTGCATCGGCGCTTCCACGTTGGACGAATACCGCCAGTACATTGAGAAAGATGGCGCGCTCGACCGCCGTTTTCAAAAGGTGATGGTGGATCCGCCCAGCCAAGAAGATACGATTCACATCCTTACGAATATCCAGCCGAAATACGAGGAATTCCACAATGTGGTTTATTCTGAGGCGGCCATCAAAGCCTGTGTTCGCCTGAGTGACCGCTACATCACCGACCGTTTTCTTCCCGACAAAGCGATTGACGTGCTCGACGAGGTGGGTGCTCGTGTGCATTTAAAAAATATCGTCGTGCCGAAACACATCGAGGAATTGGAAAAGCGCATCGAGGAGTTGAAAGAACTTAAAAATCAGGCGGTGAAGAACCAGCAGTATGAAGATGCCGCCAATCTGCGCGACCAAGAAAGCAAATTGGTGCGCCAACTTGAATTTGCCAAGGTGGAATGGGAGGACGAGACGAAGACAAAACGTTATCCGGTGGAAGAAGACGATATCGCCGAGGTGGTAGCTATGATGACCGGCATCCCGGTGCGCAAAGTCGGCCAGAGCGAAAGCAAAAAATTGGTCAACATGGCTGACGACCTGAAAAAAATGGTCATCGGACAAGACGAATCGGTCATCAAAATTTCGAAAGCTATCCAGCGCAACCGCGTGGGTCTGAAAGACCCGAAAAAGCCGGTCGGCTCGTTCATATTCCTCGGCCCCACGGGCGTCGGCAAAACAGAACTGGCCCGCGCACTCTCTCGCTATCTCTTTGACAGTGAGGATTCTTTGGTGCGGATTGATATGTCCGAGTACATGGAAAAATTCTCCGTAAGCCGCCTCATCGGCGCGCCTCCCGGCTATGTGGGCTACGAAGAAGGCGGCCAATTGACAGAAAAAGTACGCCGCAAACCTTATTCGGTTGTGTTGCTCGACGAGATTGAAAAAGCGCACCCAGACGTTTACAACATCCTGCTCCAAGTGCTCGACGACGGCCAGTTGACCGACGGTTTGGGTCGCAAAGTGGATTTCAAAAACACAATTATCATCATGACCTCGAACATCGGGGTGCGGCAACTCAAAGACTTCGGACAGGGGGTTGGTTTTGCGACCAAAGCACGCATGGAAGCCGCCGAGGACAATAGCAAAGCCGTGATTCAGAATGCGTTGAAAAAAACCTTTTCGCCCGAATTCCTCAACCGTATTGACGACGTGATGGTGTTCAATTCGCTGGGCCGCGAAGAGATTTTCAAAATCATTGACAACGCGCTCGACGGCCTGATGAAGCGCCTCAACAACATGAAATTCGTGCTTCACCTGTCGGAAGAAGCCAAAGACTTTGTGGCGGAAAAAGGCTACGACCCGCAATTCGGCGCCCGTCCGCTCCACCGCGCTATCCAAAAGCACATCGAAGACCCGCTCGCGGAGTTCATTTTGAATGAAAATCCTGGAGAAGGCTCGGTGTTGAAGGCTACGCTCAATGAAGCAAAAGATGGCTTAGTGATAGCTTTTGAAGATGAGCCGGGGAAGAAGAAAAAAAGCAAAGCCATAGAGCCCGACGAACAGTCGGCCAATTGAATTTCAAAAACGTGATTGAACAAAAGCCTCTGGCACTGCCGGGGGCTTTTGCTTTTTTATCGCACACGCCCAACGTTTCCAGCGCTCCGTACGTCAATAGGGCAAGTCAGTAAATTTGCGCATGATGACAAGCAATACATCCTTGAAAAAAGGTGCCGGAAAATACACACTCCCCACACTGCTCCTGCTCTGCGGCTGCCTTTTTGGCAGCTGTGTCAAAGAAGAAATCGAGACCTACGAGGGCATGGGCAAACGCCCCATTTACCTCCCGGCCGATTCCTTGGGCGATATAAAAAATTTGCCGCAGCAGCCAATAGCCCAGACCGGCACTATCTTTTTGCTGGACACGCTGTTCTTTTTGATGGAGCAAAAAAAGGGTATCCATGTTTACAGCCTCCAAGACAGCCTCAGCCCGGTGTACCTTACTTTTTTCAGTATTCCCGCCATCGGCGATTTTACTATCTCGAACAATCGCCTCTACGCCGACAGTTGGAAAGACCTCGTGACCATTGACATCAGCGACTTGTATAATATCCGGGTGGTGGACAGGGAGACGGACGTGTTTGCTCCCATTTTGTATCCGCCGCTTTACAACGGATACTTCGAGTGTGTGGACGAATCGAAGGGCGCGGTAGTCGGATGGGAAGATGTTTATTTGGAAAAAGCCTTGTGCCGCACATTCAATTGACGAGCAATTTTTCATCAAAACCTAAATCTTTGAACATGAAGAATTTAAAACTCTTGCTTGCCGGGATGGCACTTTTGGCAGCAGCGTGCAGCAAAGACGCTGCATTCTCGGATGCTACCGGAAAATCAGGCTCCATCACGCGTTTTGCCGTCCATCAAAACTATATGTACGCGCTCAACCAAAATGAGGTGCTGACCTACAGCCTTCAAGATGCCGACAACCCGGTGCTGGTTCACCGGCTCCCAACCGATTATGGCTTGGAGACGATCATTATTTATGACAACACGGTTTATTTGGGCTCCACTTCTTCCCTTTATATTTTAGACATCAGCAATCCGGCAGCACCGAGCCTGCTTTCCAAAACAGACCGCCAAGAGGTATTTATAGGTGGCTGCGACCCAGTGGTGGTAAAAGACAACTATGCCTATTCGACAGTGAAAATCATTGAAAATATCTGTGGCCGGATATCCGCACAAAGCGCCTTGATTGTGTACGATGTGAGCGATAAAACGGCACCAATCGCCAAAGGCACATACCCCTTAGGCATCCCTAATGGCTTGGGATACAAAGAGAACTATCTGTTCGTCTGCGATGAAGGCGACGACCGGCTGGAAGTTTTTGATATTTCCAACCCGCTCGCGCTCACGCAGCCGGGCTATTCCGTCGCCATCACCGACCCTTACGACCTCATTGTTGACGGCGACAAAATGATTGTTTCGACGAAAACAGATTTCCAGATATTCGACATCAGCGACATCGCTGCCATCAGAAGTATAGGCCAAATTGCTAAATAGATGCGGCACCTCGTTTTTTTGTTCTTGTTGTTCAGTACAAATCTGTTCGCGCAGAATGGGCGGGGCGCGGATAGCACCGCGATTCCGCTTTTTACCTTGAAAACCAATCTCGGCATATTAATCAGCCCGGCCAAACAAGCATTTGCGTTTACCACCGACATCAGGGTTGTGCCGCGTTTTAGCATAGATGTCGGGGCAGGTGCCTTTTTTAATTCCTTGTCGTTCGCCCAGTTCAAAGACGAAACTTACACGGGTCTACGCCTACGGGGAGGCTTTAAATATTATTTTGGCGCATTAAAAGACGGCCCTTTTCACATTGGCGTGGAAGTCAAGTACAACGGAATCAAAAACCTAAATTACAGGGAAATACTCCGGCAAGGAGGTCAGTACGTCGAGACGCGGCTTACTGACAGGAGGGTGAAAACCGTTGGAGTGGCGGCGCGTATTGGGTGGCATCTTTTCGTCGGCAAGCGCGACCAGTTTTTGGTGGAGCCTTTTATGGGCTTGGGCTTGATGCGGCACGATGTTTCGTTCAACGAGCCTCCTGATGCTGAAGTATTTCAAGAGGATGGGCTTTTTTCGTTTGAATATGTAATTGGCAAAAGCGCCACGCCAGATATGCTGATGGGGCTGCATTTTGGTTATGTGTTTTGGTAGGTCTTCAAATTATCTACCGCGCCGGCACAAACAGCCACGGCAAATAAAAATCTCAATACCAACGAATTGCGTTGTGTCATCGCGGCATTTTTATGATTACCAGCCGTAGTCCCGCTCCACGCGGCAAACGCGGGTTTTATAGGCCGCATACCATTTTTCGCGGCCAAGTTTTTGAGCGAGCAAATGCTCGGCGTTGGCTTTCCAATGGCGAATGGCCTCCAAACTTTCCCAATAAGAAACGGTGATGCCGACTTCATTTCGAGCCGACTCGATGCCGAGATAGCCGGGTTGTTGGGCGGCGAGCTCGGCCATTCGTTCGGCCATTTCGGCGTAGCCCTCGCCGTCGCCTGTGCGGATGGAACTGAAAATGACGGCGTAGTATGGTGGGGCAGGTGTGTTGGCAATCATCTTTTTTCGAGAATGAATTATGTGCGGATCAATATTGGCAACGGTGTGGGCGGCGATGTGCCGCGCAAATTTATCTCCAAGTTGTCCAAAACAGGCAGAACAGAGATGGCAAAAGTGGTGGAAGAAAACCGCAATCGCAGCTCCGTTCCTGATTTTTTGCCCAACTCCGACATACGAGGCAACGAATTAAGTTAAATACGACTCTCCACAAGAATTTTGCTGCGTCGGAATGCACAAGCGTTTTTCCAAATGCGCTACTTTTCGGCGGCATTTATTTCCCAGACATTTGAACGAAGGAATTGGGTGGAGGTTGGCAAAAAAAAATCCAATGCCCGGTGTCTGGTAGCCCTGAATTAAATATTTAATCCATCATCCAGATTTCAGATTTGCGCTGTTTCCCGACACGACAATCTCCTGAAAAAGCAATCAGGACTTTTAACCAATCTTCTTCTCCGGATGTATAATCGCACAACTGGCCCAAGCCGTAAACTACTTACATCGGCACTCTTTTTTTCTGTTTTTTTCACGGCAGCATATTCACAACAATTGGAGGTCACCAACAGTGGCACGCTGCCATACACCCCGCAGAACCTTATTTCCAATATCTTCCTCGGCGACGGGGTAGAGGTGACGAACATCACTTTCAATGGCGCGCCCGCAGCAGTTGGCTATTTTACTAGCGGCACACAATCCATTGGTATTGAGCGTGGTATCGTGATGAC
>CAYZVM010000008.1:0-12792 GCA_964481485.1 uncultured Saprospiraceae bacterium | reverse complement strand
GGGCCAGGCTACCCGACCCCGACGAATATTGCCAAAATACCCGGTACCAACCTGCCGGTGACGATCAACAATTTGCACCCCGACAACAGCATCAATTACCCGCCTTGCCCCCCGACTAATGCTCAGTTTTACAACAACAACAATTTTTCAACCACCCAACCCAGTTACGACGGTTTTACAGATGTGTTCACTGCGGAAGCCGTGGTGACGCCCTGCCAACAATACACCATCAAATTGGCAATTGCCGACGCGGGCGACAGCGCGTTTGATTCGGGGGTGTTTTTGGAAGCAAAAAGTTTTGGCACTGGTTCTTTGCGCGTGGAGGTAGCGACGGTGAGTCTCGACGGGACGGTAACGGAAGGCTGTGCGCAGGGTTCGCTTACATTTAGCCTTCCCAGCGCTATACAACAGGATTTTGATATTGATTACAACATCTGGGGGACAGCCACCAATGGCACTGACTATCAACTCATTCCACCAGATCTTATTATCGCTGCCGGACAAACTGAAGTCACGCTCCCCATCATTGGCATTGAGGACAACATGGCAGAAGTGCCCGAATATATTGCCATTGATGTGCAGCGCGACCCCTGCAACCGGGACACGTTTTATATTTACATTAGGGACAATGAGTTAGTGAAACCAAATCTCAGCGCCGACACCACTGTCTGCATTGACGGCCAGCCGCTCGAATTGGATGGCACGTTGCCCATCACATTACCCCAACCTCCGACTTTTACTAATACGCAGGACTTTACCATCGCCCCTACTGATGCACTGATTTCGTCGCCTATCAATGTGTTCGGTGTGCAGCCGACCGTACTCGGGCCGGGCGTGATTCGCTCGGTTTGCATGAACATCACCCATGGATGGGACGATGACCTTGACATTTTCTTGATTTCGCCAAGTGGTCAAATACTCGAACTTTCCACCGACAACGGTGCGGACGGAGATAACTATACCAATACCTGTTTCACACCGACTGCTACTGTGCCTATTAGTTTCCCTGGGCCTGTGGCACCCGCAAGCGCGGCACCTTTCACCGGCGATTGGTTGCCCGAAGGCCCTTGGTCCGATCTTTGGGATGGAAGCTACCCAACCAACGGCAACTGGCGGCTGCAGCTGCGCGATGACGCCAACGGCTTTACAGGCACATTGCGCGATTGGAACATCACATTTGAACCTACTTATAAGGTAGATTATCAATGGTCGCCCGCAACAGGGCTTTCTTGCCCGACCTGCCCAATCACGGAAGCAAACCCCACGCAATCAACCACATATACCGTCATCGCCACCGACTCCTATGGTTGCACGGTGTCCGATACTATTTCTCTTGATGTGGCAACAGCCTTAGCAGCACCGATAGTTACCTGTGCCGGTAGCACCAGCACTTCCGTTACCTTCAACTGGACGAATGTGCCCGGTGCCGCTGGCTACCAAGTCAACATTAATGGTGCCGGGTGGGTACCAGTAGGTGCTGTCAACACCTATTTGGCAGACAATCTGCTGCCGGGTTCAACTGTCACTATCGAGGTGCAGGGAACCGGGGCTCTCACGGACTGCGACGCGCTCATCGGCACAATCACATGCTTCAATTGTGATGCCCCAACAGCAAACTTGAGCGCGAATAGTGTTTCGTGCTTTGGATATAGCGACGGCTCCGTCACCGCCACGCCCGATGGCTCAAACCCGCCATACACATTCACGCTCGGCACTACGACGAATACAACAGGCATTTTTCAAAACCTACCGGCAGGCAATTATGTAGTTGTCATCACGGATGTATCGGGATGCTCGAGCAGTTTTCCCACCATTGTTTCATCGCCAACTGCTTGTATGGCTGTCGCGACCGTACAAAACAATGTCTCTTGTTCTGGTGGAAACAACGGTTCGGCAGTCGTAAATGCCAGCGGCGGCACCGGCAATTTGACCTATCTTTGGAATGACCCTGCCGCACAAACATCTGCCGTTGCCTCCAACCTCCCCGCTGGCACCTATACCGTCACCGTGACTGACGAAAATGGCTGCACCGCTACCGCCACCGCTACCGTCACGCAGCCTACCGACTTGGTTTTGAGCGCCTTTGGAAGTCTTGCCAAATGTTTTGGTGAAGCATCCGGCTCAGGCACAGCCTCTGCAACCGGCGGCACCACGCCGTACTACTTTGTGTGGAGCAACGGTGTGCTGCTCCCCTCGAACCCAAACATTCCCGCCGGTAATTATTTTGTCACTGTCACCGACGAAAACGGCTGTGCGGAGACGGCATTCGTATCCATCGGCGAGCCGCCGCAACTGACCGCCACTGCCACTTCCGTGCAAACCAATTGCAACGACGGCACTGATGGCACGGCTACCGTCACGCCCACTGGGGGCACACCTCCATACTCCTACAAATGGAGCGACGCAGCCGGGCAAACAACACCGACTGCCACCGGTTTGACACCTCAAACCTATACCGTGACCGTGACGGATTTCAACGGCTGCTCCACCACCCAAACCACTACGGTGACATCGCCAACCGCAATAGTCGCCACAATGACGGCTTCCAACGCAACTTGTTTTGGCGTTTCCGATGGCTCTGCCACCGTAGCAGCCACTGGTGGCACACCGCCTTATGTCTATAAATGGAGTGACCCGGTTGGGCAAACTACACCGACTGCGAGCAACCTCGCTGGCGGAAATTACACCGTCACCGTGACCGACCAAAACGGTTGCACATTAGTAGTGGATGCCACCATAGGCCAGCCAGAAGCAGTTTTGTTGACAGCCACCGTCACAAATGTTTCTTGTTTTGGCGGTGCTGACGGGCAAATAACTGTGATGCCAGCGGGCGGCACTTTACCGCATATATTTATCTGGAGTTCAGGCGAATCAACACCGTCCATCAATGGCAAACCCGCAGGGGATTATTCCCTCACTCTCACGGACGCAAACGGCTGCACCGCCGTTTCACAAAATACCATCACAGAGCCAACAGAACTCTTATTGACTGCGAACGCTCAGCCAGTCAAGTGTTTTGGTGAAAATGACGGCACTATTGAGCTTGTGCCTTCCGGCGGCACTCCGGGTTATGACATTCAATGGACAGGGCCAAACAACTTCAGCAGCACACAAAGCATATTGTCCAATCTTTTCGGCGGGACATACAATGTCACCGTGACAGACGATGCAGGCTGTTCAAAAACACTCACTGCTGAGGTGGCACAACCTGCCGCCGCATTGACGCTGGCCTTGCCCGAAATTTCAGATACAATCTGTTTCCTCGCCACCAATGGGACGGCGACCGTCGTGGCGATAGGAGGGACATCGCCGTACACTTATTTGTGGAGCGATGCCAGCAATCAAACATCACAGACCGCCTCCGGCCTCGCTTCTGCGCCTTATGATGTGACCGTGACCGACGCGAACGGCTGCACACAAACGGCCTCAACCGCTGTTCTTGAAAAACAAGAACTTTTTGCATTTGCCGAATCTTCGCCACCTACTTGTTTTAGTCTCGCTAACGGGACAGCGCAGGTAACAGCGGTTTTCTACGGCGCCGACAGCTCCAATCTCAACAATTTCAATTATTTGTGGAGCACCATACCCGCCCAAACTGGGTCACAAGCCACTGGTCTGCAACCCTCACAAACATATTCCGTCACCGTCACCGATGCACAAGGTTGTTCCGACGTGCAAACCGTGACAGTTGGCGTGGCCTCTGAATTCATAGCACGAATCAGCGCCACTGGCAATGTAAAATGTTTTGGCGAAAACACGGGCTGGGCCACTGCGGGCGGAATAGGCGGAACGCCCCCTTACAGTTACTTGTGGGCAGCGGGCAGCCAGACCGATTCGCTGGCGGAAAACCTCGCCGCGGGGACATACGTCGTCACGGTGACCGATGTCAACGGCTGTCCGGCCACGACCACCGCTACTATTACGGAGCCCCCCGCATTGGCTGTTGATTTATTTGCGACCGATGTAAAATGTTTTGGCGAAAGCAACGGCACGGCGAAAGCAGTACCCTCCGGCGGGACACCGCCCTACGCTTATCTCTGGTGGGCTGGCAGCCAAACACAGGAAATTCAGAATCTTGCCGCAGGTGTCACAGGCCTGACATTGGTGGATGCGAATGGCTGCCAACTGATTGATTCTGTGGAAATTGACCAGCCCGAATCGCCCGTCGGCGGCAACGCGGACAAACGCGATGTAAAGTGTTTTGGCGGACACGACGGTGAAATCAATATCACTGCCACTGGCGGCACACCGCCCTACCGATATGCTTTGGACAACAAACCTTTCAACGGCTCTCCCAAACAAATCGGCATCTCAGCGGGCGTTTACACCCCAAAAATCATGGACAAAAACGGGTGTGTGTTTGAGCTGCCGCCCATAGAAGTTGGCCAGCACGACCAAGTTATTGTTGACCTCGGCCCCGACATTACCATCGAACTCGGCCAAAACACCCAACTTTTTGCCCAAGTATTCAACGCCGCTGGCAATGTGTCCTACTCTTGGACTCCAGAGGACAGCATTTGGCTCAGTTGCCTCGATTGCCTCGACCCCAGCGTAGACTCTTTGTACTATCAAAACTGGTTTGAGGTAACCGTATCGGATACGCTCGGCTGCCGTGCCAGCGACAGGATTCTGGTCGTCATAGAAAAACCGCGCAAGGTGTTTGTGCCGACCGCATTCTCGCCCAATGGCGACCTGAACAATGACCGCCTACTCGTGCATGGGCAGCAAACTGCACAGGTCGTCGAGTTCCGGGTGTACGACCGATGGGGCGAGTTGGTGTACGAGGGTCAAGACTTTCCCCTCAACGACACCGACAACGGTTGGGATGGCGAGTTCCGAGGCAAACCGATGGATCCCGGCGTGTATGTGTGGGTGCTTGAGGTGGAATATATGGACGGCGTGCGGGAGGTGTTCAAAGGCAACACGACGTTGATTCGTTAGGGTTGAACAAACTGATTTTCAGTATAGTACGAAAATAAAACAGCCAAGCAATATCCACTGCTTGGCTGTTTTATTTGGACGATGCACA
This sequence comes from uncultured Saprospiraceae bacterium, assembly GCA_964481485.1. Lineage (GTDB taxonomy): Bacteria > Bacteroidota > Bacteroidia > Chitinophagales > Saprospiraceae > M3007. The sequence goes on along the minus strand of CAYZVM010000008.1, from coordinate 7,763 downwards.
TTTCCCAATCTCACACATTCTTCGGGAATCAACGCACCAAGGTCACATCCCCCTGCACCTTTGCCACTTTTCCCGGCAGTATTTCTACTTCTGCCCAAAAAACATACACCCCCGGCAGTGCCAATTTCCCGCGAAACGTGCCATCCCAACCATTGGCAGGGCTGTTGGTGAAAAAGTCTTGATTTTCAAAAACTTGCTCTCCCCAACGGTCAAATATAGCAAGTCGGTGAATCGGCAACGGCTCTCGGCTGAACAAGGTAAAGCGGTCGTTGCCATAAACAGACTCTGGCTTGAAAACATTGGGCGCGTATACATTCGCCTCCACCGTCACAAATATCCGGTCGGTGGCTGGGCACCCTTCCGAATCGTACACCGTCACCGTCACCCAAGTGCTCGACATCGGTCGAAAAACGTATTCTAGACAATTGCCACAGCCCGTGCTGTCGGCTGGTTCCCAATCAGTTGCCACCACCGGGCGGTCGGGGATTGCCTCCAATTCCACCCTGCCGCCGGGCTTGAGCGGGTTGGGCAGCGACAGCGCCACCAACTCGACTGCAAAACTGTCGGGCTGTTCGATGGACAAATCGAGCGGTCTGCTGTAACAGCCCGTCGAGTCGCGCACTCTGAGATTGTAGGTGTTTGCAGATATGTTTTCAAAAATATTGTTTTCTGAAAAATGCTGCCCGTTGTCAATAGAAAACTGATAGGGCGGGAAACCACCATAAGGGTTTCCAAAAGCAATTTGCCCGTCGGAAAAACCGAAACAAGATGGTGGTTCCGATGCGTAGGGAAACTCTGGCGACGCGAAATCAACATCAATTTCAGCCGCCGCAAAATCCGTCCTGCGGCACACGCCGAGGTAACCCGTAGCAACATAACGCCCTGGTGTATAGGTGATTAAAAAAGTATCTGGGCCATATTGCAGCACCGAATCTTCGAGTGTCCATTGCACACCGTCGAACAATCCTTCGGCTACCAATGTGTCTGGGCAAACGCCGTCGCCCACGAGAGCGACTTCTATTTCCGGCACGGTGATTTTGCTGAATCCCGAATAAAACGCCGCGAAACTTGCCGGTTGGTTGCGCCCATACATCGCCACCTGCACCGCGCCCTCTGCCACCACGCTGATGGTGTTTGGCGTACTTGATTGGGTAAACAAATTCAGATTCCGGTATGTCACAAAGTCGGGATTGCCGGTCACCGACTGCGCGATTCCGATGGGGACAACCGCCCCATCAATGCGCACCGCCACAGCCGAGTCCCTCATGGCCGTTATCATCAGCCCGCCTTCAAAACGCATCCCTCCGATGCGGTTGGGTTGGTAAATGTTGTCTACCGTACTTGGAATGCCGCAACTGATGGGCGGCACAAAAATCAGCCCGGCGGTGCGCATCGCGTCGTCACCATTGGGGGTTCCGCCAATCATTTGGTACACAAAAACCGGCTCGGAAGTGCGGATATAAAGATTCCCGTAAGCCGAATAAGATTGTGTAGGCACCTCCAAATACTCGCCCGCATGGAGCGTTGCGATAGGTGTTCCATTGCCATTGAGCCAAACTTGTGTGTTGTTCAGGTGGGCTATCACGATGGGGTGTTCGAGCACCTCAGATCCATTTCCTTTGCACAAAATGTACTCTTTGCCCACCCTTTCAAAAGGCGCAATCTGGTCAATACCAATATCATGCGCCTGAAAAACGACCGGCGCGCCAATCCAAGAGCCGCAGTTGACCGCCACAGGTTTGTCGGCTTCCAACAATGCCCCCATAAAACCATCGGGTGGCTGGTCGGCCGCGCTGTTGCTGATGTATTGAGAAAATACCGCCGATTCTCCTTTTTGCAAATTGAGTTTCACCGGCCCATTTACTTGAGCATCGGTGTCTCCAATTCTGAATCTGGTCTGTGGGTTAAAATCCGACAGTGTCACCGAAGTAGAATCTTCCGTAGCCATCACGCCGAAAAAATTGGAGCGGCGGTTGCTGGCATCAATGGCTTGAAGCAAATGGCCGATGCGAAAAATTTTGCCCAACGCCGCCCGCCCTTTGCACGTCAAATCGCCCGCATGATTGTTGGTATAGGCGTGTACCCGGTAGTAGGCATAAAATTTTTTAGGGCCATCTATCACCATGCCTTTTCCTTGAATAGGTTTGTGCAACTCATCGGGAGCTACTAGGACAGGCGTATTGGGAGCATTGCCTATATTCAAGATATACGGCTCGTCATTGCTGACGATGGCCGTGGCGATTAAAGTCCCATCGCCGTTGCGAATGCTGACGGGGAAGGCCTCCTTTTCAGGCGTAGAAAGGTAGAGATATTGCGGGCCCCACTCGTCGCGGGCGTGCATGGGCGGAAGCCAATGGATAGTGTCCAATTGCCCAAAAAGCGCTGTCGTATATGTTGGCAACAGCACTGCGAACAGAAATCGGTTTATTTTCATCAGAATGCCATGTATAAGAAAATTTCAATGCAAAAAGGCTTAAAAAAATGAGCGGGCGTTGTATTTTTCAGGCGAAAAACTCCACAAAGCAAAGCTATCCGGCTCACCAAAGCAACCTGAATTATGGCTGATACTGACAATTACCTCCCTTGTGCCGCCTATCAGGGTTTCCCCGACAGCGATGTGTTTCCGGGCTTCACCGTTTTTCAGAGCGAGAGCACCGGGCTGCACTATTTTTCTATGATGGACAAAAACGGCCACATCGTTCTGAAAAGCGAGGGATATGAGTCAGCCGCCAACCGCGACCAAGGCATCATATCTGTTTTGCAAAACCGCGACACCGAAGAAAGATGGACAAAGGGAAAAGATGACGAGGGGTATTTTATGAGCCTGCACACTGATATCGGGAAAGAAATCGCCCGCACCTGTTATTTTGGCAGCGAAGGTGCAATGCTCGGCTGGTGGATGCCGTTTGCCGCTCAGATGCTGGCTTTTGGCCATGCCGACGAAGACAAGTCCATCGCGTTGCCAAACTTTACAGAAACGCCGCCGACAGGATCGACAAAAGAATCAAAAAATCTGGAGCGAGAAAATGTGCCGCCACCCGATATGGCACATCGCGAACCCACACATCTTAACACGCACGGATGGAAGTGGGTGTTGGGACTGATTTTGCTGGCTTGCGTGTTGTGGCTGGTGCTTTGTGGGTTCGACAAACAAGAAAAGATGACGGGCATATCCGAACAAAACGGTGCGACAAAAAACCATCTCCAGGAAAGCGCGGCAACAAAACGATAGACTGCCCGCCCCTTTGGGGGCAACCCCCGACCCGGATGTTACGCAATTGACATCCGGGTCATTTTTTTAATTTTTTTTGCAAAATCTTGAAAATCAATGCCGATAATTGCCCCGCGTTTTCATGTTACTCAAAACCGGAACCAATTATGAACTATAAAGCTCTCGCCTTTCTCGTTTTTGCCGCTTGGACCGCCATCTGTTGGCGCTGGTATGTGTGCGGCATCAAAGAAGCCTGCGGAGAACCGCAAGATGTCGGCGGCATCGTCGTCACACCCGCCGCGCCCGATACTTTTGTCGCTACCCAACCCACCGACCCGGCAATCCAACCGATAGATGAAAACGACATCGACAGGGTGCAAATGGAGGAGGTAGAAGATCGCATGGTGATTCATTTCCCGTACAGCTCTACCCGCAGGGAAGACAACGATGCCATTGACGACTACCTCAATCGCCTTGCCCAACGACTCAAATCTTCTGGCGGCACCGTCACCATCACCGGCCATACCGATTTTGTCGGCGATTCAAAAACGAATTACAGCTATGGGCTGCGCCGCGCTTATGGCATTCGCGATATTTTGATAAAAAAAGGCGTAAACAAATCTCAAATCAAGTGCAAATCAGCTGGCGAAAGCAAACCCGTCGCCACCAATGACAATGCGCGAGGCAGGTACATGAACCGCCGTGTGGAAATACGGGTAAACAATTGAGCATTAACCAAAGACAAAAAATATGTTTGAACAACAAGTCAACCTCGGCCCCGGCACGGGCACTTTCACTTCGCACACCCTCGAAATCTTCACCATGCTGCTTGTCATGGCCTTGCTCGGGCTGTGGTTAGGCTGGGTGCTCTGGAACCGCTATAAGCAAGAAGCCGACAAATTGCGCCTCGACAATCATAGCATGATGGCATCCCTCAACGCTCTCAACTCGGAACTGAACGAACTGAAAGCCAAGCTGTCCAGCTCCGAAGCCAACAACTTCAGCTTGCTCGCACAAGTGGACAAACTCTCCGAAGAGAACCGCATCTTCCGCGACCAACTCGCCAACACGAGCGACGACCTCGCCGAAACCGAGCAGCGCAACCGCCAACTCGAAACTGAACTTGGCCTTTCTTTCACCCCAGAAACGCCCACACCGGAGGCCATTCCGCTCGAAATAATAGAGCCAGAAACGACACCCGTGGAAGCGTTCGCCCCAGCGCCGGAAGAAACCACGCCCGCCTCTGTTGTCATCGAAATACCCGAATCGGAAACGGTCGTGACCGTCGAAGCCAACCAGCCCGTGAAAGTGACGGTGGCAGAAAACTCGACCCCAACTCCCGAAGAAAAACCGCATGAGGAAACACCCCCTCCTGCGCCCGATGCAGTGGCGCCCGCACCCGAAGAAATTGCTCCGGCCGTGGACATACCCGCCGCAGCGGATGCAAAAGACGATTTGACAGTGATAGAAGGCATCGGGCCAAAAATCCAGGAACTGCTGTACCAATACGGCATCCGCACCTACAATCAACTCTCCGATACGGACGTGACCAAACTGAAAGAAATCCTCGCCGCCGCCGGCTCGCAACTCGCCATGCACGACCCCGGCACTTGGCCCTCGCAAGCCAACCTCGCCGCCAACGATCAGTGGGAAGCCCTCAAATCCATACAAGGATTTTTGAAAGGCGGGAAAAAACCAACTTGACAAGCCACCAAATTCATACGGTCGCACATTTTTGCAAAAAGAGACTGTCTCGCAGGTTCCGTTTAGTGTGGTTTGGATAGGTTAGAAAGGTTTAGAAAAAACAATTGGCTCTGAAAATCAATGATTTGAGTTTCAAGCCTAATCCATCTAAGCCCATCTAAAGCCTTCTAAGCAACGCTAAACCTTCTTGTGGCACAGTCTCTTTCTTTTGAACGCTGAATTGCCAGCCGTACCGCCACCTGATTGCCACAAAAAAGCGTTTTGCCCTACTCATTTCCAGAATCCGCCACCCGCCTACCTATCCCTACACAATATCTCCAAATACATCCCGCCCCCCAGCCACGCTGCTACATCCCCCCAAAACGGCTTTTTATCTAATTTCCAAATCCAAAGGCTGCGCCCCATGTTTCATTTGCACTGCCCAATCGCTTTCTCCATAATTTCAATTTTGCAAGGATAGAAATATATGAACCAGTTTTTCAAGTTCCTGTTTGCGTCGTGCCTCGGCACAGCACTCGCCCTTTTGTTGCTCATGTTCATCGGCATCGGGTGGATTTCCAGCATCGCTACCTCGGCCACAGCAGCCAAAAAAGTATCGGTAAAACCCAACTCCGTGTTGGAACTCAATTTTAAAAACCTCATTCCCGAAAAGACCAACAACGTCCCGATGGATCCTTTTGACCTTGACCAGAAAAATGTGCTCGGTCTTTCGGACATAGTGGCTGCCATCCGGCGCGCAAAGGAAGACCCCGACATCAAAGGCATTTACATCAATGCCACCTACGTCATGGCGGGCAAAGCCACCGCTTCGACGCTGCGCGAGGCATTGGCCGACTTCAAGTCATCGGGCAAATTCATCGTTTCCTACGCCAATTACTATACCCAGGGAGCCTACCATATCGCCTCCGTTTCCGACAGCATCCTGCTCAACCCCATCGGCGCTGTTGACTTTCGCGGGTTGTCCAGCACGATCGCGTTCTTCAAAGGCACATTGGACAAACTCGACGTGCAGATGCGGATTTTTTATGCGGGAAAATTCAAAAGCGCCACCGAGCCTTTTCGCCTCGATAAAATGAGCGACGAAAACCGCCTCCAAATCCGCGAATACCTCAGTGCTTTGTATGGCAATTTCATCCGCGACATAGCATCTGGCCGCAACATCCCAGAAGCCGAACTCCGCCAAATCGCCGACCGTTTCGACGGGCGCAGCGCCGAAAGCGCACTCCGTGCACGGCTCGTAGACCGCATCGCTTACGAAGACGAGGCATTTGATTTGATGAAATCAAAAATCGGATTGGAAGAAAAAGAAAAACTCCACCGCATCCAAATCGAAGACTATTTCGATGCCAAAGGCAAAAAACTTGACCTCACCACTAAGGACAAAATCGCCGTCGTATATGCCGAGGGCACCATTCTCGATGGTGAAAAAGGAGAAGCGGGCGATATCCACGATGTAAAATATGTCAAAATACTGCGCAAAATCCGCCAAGACAACGCCGTGAAAGCCATCGTGCTGCGCATCAACTCTCCCGGAGGCAGCGTCCTTGCCAGCGAAAACATCCTGCGCGAAGTGCAACTTTGCCAACAGGCGGGAAAACCAGTCGTGGTCAGCATGGGCGATTTGGCGGCATCGGGCGGCTATTACATTGCTTGCCATGCCGACAGCATTTTTGCCGAAGCCAGCACCATCACCGGTTCCATCGGCGTGTTTGGCATGATTCCAATTTTGCAAAAAACAATGAAGGACAAACTCGGCATCACCTACGACACGGTGCGCACCGGGCGATATTCGGCTTTCGGAACCCCGGTCTTCGATTTCTCGCCAGATGAAAGCGCCATGATACAAGGGCGTGTAGACGCGATTTACGAAGACTTCATACAAAAAGTCGCGACCGGTCGCAAAATGACCCGCGACCAAATCCATGAAATCGCCCAAGGCCGCGTGTGGCCCGGCATGAAAGCCAAAGAAATTGGCCTTGTGGACGACATCGGCGGCCTCGACCGCGCACTCGCCTCGGCAGCCAAACTCGCCGGCGTGGAAAAATACCGCACCACCGAATATCCGCGCACCAAAACTGGCATAGAACAACTAATAGAAAAACTGACCAACGAAGAAGACAAGGACGACGCCATCAAATCTTGGCTAATCCGTTCCGAACTGGGCGAAATGTACCCCATGTACAAAACCATGCGCGATTTGCAGCACAACCGGGGAATACAGGCAAGATTGCCGTATGAGTTGATTCTCAATTGACTTTAGTTTAGAGTAGTTTAGAAGGGTTTAGATTGTTTAGGCTTGAAACTCAAATCATTGATTTTCAGCGCCAATTGATTATCTAAACCTTTCTAAACTATCTAAGCCGCCCTATTCGGGACTTGCGAACTCGTTGTTTTTTTCCTGAACGACCACGTCACCGTCACCCTGCCCGCTACCGTACCATCGGGCAGCATACCCACCGATTTTGCCGCAAACACCTGCGCCTCTCCTGTGTCCAGCGCCCGCTGAATAGCCGCCTCCAAGGCGGCACCTTCTTCGCAGGTGAACAGCAAAGTATCCGACGCTTTTTTCAAAAATTCCGCTTCGATGTTGGTCACCAACATCGAGACCGGCGGCTTTTCCTGCAAATGCGCCAGGGCCAAAATGCCCGTCGAGAGTTCAGCCGCCGCGCACTGTGCCGCGAAATATGTGGAGCGAAAAGGATTTTGGGAGCGCCAGCCATACGGCAGCCGCACGACCGCTTTCTCGCCATCGCACGAGCGGACATAGATACCCATGAACCACGCGGAGGGTAATTTCCACAGTAAAAACAGGCGCATTCGCCACGGGGAATTGACCAATCGGAGGAAG
>CAYZVM010000007.1:49935-59769 GCA_964481485.1 uncultured Saprospiraceae bacterium | reverse complement strand
CATGCCACAATTCGCCCACCTCCACTGCCACACCCAATTCTCCCTGCTCGACGGAGCAGCGGCCATCCCCGCGTTGTTCAAAAAAGCCAAAGCCGACGGGATGCCCGCGCTCGCCATCACCGACCACGGCAATATGTTCGGCGTGTTCCAATTCGTGGCCGAAGCCGCCAAACACGAAGGCGTGAAACCCATCGTCGGCTGCGAGTTTTATGTCGTGACCGACCGGCACCGGCGCACCTTCACCAAGGAGGACAAAGACAAACGCTACCACCAACTCTTCCTCGCCAAAAACCCGGAAGGCTATAAAAATCTGGTGAAACTCTGCTCGCTCGGCTACATCGAGGGATTGTACGGCAAGTACCCGCGCATTGACAAAGAATTGGTTTTGCAGTATCACGAAGGCTTGATTGCGACCACCTGTTGCATCGGGGCGATGGTGCCGCAGGCCATTTTGCGGAAAGGCGAGGCCGAGGCGCGGAAAGAATTTGAATGGTGGCTCGACATTTTTGGCGAAGACTATTACATTGAAATTCAGCGACATCAGATGCCGGAGCAAGACCAAGTGAACGAGGTGCTGCTGCGCTGGTCGAAGGAATATAATGTCAAAACTATTTGCACCAACGACTCGCACTATGTGGATCAAAAGGACTGGAACGCGCACGATATCCTGCTTTGTGTGAACACCGGCGAGAAACAAGCCACCCCGGCCATCCGCGAGTTTGTGGAGGAAGGCACGACCATGAAAGGCGGGCGTTTTGCGTTTTGGAACGACCAGTTTTATTTCAAGACACAGGCCGAAATGGGCCAATTGTTCAAAGATGTGCCGCAGGCTTTAGACAACACCCTCGAAATCGTGGACAAATGCGAGCATTTGAAGTTGAAAAAAGATATCCTGCTGCCCAACTTCGTGGTGCCGCAGGAATTCCAAACACAGGACGACTACCTCCGCCACCTGACGTTTGAAGGTGCCCGGCAACGCTACAAAGACATTACGCCCGAAGTCGAAGAACGCCTCAATTTTGAACTCCACACCATCAAGACGATGGGCTTCGCGGGCTACTTCCTCATCGTGGCCGACTTCATCAATCACGGCAAAGACATCGGCGTATTTATCGGCCCCGGTCGCGGCTCAGCGGCGGGCAGCGCGGTGGCGTATTGCATCGGCATCACCAACATTGACCCCATCAAATACCGGTTGCTGTTCGAGCGATTTTTGAATCCCGACCGCAAATCCATGCCCGATATTGACACAGACTTCGACGACGAAGGCCGCCAGAAAGTCATTGATTATGTGGTAGAAAAATACGGCAAACAGCAGGTCGCCCAAATCGTGACCTATGGCACCATGGCTGCCAAAATGTCCATCAAAGACGTGTCGCGGGTACTCGATTTGCCGCTCGACCAAGCCAACGCGCTCGCCAAACTCGTCCCGGAAAAACCCGGCATTTCGCTCAAAAGGGTGCTCACCGCCCCGCTCACCGGCGAAGGCTCTTTGTCGGAAAAAGAAAACCTCGTCACCGAAGACCTCGAAAACGCCAAAAAACTCCGCGAGCATCTGGCCGCCGAAGGCACCCCCGAAAGCACCGTGCTCAAAGAGGCGATGATACTCGAAGGCTCGGTGCGCAACACGGGCATTCACGCAGCGGGCATCATCATCGCGCCAAAAGATTTGACCGAAATCATCCCCGTTTACACCTCCAAGGAAACCGAACTGCTCATCACGCAGTACGAAGGCTCCATCATCGAGGATTCCGGTGTCATCAAAATGGACTTTTTGGGGCTAAAAACCCTCACCATCATCCGCGACGCGCTGAAACTCATCAAGCAAAATCACGGCGTTGACATAGACATTGACACCATCCCGCTCGACGATGCCAGCACCTACGAACTCTACCAGCGCGGCGAGACGAACGGCACCTTCCAGTTTGAAAGCGCCGGGATGCAGAAATACCTCCGCGACCTCAAGCCCGACAAATTCGACGACCTCATCGCTATGAACGCCCTCTACCGCCCGGGGCCCTTGGAGTACATCCCCGACTTCATCTCCCGCAAACACGGGCGGCAAGCGGTGACGTATGATTTGCCCGACATGGAGGAACACTTGAAAGAAACCTTCGGGATTTGTGTCTATCAGGAGCAAATTATGTTGCTTTCGCAAAAACTCGCGGGATTTTCCAAAGGCGATGCCGACGTGTTGCGGAAGGCGATGGGCAAAAAGCAAAAGGCGGTGCTGGACAAAATGAAAGGCCAATTCATCGAAGGCGGGACGGCAAGAAACCACCCCGTTGACAAACTCGAAAAAGTTTGGACCGACTGGGAAGCCTTCGCCTCCTATGCTTTCAACAAGTCGCACTCCACCTGCTACGCCTTTGTGGCCTACCAAACAGCCTACCTCAAAGCCCATTACCCCTCGGAGTACATGGCTGCGGTACTGACCCATTCGCAGAGCAACATTGACAAAATCACCTTCTTCCTCGAAGAATGCAAACGCATGGGGCTGAACGTGAAAGGCCCCGACGTGAACGAATCGCTGGTCAATTTTTCGGTCAATAAAAAAGGCGACATCCGCTACGGCATGGGCGCGGTGAAAGGGGTGGGCGAGGCCGCAGTCGAAGTCCTCATCAACGAGCGCAATGCCAATGGCCCGTTCAAAGACATTTACGACTTTATGCGGCGCGTGAGCCTGCGCGTGGTGAACAAGCGCGTAATGGAAAACCTCGTTTTTGCCGGCGCTTTCGATAGTTTTGAAAACACCAACATCGCACCGGGCAAACCCACCCTGCACCGCGCGGCATTTTTCCAACCTTCCGACAAGTACGATTCTTTCATCGAAAACCTCCTCAAATACGGCGCGGCCTACCAAGAAGAGAAAATCATGTCGGTCAATTCCCTCTTTGGCGACCTCTCCGAAACCGTCGGCATCGTAGAGCCCCCCGTGCCGAAAGCCGAGCCCTGGAACCTGATTCTGAAACTCCAAAAGGAAAAAGACGTGGTCGGCCTCTACCTCAGCGGGCACCCGCTCGACGATTTCCGCTACGAATGGGAAAACTTCGCCTCGCCGCTCGCCAACATCGAAAATTTCAAAGGCCGCAAAGTCAACGTGGCCGGATTCGTGCTCAAAGCCGAGCACCGCATCAGCCAAAAAGGCACGGGCTGGGGGCGGTTCACGTTGCAGGATTACACCGGCTCGCTCGAAATCACGATGTTTTCCGAGACCTACGCCAAGTTCAAATCCTTCTTTGAAGAAGGCACGAGCGTGTACGTGGAAGGCGAGTACAAACAGCGCTACAACTCCGACGAGATGGAATTTCGAGTCCAAAATGTCCGACTGCTGGAAACCATCGGCGAGGAAAAAACCCAGTCCGTCACGCTCCGAATTCCTGTCGAGCGCATTTCCGCCGACCTTATCGAGCAGATTGAAAAACTCTGCTCGGCGCACAAAGGCAGGCACACGCTGCGCATGGAATTGATTGATTTTCAAAATAAAGAACGCATGGCTTTTACCTCGTCTGCTAAAAAAGTCAATGTCGGCAACGAGTTTTTGGCAGCCTTGGAAGTGCTGGGCGTGGAGTGTGGGGTGAATTAACCAATTAGAGATAAATGGATGACCACATTAAAATATTCATCGCTTACTCGCGCCAAGACCATGATTTGTTGACGGAACTTCGTCAGCACACTAGGATATTGGAACGAACTCACAGCATCAAAATATGGCATGATGGTGAAATTGAAGCAGGTCATGAATGGGAAGTAGAAATCAAAAAAGCACTGCACAATTCAGATATTGTCCTGCTGTTGATTAGCAAAGATTTTTTGGCATCTGATTACTGTTATGAAAAGGAGATGGTAGAGGTTGTGGAATTGCACAAGACTGGAAAAATCGTTGTCTTGCCCATCATTTTAAAACCTTGTGCTTGGAAAGATGCTCCTTTTGCAAAGTTCCAGGTGCTTCCTACCGATGGTGTTCCAATTGTTAGTTCAAAATGGCACAGTCGTGATGAACCCTTTTTAGAAATCGTCGAGGTACTCAAAACTAAAACAGAGCAGATTCGTCTTGGCAAATTACTCGAAGACCCAGAGAAAGCCTTTGAGTATTATGTCAATAGGGGGGACGATTACTTTTTGGACATGGACTGGCAAAGTTCTCGAAAATACTACCGAAAAGCATTGCAGAATTGGTCGAATGGGTATATGCCAAATAGAGAGGATTTGAGAGAAAAAATTGATTTTTGTAATGATGCTTTAGAGTTACCTCTACTGAAAAAAGTTGATTTGCGAGATATCCATATCGTTGCCTTTCAGGATGAAGAAAGCCAACTATGGGGGTTTGGGAACCCTAAGAATCACAAAATATTGATTCCGCCACAGTTTGAAGAAGTAATAACATGGGATGGAAATGGAGTAAGAGAAAAAGGGATGGATAATGGATTGGCTTGCGTGAGAAAAGGTGGCAAAGTGGGCGTTATAGATATCATTTCAAATGAAGTTGTCCCATTTGAATATGATGATGCATTTGATTTGATTTTTAATTTGGCTATCTTAAAAAAAGGAGATAAATGGGGTGCATTTGATAGGTTTGGAAAAAAGACGATCCCCTTTGATTATGATGGTTTGAGTGAATGTGGATTGTTTGTATTTGCAGAAAAGAATGGCAAGACGGGATTGCTTACTTTGTCTGGTCGACAACTCATTCCATTTGAGTACGATTCAATCTTAGCAGGTGATGGCGATTTTTTTGTGGAGGGTTTAGCGGGAGCCGAAAAAAATGGCAAATGGGGATTTATTACTGAAAAAAATGAGGTCGTGATTCCTTTTATGTACAAATCTGTGCGTGCATTTTCAGAAGGCCTTGCATGTGCCGAAAACTTTGATGGTTTATGGGGATTCATAAATGTTAGGAATGAGGATCTCATTGAGTTCAAGTTTGATGATGTCTGGAATTTCTCAAATGGGATGGCAAAGGTGAAAATTGCAGAACATTGGGGAATGATTGATAAATCTGGTCAAAAAATATTGAAATGTCAATTTGAAGAAATTGGGTGGGGTTTTTCTGAATCATTCATCCCAGTAAAAATGAACGGACTTTGGGGAGCAGTTAGCCAAGGAGGAATTAAAGTTGTTGATTTTCAATATGATGATATGCATAGAGAGTTTGAAGGATTAGTACCTACAAAGAAAAACGGATCTTGGGGGTATCTTGACTTAAAAGGTAATGTCGTAGTTCCATTTGTATATTCTTGGGTATATCGCTTTCAAAATGGGAAAGCTGAAGTTAAAGAACACGATGGCGAAATCTACTACATCAACAAGCAAGGTGAAACAGTCGAACCGCCTGAATCGTATTGAACTAAGTTTTGTAAAATGCCACTCGCCCACACCAACCGTCGCCGCGAAGCCCACTATTTCCGCGCTGTCGAGACTGCCAAAGGCGGCACGCGCTACTATAGCGTCAAGTCGCCGGAATATCCCGACCTGATTGACGAGTTGCCGGGCGGTTTTGAAATCCACGAACGACAGCAAGAAAACTTCACTGCAGAAGAAGCAGAAGCGGTGTGCAGGTAAATGTGTACCCTTTATAAATGGCCAATTTGTTAGGCTTTACCCGTTTTATCTATCCGTTTCAACTCAACCTGCTGCTTTGCTACCCCACCTTCGCCCGTCGTTTGCCATTCGCTTTCATAAAATCGCACATCGGGTCGCATTTGCCCAAACGTCTGGCTGGCTACCCGGAATACGATGACAACATTGGGGATAGGCGGCTCAGGTTCACGCCCCCACACCCGGTAGCGAGGCTTGCGAAATCCAAACCGAACGGACTCTACTTTCAACATCAAACGGCGCACGCCATCGCTCAAGTCGAAAGGCGCACCCGCCAGCAAATGCCAGTTTGGGTGTTTCGGGTCGTCGCCCAATTCGTGCCGCAGGATGTGGCGCAGTAACGTTTCTGGCTGTGGCGCTGACGAGGCCGGTGTTTTTTCGAGCGGGATACCGAGCCGTGTTTTTGATTTCTGTTGCTCTTTTTCTTTTTTAAAACGCGCTTTTTTCGGGAAAGGCCCATCTTCGTGTTTGTAGTGGGGATTGTAGGCACAAAGAATTCCGGTGACAGGATGAACGCGAAAATTGCGCGACACACCGTCTTTGCGCGGACTGTAATGCTCGATTTTTTCTTTTGATTTTTGGAAACTATATGGCTCAAGGTATTGCCGCAAATGGTCAAAGACGTGCAGTCCGGTCACCGTGCTGCGGTCGAGTTTTTGGCTGAGTTCGGCATAAACGTCGTCCCAACGGCGGCCCACACTTTGTTGCAAATAGCGCAGCAGCGGCGCCAAGTTGTCGTCAAAAGAGGTACTCTTATGCTTCTCCCCAATCGAAACACGGAAAGGCATATCACCGCTCAGCCGTTCCCTTTGTTGGCGTTTAATACGGCCTTTTGTGCGGTACTTTTTGTTCGAGTCGCCCCCGCCCCATCGGCGACATTCTATCACCTCTTCGTGCAGGCGTTTGTCGCGCCGCTTTTGGCGGTTTGCGCGAGAAGGTTTGTTGTTTGGCAATTCAAAACTGCCCATGGCAATAAAATTGGTGCAAGTCCGCATTGGCAGACAAGCCATTGAAAACAAATGATTTAGAGTATTGAAAAAGTAAAGTGCCGTCGAAAACTACGCGTCAGAAAATATAGTTCCGGCTCCGTCGCCAAAAGTTTTAACAAACTGGATAGCCACAAAACCAAGCGCAACTCGTTACCTTTCCTTTCCAAATTTTTCTACCGCATGGCACAAATAGGCTGGGTTTATCTCGACGACCGGGGAGGTCGGCACCGCGTGGGCTTGTACCACGGCGACCAAAGCGGCCATGTGCTCATCCATTGCAATTTGCGGGTGGTGCAAGTGGATTTTTCGGTGAAAGACACGAAGATGTACTCGTTTTTTATCGAAGACGAATTGTGCGAAGTTTACCTTGTGAAAGAGACCGACGGGAGGTTCGGCTACGAATTCAAGGTCAACAAAACGGTGGACACGCCCCGCAATCGAATCCGGCGTGTGGACGAACGCCGCATACGCCGACAGATGGCCTTGTTTCTCAGTGCGTTTGTGGCGGTCATGGTGGCTGCTTTTTTGGGGTTTCGGTGGTTCGATCATTGGCAACAAACAAAACGTCTTTCCCAAAACAGCCTTTTCAGCAACCTATCGAGCGAGTATGTGCGCCGTCTTTCGCTCGAAGGCAAAACCGGCACGGCGCGGCTTTTTGTCGTGAGTGAAGCCATGGAGCGAAAAGTGTTTTACGGGTTCACCACCGCCGACAGCGCACAAATCAGCGGCACATTCAAGGTGCCGGACACGGGTCAAATCTTGTTGCCCAATGGCTTCCCGCTGACCGACCGCGACGAGTTTTTGGTGACCTACCTCCCGACCGACCCACGGGTGCATCGCCTCGATTTTTACCAACCAACTCGCTCTACCATAGAAACTTATGTGCGCATAGCCAGCGATGCCGAACACCGCGCCCACCCGGACATATCAGCCAAACGCAGCGTGTGCCACGCACTTTCGGCAGCCGAACTGAAAGGTTGGATGAGCCTCGCGGATTTTATTTTTCAAACAAAAACAGCCGAGGAAAATGACCGGCACAACCGCGATTCCTACCTGCGGCTGGTGCGCGATGCGGATTTTGAAAAAACGGTCGGAGAAGAATGTTGGGATAAATAAAGAGACAATTATCGGTTGCTGGTTATTGGTCAGTACCACATTTACCAATAACCAGCAACCGATAACCAACAACCGTCTTCACGTCTTCTGGTGTTTTTTCTTCGCCGCCGGGAACAAGATGTTGTTGAGAATCAAACGATAACCCGGTGAATTGGGGTGCAGCGCCAAGTCGGTGGGCGGGTCGCCGACGTAGTGGCGGTAGTCTTCTGGGTCGTGGCCGCCGTAGAAAGTCCAGAAGCCATAGCCATAAGTGCCGTGAATGTAGCGAGCCTCATTGGCTGGTTTGTTTTCGCCCATGATGAGTACTTGCGGTTTGATGTATTTTTTCAAAAATGCGGTGGCCTGCCCCATAAATCCTTTCACCGTGCGGGTGTGGCATTGGGTGAGCATGGTCGGCACGGGGTCCCATTTTGCTGAAAAATCGAACAGGGTAAAATAGTCTTGATCGGGTATCACCCGGCGACCCGTGACTTCGCCGTTGTCAATCGTGGAATGTTCGTAAATGCCCGGCTCGGTGATGACCTGAAAATCTTTGAACGCAAAAGTTTTGGAATAGTCCAGCTTGCTGTTGCAGTTCGGGTCCACAGGGTCTTTGTCAAACACAGCAGCGCAAATATCAGTGCCTTCAGCGGCCAGTGCGATGTCGTAAGTATCTGTGGCAGAGCACATGGCAAACATAAAGCCCCCCCCGCTCACATATTCGGCGATTTTTTTGGCGACGGCAAGTTTGAGTTGGCTCACTTTGTCGAAGCCATTTTCGCGGGCGAGCCCTTCCATCAGCCGGACGTGTTCGCGGTACCACGGTTGGCTGCTATTGCTGGCATAAAACTTCCCAAACATCCCTGTAAAATCTTCGTGGTGCAGGTGCAGCCAGTCGTACTCGGCGAGTTTGCCGTTCAGGACTTCGGTGTCGTACACCACATCGTAGGGGATTTCGGCGTACGTGAGCACCATCGTCACGGCATCGTCCCATGGCTGCACCACCTCGCCTTTTTCGTTTTTGTCGGGGGTGTAAACGGCGACTTTCGGTGCTTTTTCGAGTTTTATCACATCTTGGTTCACCTCCGGATTGAGGATTTCATTCTGAATATTGGCAAACTGCGCATCGGCGATGACCTCATAACTCACGTCGCGGGTTTTGCACTCCTTCTCAAAAGTTGGTGTAAAGACGAAAGCAAAACTGCCACCTTTATAGTTGAGCAACCAATAAGCCTCCACGCCCTGATTCAGCACCCAAAAGGTGATGCCGTAAGCTTTGAGGTGGTTGCGCTGGCTAGCTTCGTCCATTGGCAGCACGATGAAAGCGGCACTAATTTGAGTAAGGCAGCAGGCGAAGAGAGCGGCGACAATAAGTAGTTTGCGCATGGTGGGTGTGTTTATTCGTGGTAGTAAAAACGTAAAAGCCATTGAGGCTATCGAAGCCTGTCGGATTGTTTTGGGGGATGATGAAAACGCAGTTTTGGCGAAAAAGATTTTCGCTGGAAAATGAAGAACAAAAATAAGGTGAAAAAACGGGCTAATAATCCCATTTCTTCGGCAGCCCCTCCTCCTGCGCCAACCGAGCCGTTGGCTTGAACGCCCAAATGAAATCGAGCAACTCATTAAGATCCCGGCGGAATTCGATAAAATAGTCCTCGTGCAACTTTTCGGCCTTTTTCAAAATCGCCGCCGTGCGTTTTACCATGTATGGGGCGAAAGTGTCGCTGCGGCGCTCGGGGAAACGTTTGAGCATCGCGTCGTGCCGGCGAAACGCCTCGGCCAACATAAAAATCACGAGGCTGACCTCGCCCGATTTGTCCTTCGTGGCCTGCACATGCTCCGTGATGCGGGCGTTCCAATGCCGCAGGTACAACAATAGGTAGCCGGGCGAAAGGTCGTGGCTGTTTGCCTCGGCGAGGTTTTTTGCGATTTGTTCGCGGAGTTCGCTGGCGCGCTCGTCGCGGGTTTCGCCGCCCTCCAGCAGTTCAAACACGAGTTTTCGCACCAATTTTTCATCCTTTGCCACGAGGCGAAAAAGCAGTTTGTCTTTCTCCGCGACGGGCATTTTGGCAATGGCGATTTTGAGTTGGTCGTCGATTTTGCGCATGACCGGAAACGATTTTGCGCCCGAAAGTTTCAGAAAAACTTTTCA
>CAYZVM010000007.1:0-49835 GCA_964481485.1 uncultured Saprospiraceae bacterium | reverse complement strand
TCACTCCGCCCCGATGCTTTCCAAATATTCCAACACGATTTTGGCCTGTTCGCCGCCTTTCCGCGCGTGGTGTTTCAACTTCAACCCATGCGGCCCGGCGGATTTTTTCAAATCCGGGAAAGCATCGAGTGTGCTTTTCACGATATCCAAATGGCCGAGCATGGCGGCACAAAAGAGGTTCATACGGGCGCCGTTGGCGAGCAAAAACTCGGCGATGTCGCGGTTGCCGACGTGCCCCGCCGCTTCGAGCGCCGACTCAAAATCGCCGCCACCGTGGTCGAACGAAGCATTGAGCAGGCGCGGTTCTTGGGCAAAAAGTTCTTTTACCCGCGCCAAGTCGGAGTGGGCTTTACCCACCCATTCTTTCACGAGTTCGAGGGCCAACGGGTCGCCTTTGGGCGGTTTTGTTTTAGTTGTTTGGGCAAAAAGGAAAAGTGGTTTCGCGGCGAGCGCGACAGTTCCGCCGAACGCAGCGAGCGAGAGAAATTGTTTGCGGGAAAATTGTTTTTGCATGGTTGCTGCTTTTTTTAGTTGAAAAAAATTTCTCCGAAAAAAGCCTGTTATGCCGCACCGCGCTCAAAATCTTCTACCAATAAAGCCGTTTTTGGAGCGACCAACCGTAACCGTTGACATTGTTTTTCGCACATCTGTTTACCTTCGCTGCCGATGAAATCCTCCCTCAACTTTTTTTCTTGGCGAACATCCATCATGCTCGCTATCGCTGCATTCTTTCTTCCGGCCTGCGCCGACGCGCCCGCCCAGCATCTTGCCCCCCAATACCTGACTTCCAATTTCCAATTTCAAACGAACAATTTCCGCTCGTCCAATCCCAGCCTTCAAGCGCTGCTCGAAGAGTACGACCGTTTTTTCGCGGATTCGATGCGACTGACCCAAACTCCCGGCGCGGCGGTGGTTATCGTCAAAGACAGCCAAATCGTTTTTATGCGCGGCTATGGGGTGCGCGTGGCGGGCGGGCAGGATTCCGTGGATGCCAACACCGTGTTCCGAGTTGGTTCATTGTCAAAAGGTTTTGCCGGCGTGCTCACCGGGATTTTGGCAGAAGAAAAGGTGCTGGATTTGAACGAACGGGTGCAAAAACATTTCCCGCAATTCACCCTGCGCGACCCAAAACAAGCCGCCCGAATTCGACTTTGGCACCTGCTGTCGCATACCACCGGGTTGCCTTACCACGCGTTTACCCACATGATAGAAGACGGTCACGACATCCAGACCATCGTGACAAAGTATTTCCCGAAAGCCCCCGTAAGCGGCAAGGAAGGCGAATTTTTTAGTTATCAAAATGCCGCATTTTGTGCCATAGAAGAAGTGATGCGGGGCGCAACGGGCAAAACTTACCAACAACTTTTGGCAGAAAAAATCTTCCTCCCGGCGGGCATGAACACCGCCTCCTGCGATTATGCCACCATTTGTCAAAACCCGAACAAAGCCCTCCCGAATTTTTGGACAGGACATGGATGGCGAACCGACAATATTTCGCAACGCTACTACAACTCCGTGGCTGCAGGGGGCGTGAACGCGAGCATCGCCGACATGGGCGAGTGGCTCAAACTCCTGCTCGGCCACCAGCCCAGCATTGTGGCCGATACCACGCTCGACCAAGTATTCCGCCCGGTAGTGAAAACGGGTAGAGAACGCCGTATTTTCCCACGTTGGATTGGCCGCGATGAGGCTTCCTACGCGCTCGGTTGGCGGGTGCTCGAACACGGCGGCGACACCATCATCTACCACGGCGGCTATGTCAATGGCTTCAAAGGCGAAATCGCCTTCGACCGCCGCGACGGCATCGGTATTTGTGTGTTGTTCAATGCAAATTCAGAATTGAGCGGCGTGTGTGTGCCAGCCTTTTTCGAGCGGTGGCGAGCGAAACGAGAGGCAGTATTGGCCACGACAAATAAATGAGCCGTGCCTGTTTGGAACATCCAACAAATACTTCCACCTTGCGCTCATGGACTTCACCCGGCTCTTCGAAATCCTTGAATATCAGCACGAACGCTTCCCGCAATCCGTGGCGCTCGCCGGACGTAAAAAGGGGCAATGGCGCACATGGAGCAGCGCCGAGTTGCTCGCCGAACGCGACCGCCTGAGCGCGGGATTGCTGCATCTGGGTCTCCACAAAGGCGACCGCGTGGGTATGCTCACGCATTGTGGCAGCCCCGAATGGGCCATCGCTGATGCTGCCATGCTCCAAATAGGGATCATCCCCGTCCCCATCCATGCTACTGCCCGCCCCGACGAAATCGCGCATATTGCCCGCGATGCCGGTTTGCGGGCTTGTTTTGTCAGCAATGATGAAATGTTGGGAAAAATTCAATCCGCCGGGGTCACATTGGAGTTTGTTTTTTCTTTTGAAAATGCGACGGACTCCCCTCCCGCCGACTGGCGGGGAGGGGTTGCTTGGAACACCCTCCTCCGCGACCCCGACCAACACGACCGCGACAAAATCCGATACCTCCGCGACGGCATCCAGGAAAATGATTTGGCGACTTTGCTTTACACTTCCGGCACCACCGGCCAGCCCAAAGGCGTGATGCTCACCCATGCCAACATCGTCAGCAACGTGAAATCCGTACTCGCCATCGTCCCTGTCGGGCCGGAAGTGACGGCGGTGAGTTTTTTGCCCTTGAGCCATATCCTCGAGCGCATGGTGACGTATGTGTATCAGGCCGCCAGCACACCGATTTGGTACGCCGACGCGGTGGAAAACCTGCCGCGCATCCTGCCCGAAATCCGCCCGCACATCATCACCGCCGTGCCGCGCATCCTCGAACGGATGTACGAGCGCTTGCTCGACGAGCGCAGCAGGGCCGGAACTTTGAAGAAAAAAATACTCGATTGGGCGATTGCGCTGGGCGAGCGTTTCCCCTATTCGGGCGCCCACGGGATGCCGATTGATTATTATTTTAAACGACTGCTCGCCGACGTGCTGGTGTTCAGGCAATGGCGCAAAAAAATGGGTGGGCGCATTCAATACATCGCGGTCGGTGCGGCGGCGCTGCAACCGCGCCTCGGTCGGCTTTTTTCCGCAGCCCGGATAGACGTGCGGGAAGGCTACGGCCTCACGGAGACCAGCCCGGTGATTGCTTTCAACCGATTCGAGCCAGGCGGTGTGCATTTCGGCACGGTGGGCATTCCCGCGCCGGGCGTGGAAGTACGCATCGCTGAAATGGACGAACAAGGCGAGGGCGAAATCGAGGTACGCGGCCCGAATGTAATGTCCGGCTACTTCAACTTGCCCGACGAGACTGCTGCCCGTTTCACCGCCGATGGTTGGTTCAAAACCGGCGATTTGGGAAAATTTGAGTTCAAACGTTTTTTGAAAATCACCGGGCGAAAAAGCGAGTTGTTCAAAACTACGAGCGGCAAATTTGTCGCGCCGGGCTTTGTGGAACAACAACTTACGCTCTCGCCGCTCATCAGCCAGGCCATGGTCGTGGGCGCCAATCAACCTTTCGTGGGGGCACTCCTTGTGCCAAATTTTGCTGCCCTCGAAGTATGGTGCCGGGAAAATAATGTGCATTGGACTTCGCCGCAGTTCATGGTACTGAACCCCAAAGTAGAAAAACTGTTCCGGCAAGAAATAGATCGCATCAACGAAGAACGGCTCGGCACCATCGAAAAAGTACGGGCTTTCCAACTCCTGCACGAAACTTGGACGCCCGAAAACGGCCTGCTCACCCCGACATTGAAACTGCGGCGGGAGATTTTGGGGAAACAGTTTGCGGAGGAAATTGAAAAAATGTTCAAGTAGGCTGCGGCGCAGTTTTTTGATTCGCCCACTCGCGGCACGTTTTTCATCACCGACATTCCCCCGCCCGCCATTCGCCGAATACCTGACCTGCCGCGATTCCGCCTTTTCTATTTTTGGAAGACAATTTTTTCAAACAGGACTTTCGCAAATTTTTGACAGGATTCACATGATTGGCAGGATTGGCTTATTTCAAGTCAAAAAATCCTGAAAATTCTGTGAATCCTGTCGAAACGACACACTCAGTCGGCTTTTGCGAAAATCCTGTCAAAATAAAAACGGCTTATGCTCAAATCGTTCCTCCTTCCCGCAGCACTTTTTTTGTTTGCAAAAACGACATACTGCCAACTCTACACCAGCGCCGCTGCCAATTTGCCCAACGCCGCTACCCGGCAAAGTATGGACGTGCAGGCCGCCGACCTCGACGGCGATGGCGATTTGGATATCGTGAAAGCCAATGAATTTCAGGCGAATACGATGCTGAAAAATAATGGCGCGGGTGCGTTCAGCATCGCCCCGGCGGGTAGTTTGCCAAATGTGGTGAACGACAGCGAAGACGTGGTGGCAACCGATTTCAATGGCGACGGGCATCTCGACCTCGTGTTTTGCAGTGAAGACGATGTGACGCTCGGCCAAGTGAACGTGCATGAATATTACCTCGGCAACGGGGCGGGCAATTTCAGCGCCGCGCCTTTCCAACTGCCTGACAGCGAATCTAATGCCGTCATCGCCGCCGACATTAACGGGGACTCAAAGCCCGATCTTTTTTTCGGCAACAAAGGCACGACGACGGTGCTTATCAACAACGGCGACGGCACGTTTGCCAACGAAAGCACCCGCGTGCCAGCCATCCAGCGCACCACGCAAGACCTCGCGTTGGCTGATGTGGATGGCGATGGAGACCTCGACTTGTTCGCCGGAAACGAAAACGGCAACCTACTTTTCATCAATGACGGCACGGGGCATTTCGTGGACGAAAGCACGGCGCGGCTTCCGCAGGGGGTGAACATGGAAACCCGCAAAGTGACTTTTGGTGATGTGGACAGCGACAACGACGTGGATATTTTCCTTTCCAATGTGGCTTTTCTGCCCGGAAAAAACCCGCAAAACCGTCTCTATCTCAACGACGGCGCGGGGCATTTCAGCGACGCGACTGCCACGAATTTGCCCGTTGACAATTACCACACGATTGACGCGATTTTTGAGGATGTGGATTTGGACGGCGACTTGGATTTGGTGCTCGGCAACGTGTTTGGCGGCCCGCTCAAAGTGTATGCAAACGACGGCGACGGCAGTTTTTCTGATGCCACGACGGCAGTGCTTGGGCAAGAGTATTTTCTTGACGCTCTGGGACTTATCGCCGCTGATTTGAACGGCGACGGCTTGCGCGACCTGTATGTTTGCCACCGCCAGACGCCCCAAAGCACCGCCAAAGATTTGTTGCTGTTGCGCAATGTACCTGTTTCCACAACCGGGAAATCTTCAAAAGAACCGACCGTTTTGCTGTACCCGAATCCGGCATCGAGCCACTTTTTCTTGCTGACCGAAGCATCGCATCTTGACTCGGTTCAGTTGCTCGAATTGGACGGTCGAAAAGTGGCCGATTTGCAAAACATCCAAGTCGCGGACGGTATTTTTAAATGCGTTTTGCCCGCCGCCGCGCTGCGCAAAAGCGGTGCCTACGTTGTAGAATTTCAATTGAAAAAACAGCGAGTGCGGCGGGTGTTGTTTGCGGGTTGAGTGTTGCGTTCACAAATCCCCCAACTGCGGGCGAATCAGCAACTCCTCCACCACCGCCGCGTCGCTCAGGTTGTAGCAGCCCCACACCGCTTTGGCGATGTCCGTCGCTTGCATGAGCCGCTCGGCGGGAAAATCGGCACCGTGCCATGAGTCGCTCCAAGTGGCGCCGGGCAAAATGGCGGTGACTTTGATGCCTTTCGTTTTCATCTCTTCGCGCAGGTTTTTAGAAAAACCGAGCAGTGCAAATTTCGAAATTGAGTAGGAGCCGCCGTTCCGATAGGCCACCTTGCTGGCGATGCTGCACATATTGAAAATGTGGCCGTTGCGCTGCGCGAGCATCATCGGCAAAAGGGCGCGGGTGAGATTGTATGCGCTGAACAGGTTGATTTCCAATAGGGTTTCGAGCGTACCCTCGGGTTCGTCGGCCACGCCCCCCGGCAGGTAGAGTCCCGCGTTGTTGACCAAAACTTCGAGCTGCGGCCACGTTTTTTTTACAAATTTTGAAAACTCCAGCACTTCGGATTTTTTGCCCAAATCGGCGGGAAAGGTGTGCAACTTTACTTTGGGGAATTGCTCCGCCCATTCCAACTGCATGGTGCCGAGGTCGGTTTCCGTGCGGGCGCACACGCACACGTCAAAGCCATTTTCGGCAAAAATTTCAGCAATAGCGCGGCCCAATCCTTTGGTGGCTCCGGTGACAACGGCGGTTTTGTTCATTGTTGACTTGTTGATACGGTGAGGTGGCGATTTAGCCCTATTGATTTTTTCGTCTCCAAGTTTTTGAAAAAAAAGCCAACCTTTGAACCCGGTTTTAAAAAAACAGAAACCTTGTGTGCTGGCAGGCAGGCTTCCAACCTGAAATCAGCCACCCATTCGAGTATGGCATTTCTCTCCAAATACAACTATCTCAACCACTTGGGGCGCTACTTGCTGATGATGAAGCAGGCGTTTGGCCGACCAGAAAAACTTTCTATGTACTGGAAAGAGACTGCGCGCCAGATGAACGACATCGGCGTGGGCTCGCTCATCATCGTGTGCCTCATCTCCGTTTTTATCGGGGCGGTGGCGGCCATTCAGTTTGCCTACCAGTTGGACGGGCAATTGGTGCCGCGCTATTACATCGGCTATATTGTGCGCGATTTGGCGCTCATCGAGTTGTCGCCCACCATCACCTGCCTCGTGTTGGCGGGCAAAGTCGGCTCCAACATGGCCGCCGAAATCGGGGGGATGCGCCAAAAAGAACACATAGATGCGATGGAAGTGATGGGCGTGAACACGGCGGCGTACCTCATCACGCCGAAAGTGGTAGCTGCCGTTTTTGTCATTCCGCTGCTGGTCACGTTTTCGGCTTTTGTGGCCGTCATCGGCGGTTATCTGTCGAGTGTGCCCACGGGTTTGATTACCGATGCTGAGTATATTCAGGGTGTGCGCTCCTTTTTTGAGCCGTACAACGTGTTCATGATGTACGTCAAATCTTTCGTTTTTGCATTCATTCTCACCAGCGTTTCTTGTTACCAAGGTTATTATGTGACAGGCGGCAGCATCGAACTCGGCCAAGCCAGCACGCGCGCGGTGGTGTACAGCGATATTCTCATCTTATTGGCGGACTATCTGATTGCGGTGCTGCTGACGGGATAATTAACGCAAGTTGCGACCTAGCCCAAGACCTGTCCATCCTGAACGAAGTGAAGGAACTACACAAACCAAACGACTCGAAATGCTGCAAAAAGGAGCGGTTCTGGGGTAAAGGAAGTTGTGTAGATCCTTCACTTCGTTCAGGATGACAAATTTGGAGAGTGGACTTTCATAGGTGACAGGTGACAACTTGGGTTAATTAACCCAACGAACCTTTTCAATCATTACCAACCTTTTTATGCAAGAAATCATCGAATCTGCGTGGGACGACCGCTCCCTGCTGCAAAATTGGGAGACCAAAAAAGCCGTGCGAGAGGTAATAGCCCTGCTCGACAAAGGCGAACTCCGTGTCGCGGAACCGCAGCCCGACGGCAGTTGGAAGACCCACGAATGGGTGAAAAAAGCCATCATGCTCTATTTTCCTATCCAAGAAATGCAGACCATCGAGGTCGGCCCTTTTGAGTACCACGACAAAATTCCCCTGAAAACAGGTTATGCAGAAAAAGGGGTGCGGGTGGTGCCACAAGCACTGGCGCGGTTTGGTTCGTTTATTGAAAAAGGTGCTATTCTAATGCCGTCCTACGTCAACATCGGGGCGTGGGTGGGCAGCGGCACCATGGTGGACACTTGGGCGACTGTCGGTTCTTGCGCACAGATTGGCCGCAACGTCCACCTCGCCGGGGGTGTGGGCATTGGCGGAGTGCTGGAGCCGGCGCAGGCCACACCTACTATTATTGAGGATGAATGTTTTATTGGTTCGCGCTGCATCGTCGTGGAGGGTGTCCATGTGGGGCGCGAGGCCGTGTTGGGCGCCAATGTGGTATTGACCAAAAGCACCCACATCATTGACGTGACTGGCTCAGAACCTGTTATTTACAAAGGTCGGGTGCCTGCCCGCTCGGTCGTGATACCCGGCACTTATACCCGCAAATTTCCTGCTGGCGAATATCAAGTGGCTTGCGCCCTCATCATCGGTCAGCGTCAAGAAAGCACGGACAAAAAGGTTTCGCTGAACAATGTGTTGCGCGAACACGAAATCGCTGTTTAGATGGTTGAGAGCGGTTGAGATAGTTTAGATGGTTTAGAAAAATGCGGGGACAATACTCTAAACCATCTAAACTATCTCAACCATTCTAAACCCTTTTCCAATATGCAAAAGACAATCGAAATCACCACCACACAAAACGTGACCATCGAGTACGAACTCGCCCCCCTGGGCGAGCGGATGCTGGCATGGCTGCTCGATTGGGTGATTGTGATTTTGGGCTACTCGCTTTTTTATCAATTGATTGCGCTCGTTTTCAGTGGATTCGGCGATGCGGCGATCGCGTTTTTTTTGCTACCCTTGCTGAGCTATTTTCTTTACAACATCTTTTTTGAAATCTGGAACGCGGGCCAAACGCCCGGCAAAATGGCGATGAACATCAAAACCGTGCGCCTCGACGGGAAAGACCCCGAGTGGAGCGACGTGGTGTTGCGCACATTATTGCAGCTCGTAGATTCCATCTTCTCCGCCGGGGTCATCGGTGCATTGCTCATCAAGACCACCGGCAAAAGCCAGCGATTCGGCGACATGGCAGCCAACACGACGGTCATCAAACTTTTTGGCTCGCGCTTCGCTTTCCGGCTGGAAGACATCCTCAATATTTCTTCCATAGAGCGGTATCAGCCCGTTTTTCCGCAGGTACGGAAACTCCACGAACACGACATGATTTTTATCAAAAACGTGCTCACACGCTGGCAGCGCTACCCCAACCGCGCCCACGAAGAAGTAGTGGAAGACCTCGTGACCCACCTCATGCCATTGCTCGAAATCGAGCAGCGCCCCAACGACCGGGTGGAGTTCCTGAAAACTTTGTTGCGCGACTATATCGTGCTGACGAGATAATCGGGGAGCAAGTATTTGGGCACTCGCCACATCATTGCGAAAAATTGCGCACCCTGCCCAAATCATATTTCGCGAAAAGGCGGCAATGTCTCAGGTTGGCTTTGTTTTTGTGCAATGTTAATTTTCACCAAACCGCGTCCCGAATTTAATTCTCTGTAAATTTTTGTTAATTTTGCGGCTTCAAAAGCGCGTTTTTTCAAAACATAATGTCGCTTAACACTTTCTCCTCCACCACCAGATTTTTTGAAATGCCGGCCCCGCTCGGCGCAAGGAGAAGCCGCCCTGCCTGCCAACCAAATTTTACCCCCTGTTTTTTCTTTACGGATGCACGACAATGGCGCGATGCGCCAAGTAATTTCTCCCGGCAGTGTTGAGTTTCAATTACTTCGACATTGCACAACCATTTTTTGTTTTTGAGCATAATCCCGTTTTGGTCGCCCGACAATTGCACTAAAACGGAAGGCTGCATTTTTTGGAACTCATTTATTATTCATAATTCATCATTCAAGATAAATATGTCCCTCTCTCGTTTCAACGCACTCCAAACTATGGAAAACCGCATGGAGCCGTTCCCGGTAGAATTTGCCGAAGGCCAAGCGGAAAACATCGCGTCGTATTTCGGCGAAAATGTCTTCGACGACGAAGCGATGAAAAGGCATCTCTCTGAAAATGCCTACCTGAGCGTAAAAGCCGCCGTGCAAAGCGGCCAAAAACTCACTCGCGAAGTGGCCGACGAAGTAGCCAACGGCATGAAAAAATGGTCGGAAGAAAAAGGCTGCACACACTTTGCGCACTGGTTTCAGCCTTTGACCGGCAAAACTGCCGAAAAGCACGACTCGTTTTTCACGCTCACGCACGACGGTCGGGTCATCGAAGAATTCACCGGCTCGGCGCTGGTGCAGCAAGAACCCGACGGTTCGTCGTTTCCCTCCGGCGGTATGCGCAGCACTTTCGAGGCGCGTGGCTACACCGTTTGGGATCCCAGCAGCCCGGCGTTCATTCTGGAAGTAGGTGATGGCAAAACACTCTGCATCCCGACCATCTTTGTGACTTATGGCGGTGAAGCACAGGATTTCAAACTGCCCCTGCTTCGCTCGCAATCGTTTTTGGACAAGGCCGCCGTTTCGGTGGCGCAATTGTTCGACGCGAACGTGACGAAAGTGACTGCCACGCTCGGCTGGGAACAAGAATATTTTGTGGTGGACGATGCCTTGTTCAACGCGCGTCCCGACCTCGCGATGACGGGTCGCACCTTGCTCGGTCGCCCGGCTGCCAAACACCAACAGTTGGAAGACCACTATTTTGGCTCTATCCCGGAGCGCGTGTACGCTTTTATGCGCGATTTGGAAACGGAAAGCCACAAACTTGGCATCCCGGTGCGCACTCGCCACAATGAGGTGGCACCGTCGCAGTACGAGGTTGCCCCGGTGTTTGAAGAAATCAACGTCGCCGTGGATCACAACCAACTGCTGATGGATTTGATGGAGCGCGTCGCCCGCCGCCACAAACTGCGCGTGTTGCTCCACGAAAAACCTTTCGCAGGCATCAATGGCTCCGGCAAACACAACAACTGGAGCATGAGCACCAACACGGGCGTGAACCTGCTCTCGCCTGGCAAAAATCCGGGTACCAATCTTCGCTTCCTGACTTTCTTCGTGAACACGATTGCGGCCGTGCACAAATACGCCGACATCTTGCGCGCAAGTATCGCCCACGCAGGCAACGACCATCGCTTGGGTGCCAACGAAGCACCGCCCGCGATTATCAGCGTGTTCATCGGAGAGGCCATGACCCAACTGCTGGACCAAATCGCAAAGGGCAAAAGTTCAAATGGCGACGAAGTGAAACGAGCCCTTGACCTCATCGCTAAATTGCCCAACCTCGAACTCGACAACACCGACCGCAACCGTACCTCGCCGTTTGCTTTCACGGGCAACAAATTTGAAATCCGCGCCGTCGGCTCCAGCCAAAACTGCGCTGGCCCGATGACAGTGATGAACACCATGATGGGTTTGCAATTGGTTGATTTTAAAAATGAAGTGGACAAACTTGTTGCAAAAAAAATCAACAAGGACGAGGCCATCCTGACCGTGCTGAAATCGCTCATCCGCAAGTCAAAAGCGATTTGTTTTGAAGGCAACAACTACTCCGACGAGTGGAAAGAAGAAGCGGCCAAGCGCGGCCTCAATAATTTCCCCACTACGCCGGAAGCCCTCGATGTGTTGGGCAACAAACTGGCGCAAGATTTCTACGGAAAATCAGGCGTGATGAACAAGGTGGAACTCGAAGCTTTCCACGCCGTTCAACTCCATGCTTATTGCACCAAACTGAGCATCGAAGCCAAATCGCTCGAAGAAATCGTGCATTCGATGGTGATGCCCGCCGCTATTCGTTACCAAACGGAATTGGCCGACAACATCAGTGCGATGAAGGAAATTGATATGGACGACTCCATTGGCTATCAAAAAGACACGCTCAAACGTGTGGTGCGCAACATCGCCCATATCCGCGAAGGCTTGGAAAAACTGCACAAAGCACTCGAGAAAGCGCATGAGGCCGATGACATCCGCGACGAAGCCGATATTCTGTGTCACAAAGCTCGCCCACAAATGGACAACATCCGCGAAGCAGTGGATGATTTGGAAGCCGTTGTGGACGACCAATACTGGCCGCTGGTGAAGTACCGCGAACTCTTGTTCGTCCGGTAATCGCCAAATTGGTTGGCACGCTAAAACAGGCAGCATCCCGCCAGTGGGCGGGGTGGCTGCCTGTTTTAGTCAAAACTAATCCCTGAACCTTCGAGACGGAGTCCCATTTCCAACAAAATGCCGACGGCGACAGCAACGAACGTGAAAAAAATCAATGGCTCTACCACGGCAAACAATCGGAGAGGTAAAGGAGGAGGCTTTTCCGGCTTCATTGAAAACATCAAACGGGAAAAACAGACTTTTTGCTTAGAAGCGGTGTCTCGATAGAGGTGGGGCAATACTTTATTGAAATATTCCAGTTCGATATTCCCTTTTCTTGCTGGCGCTGCAATTCGGATGCTGTCCGACTCCTTTTTCTCCGATAGCGCCGTGTCAACAGTTGTTTTTATTGGTTTCGTTATGATTTCCAAACTGTCGAAGCCCTCTACTGAAAGGTAGGAATTATAAGGAGTGTTTTGCATCCAGCCGGGCGAAATGCTGTCAAATTGTTGAAAATAGGCAGACAGCGCGTTTTCTTTGGTCAAGCGTTTTTCAGCGGTGAACGACATGCCCAGCAGCCCGATAATGAAAGAGTAGGTGCTTGCGAGCAGAAACACCAAAACGCCCCTTCTTATGAGCGCCCAAAATCGTTTTGATTTGTCATGGTGAGTTATCATCGTGTTGAGTTTAGCCATCATGAACAGGAGAGAGCCGACGACGAGAAAAATCAAGACTATGATTTTGAGAGAGGAAAACCTATAATCAAGACCCCATAAAAAATCAAAGTTCGCGGCAAACAGGAAGGTCCAAACAGCGCCACTGGCCAGCAGTATTTTGGGTTTAATGGTGTTGATGATTTTGGGCAATGAGAGCATAGCCTCAAAAAAGTCGCGCGAGGGATAGAAAAGCCACTTGTGTGTTTTTTCAAAGAATAAATTCCAAATAGAGCGGATGAAGGCAAACACTAAATAAATAGCACGCTCTGCCACCAAAGCGCAAAGCGACATCGCCACTAATAGAGAAGGGACGAACATGACCCAAAAAGAACAATGGACTGGGTTTGATTGCATAGTACTTACTAACCAAGGGAACAGCAACAAGGTCAAAAATAACATTACTGCCCCAAAAAGAACTTTGCTAGGAGGGGAAAAAATCCTTTTTATCTGGAGGCCGTAAGTGCGCCAAAGGTTGTATCGCTCCAACAGCCACTGCACCGAGTCTTCGGCTTCTTTTCTCAAGTAGCCAGCATCTGAATTCTTAAAAATGTTGTCGTGTTCTTTTTCCACTCCTTCGAACCACCCTTGTTGGGCCGACTCAAGAATGCCAATCCCATCGGTATTTTTGCGCCCCTTTCTCTCCTCTTCTTCAAACCATCCCCAATAAGGAGTGGCGGACGCTTCTCCTTCTTTTGTGCGCAAAAAATCCAGCCATTTCTTGCAGGCCTCTTCCAATTTTTGTTCGGCGAATTTTATCTTTTGTCCATTTGGTTGGGCCTCTACTTTTGCTAATTGGAGATATCGGTGGTGCAACAGGTATTCTGCTTTCAGCATAATGCCCTTGGCCGATGGGATGGATTTCAAGAAACCCATCAAACTGTCGTGGTGAGGGTGGTGGGTGAAAAGGTTGGAGTGTTGCAGGTCGAAGAGAAGGTCGAGAAAAAATTCTTTCAAAGCCCCTGTCTCTGGTGTGTTTTGCTTTGGCGGCTTGGTTTTGAGGGGGCTGACAAAAAACACGTCGCTGTAAGTGGCAGGGCGTTTGCTCTCTTTTTTTTCTGCGGTGTAAATGCCGCTTTTCTCGAGCTCCCGCGGAATGAGATCTTTTCCGCCCAACCATTGAACGAAGGCTTCCTTGTGCAAGGGAGAAAACTCAAAGCTGAATATCCGGTGCACGCCATAGTCTTCCACTGTGCGGTGGTCGCTGGCATCAACCCGTTTTTGATGACCGTGCCAGTAGATGCTTAGGCTCTTGCGACCGAGTGCGACCGAAAGCGGATATTCCTCCCGGCTGTTTTTGTCCCGGCGAATTTTTGTGTAATAGCAAGCAAGGGTTTCGCCGTCTCTGTCCGCATAAACAGAATACGGTTTGAAGAAGCGACCGGGAGGCAGGGTCTTGTTTTCCATTTGTTGTTTTTTAGAAATATTTGCCGGAAATGCTGTAAATCGCTATTGACAGGTCTTTCATGGCGTTTTCTATGGCTGCGAGCAAATCTTCCGCTTCGCTGTTTTTGTCGGCAATGTTTTTCTCTTTTTCTATTTCTCCTTCCAAATGGGGGCGGAACTGTTCGAAGGCGTCTTCGATGGCACGAAATTCGCGCTCGATGACCGGGAAGTCGAAGCCCACAGAGAAACCCAACAAGTACAGCAATTGGCGGATATGGTCGCGGAGGTCTCTGGTCTTCAAGTCCGCCAATTGTTGGAGGACAGACTCTGCCAAGGCGCTCCCCGAGGGCAAGCCTTCGTCCATCGAGAAACGCTCAATGAATCTTCGGAAAGCTTGGATGGCCTTTTCCCGGCTGAGAACATTGCGGGAAGTTTTGAACTGCGCGTTGGAGTTTTGCAGCTTCTCTGGCTCCGAGAGCGGGTTTTCGGCCATGAACTGCCAAAGGTCTTTTTCTTTGAAAAGGATTTTCCCGGCCTGCGCTTGCATAAACTCGTAGAGTGTGCGCCGGAACAAGTGGGGCGTGTTAAGCGGGTCGGCGCCTCGGGCCAAATGCCAGTATTTTTCCAAATATTGATAACCCTTCTCTTGAAGGTCTGATTGTATTGCCTCGTTGAAGACGCTGATGGGGTAAATCCAATAGCTTTGCAGCACCCCCACCCCGTCGTGCCTGTCGGCACATTCGATTTTTTCCAACAGTTTGGTGCCGTAGTGTTGAGGCTCCGTGTCGCTGAACAAGTAGTCGAGAAGGATGATGTCGTACACACGGTATGCCTTATTATTTTCCTCCTGTGCCACAGCCTTGCTCGGCTCTGACGAGGATGCTCCTCTGTTTGCTTTTTTCATCTCACAGCCCAACATTGGCAGCGCCTCGTCCACTGTTTTGGCGCAATCAAAGGATTTGGCGATGTTGCTTTCGGCTTTCATGTGGTGCGCTGGAGGGGATTCTATCAAGCGCCGGACAATTTCTTTCTTAATGGCAGGGCCTTCTTTTTCTTTGCCCTCTTTGAGGCATTCGTTGGCGAAGTCGTCAACGAGCAAGAAATTCCAGCGGAGTTTGGTGGCATCGCCTGTCAAAGCATGAATGATTCCCTCCTTTTTTCCGCTTGCTTTTTCTTCCATCGCGGTTTCGGAGTGAAAGGTGAAAGGGAACACTTGCCGAGCATGGCCAGAGCCATAGGCATTGTCAAGATAGGAGTTTTGAATAAGCCTATTTTGGAACTCTAAAAACTCGAAACAGACATTTTTGAAGTATAGACGGTTTTTATATGCCCAAGCAATGGTTTTTAGTACTTCTTGCAGGTTTTTGTTAAACCCTCCTTCGATGGGCACATAGCGGTACCAGATGCTGGAGTCGAGGAATTTGAAGCGAGGGTCGAGATTGACTGCGCCCACCTTTGCCGAGCTGCCGAGTTTGACGATGTTCGAAAAACTGATGAATATGGTTGGACGGGCATCGTTGGGGTTTTTGTGCAAGTCGCCGACAGCTTTGTGATAAAAAGATTGCTTTTCGCTGAAGCGATTGTCGGCAGACTCCGAAATTTCCGAAAGGGGGAAAAAAACGATGTTCAAAGCTTCTTCGCTCTCGCCCGCGTTTTTGGCTTTCAGATCTTTCAGTATTTCGCCAAATGGGAAATCTTTGGGAGGGCTGTCCGTCCAGCCACTGATGTCGGAATAATAAAAATTCAGATTGAATGACCGTGGGAGATCTTGTAGCTCGCCGTCACTTTGATACTGCTCCATTCGTTTTTTTTCCATGTTCCAACCTCTCAAGTCTTCTGCCAGACTGGGCAACTGTTTTTTAAACTCCTGATTGTGGTAAATCTCCTTGCCCGTTTCCAGCAGTTGGAACAGAACGTTTGGGACGTGCGAAAAAGCGGTGAAAAAAACGGTCATTTTTCCGTCCGCAGAGTCTTCTCCGGGTTTCCAGGAGGTAAACTTTTTGCCGGGGAACAATCCTTCGAGCCAAGTTGTCTCTTCGAGCAATTCATGTGTGTCGTAGGGTCCGATAGTGGCAAAGCCGCCCGACCAATCCAAATCAAAACCGTGCGCAAAGAGGAAGATGCGGCCAATGGCTGCCTTTTCCTCAGTATTGAGACAGGCCGCTACATCGCTGAATATTGCTTTGACAAAAGCGCACTTTTGCCCAAATTTGAAAAGTGTTTCGGGATTGTTTTTTTCCCTGTTTTCAAGACAGGTTGTTGCAAAAACAAACTGCTCTGTTTCCTTGAGCCGCCAAAGTTTGCGAGGCTCCAAAAAAGGGACAGCTGACAGAGCCGAGGCTTTCTGCTCGGAGCAATTGTCCGGTTTGGAAAAAAGCCCTTTGCTGCTTGGCGGGTCGGAGGGCAAGTATGTGCTTCTTGTGGTGATAATTATCAGGTCTTTCATCGTTGTTCTGTGTTTGCTTCCTGTATGGTGGAGTAGAATAATTCGCAGAGGGTCAGTTTGCTGTCGCGCATAGAGGAGCCTAAAGCTGAGAGTTGCACGAAGGCGGTCGGGTAAGGCAAGACGTGCGTTTTGGAGCGACCTGAGTGTATGATGACCCTGAAGCGAGCGAGTAGCAGCTGGTCTCTGAATTTTTTGAACAACACGTCCACTTGCTCCTGCTCAGTCATGCCGACGAGACCTTCCGCACAGTGCTTCACGGTGCGCTCAAGCAGCCCTTGGTGCAAACTGACAAAATGGCTTTCACGGTAGGCTGTTTCATATTCTGGCTTGGTGAAGCTAGGGTCGCCCATGTTGTCCACTTTTGCTACTATTTGGCCTCGAAGGTTTTTGAGGCAGAGATAGCCGGGGTGTTCAGGGTCAAATTCAAACGAAAGGATGTGGATATTTTTCTTTTCCCAACGTAGGTGATTGATTTCGCGCTCTTCTATGTCGTCGCTGTAATAGTTTTTCCAAAGGCGCTCGTCAATAACGATAATTTTGGTGAGCGCGGCTTCGAGAATTTTGTAACGCCACATGGGGGTAATAACTTCGTGCCGGAGGAGGCGGTTTGTAGAATTGTCGCCACTAATGCCTTCCAAAAATAAGTAATTGTCGAGGGAGACTTCTTTTTCTTTTCTGAACCTGTCGAACCTGACGATTTGGTCGTTGTGTTCGCGAAAAAGGATGTTTTGTTTTCTGGCATCTTCTATTGGCCTGTCCACTACGAGCTGCGGAAGCGCCTCATCGCTGAACGAATGGACAGGACTGGCATCTTCTATGCCAATGGTGATGCTTTCGGAAATGCTTGCGCTTTTTTTGTCGTTGGGTAATACTAAACCAAAACGGCTGACAGACGGCTTTTTACCAAAATAAATCAGGTCGCCGTCGAGCCATGCGCGATATAGGTCTTCGTCAAGGTGTTCGCTTTGCAACTGCACATCGGTCCAGCCGGTAAGGACGCGTGCTGGGCTGCGCTTGTAGATTTCGAGGTAAGTTTCTTTCCACTCCTCGGGCGTACTGCTTTCCATGTCCCGGTGAGTGACCACAAAACGGTAAGGGGTTTTGTCGGGGTTGAGCAGGCGCGGGTCTCCGTACTCCTGTATTGTCCAATATTTGAGCGACTCGCGGAACAGGTTTTTCAATTCGGTCGTGATGCGGCCTTTGGCGTCTTTTTCAAAATACTTTGACCTGTCTGGCACTACGAGCAGGCCTGGTTTTGGCTTGCGGAGATAGAAAGTATATTGCAAGCTTCCTTCGCCTTTTTCGTCGGGCACTTGGGTAACTTTGAGTACGGGCAGTCCACCGAGGAACGGTTTGTTGAGCAAGTCGTGGGGGCGTATGCCGCGCAGCCAACCCGCCGCAATTTGTATTTCCTTAATGCCTTTGTGCCGCTCGTCGGGGCTACCGTCGGGTCCGATGAGCGGGTCGGTCAGTACTTTTTGTATAATGGTGACGACACCCTGCGTGGTGTTGCCACTGTTGTCCCTAACCTCCAATTTGTAGTAGTCTGGGTTCGCGTCGCTGAGCGTCAATGTGACGACCATTTTCCTGTCGGGACGTTTTTCTATGGCATCTCCATGTTTGGCGCTGTTGCGAATAAAGTTTTCCAAAATGGTGTAAATACCCTGCCGCCCCGTGCTGCCAGATGGCAAGGCGATTTCAATGTCGCTTTTCACTTCTAATTTCCCGTTTTTGTCTCTTCTTTCTTTGTCTCCGATAGGAATTGGGGCAGCATTGTCGTCATCGCGCCATTGTACCCGGACTTCGATGTCTGATTGCCGGTAGCCTTCCGAATGGACGATATAATCCAGCACCAAGTTGCGGGTTTCTTTGATTTTGCTGCCATCAGCCGAAATAGATCGCATAGTACCGTAAAAATGGTCAACCACAGATTCTTTGAAATAGAGCGGGCTGAAGTAAAGGTAGCGGTCAGAGGCAAAAGTGCCGATGTAGTCCTGCCGTTCTTGAAAGTAACCCAGCAAGCGGCTGACCGAACGGATATAGGGCAGCACCATCCGGTCTTTTTTGGGTAATTTGGACTCGTCTTCCAAATCTTTGCTGAGGTGGAGCACACCGTCGGCATCCACGGTGATGAGATTTTCGAGTACGCCCTCTTTTAGCATGTGGCTTTCGTCGGACAGCAGGGTTTTAAGGTATGACAGCACATGGCTGCCGATGTTGTGGCTGATGTTGCGCGACATGATAGACACTGCCGCCGCTCGCTCGGCAGCATCTCGTATGCTCTCTTCTATCTCACCGATTTGTTTGTCGGTAAAAAGCCCAGTCAGATAGTAGAGGATGCTGACGATGTCTTGCGGGACTTTGTCGGCAGGGGTAATGGGGGACGGCTCAACATTGCTTCCGTCCTCATAAAAGCCGCTTTCATCTATTTCCCACTCTTTTGCCGGATCTATCCGTTTGTCAGAGTTGAGGAATACTACCCCCCCTGTGAATTGCTGTCGCCAGTTGATAATCACAGGAAGCCAATAGATGTGGGAAAGGGTGTTGCTTTTTTGAGTCAGGTAAAAAAACCCTGCCTCAAAGATGGTCAACCGAATATTGAGTGCCTCTGGCTCAATCAGGTCAACCAAAGAGATTACTTTGTTGAGGGCTTCGTCTTCATCTGACCCATATTTGTCAGAGTCGTCAAAATTGAGCCATTTCCCACGTGCTTCGTCGTATCGGGGTCTTCGTTCGGTTTTCTTAGAAGAGGCAAATTGCGTTTCAAGAATATCTTTTAAATCCTTGTATTTCACGTTTCCCAACTCGACCATTAGTTTTTGTCCGTATTGAAGGCTCTCCAAGCCGATTTCTTTTTCCAAATTCAAATCCCCCTTTTTTAGTTTGTCAAACTTCCAATAGGCGCTTTTTAACAAGTCTTTGAAATCTGGCTCGAACAGGTGGATGGGGTAAGCTGCCTTTTCAGGATTAAAAATCCCGCTGCGGATAAAAAATCGCACGATACTGTATTGGAACTTTCGTTCATTTTCGTCGCGCTGGCGTTCCTTTTCAAATATTTGTTCAGGGTTCTCGTCGCCGGGCATAGTTTGGAGCAAAAAAGGATTGGGCCGGTGTTGCCCATTGGCGTAAAACCGCCCAACATATTCAGTCTCTACACGCCCTGCGCCGGGAGAAACATCCGGGTCTATTTCGTAAATAACCATGTCATTGGGATGATCAGCGGTTTTGTCAAAATAAAAAATCGAAGAGACGTTGTTGCTCACTATCTCCCACACGGTGCTGTATTTGCCCTGAAAAGGTGCCAAAGATTCAAAATCCTCCTCACGTTGGTCATAAGGAGATTTTTTATCAATATACTTTGGGTGAAGATTGTCAGGTACGTTGATATGCATCCGGTAAGGGGGCATATTTTGGCCGCCTCGAAAAGAAAATAGATTAAAGTTGATGGTAAGCCAGTGTTCTTTCAGATGGCGACTCATATAACGGCTTACTGGCTTTAGGTAGCGAAACTCAAAGTATGCACGCCATTCAGAGCGTGCATTGGCTATATCTACAAGTCTATCGGCCAAGAAAACTTGGACTGCTTTTTTGTAAGGATAGGGATTGTCTGGGTTCAAAAATTTTGCCTCAAACATCGTCGAAATCACATCTATTGCTTCCCAGTAATGAAGATGCACAGTGTTTTGCAAAAAGTCTCTTATGGCATGGATATACGATATTTTACTTTTTTTTTCTTTTGCTTTTATCTGATTCAAGCGGTCGTAGTTGTTTTCTATATGCTGACGGGTGAGCCCTGCTTCTTTCAAGCGTAGGAGTGTTTTGTCGGCTGTAGAGTCAAAAGAAGCGATGAGCGCATCTAACAACTGGCGGTGAGAGTCAATGATTTTGGTATCCATAGGTCGACTTTATTTGAAAGTGGTGGAATATATGGTTCAAAATAGAGGTGGTCTCATCGATCCTTTTGCGTTTGGCCTCACTAATGGCAAATTCCAATGCTTGTTTGGTCCCAAGCACTTTGAAATTCCTCTCGGCGATATCAGCAGCGATTCGGAGCGTGGCGTAGGGGAGAATTTTTTCAGTACCCTCAATGTCGTCAGCAGAACCGTGTACGGTCTGGTACTCAAACAACTTGCCTGCAAATGGCTTGGCTGTATAGACGTTGCGGGTGTAGAGTTCAAGTTCAGCCTCAATGTTGACGACTCCAAGAATCGTCTCGTAAATAATGTCGCCGACTTCGTTGGAGCAAATGATGAGAATATTGTGTGGAGGCTGGTGACCATTGTTCATTTTTTGCTCGTCGCTGATCACTTTGTTCAGTTTGGTCAGCCCTGTATCCGGTTGATAAGCGAGGATAGAAGGGTCAATTTCTCTCAGCCATTTTTGAAACAAGTCGCCAAACAGGTGATGTTTGTAAATTGCCCACTTTTGGTAAGGCCGCCCTTTCATAAATTGTTTGGCGGCTTTCAGTGCGTGCAGCGCTACCTTGTGGTGGTGGTGCCGGGTAAATTTGCCAGAGAAAAAAATTTCATCGAAGCCTGCGCTTATTTCGTATTTTGTGTTTGCGTAAAAACCCTCGGCTTGGTCGCGCACAAAAAGTATCCGACCGCCAGAGTTGGTCTCCAAGCCAAATTCTTTAATGGCCTCCACTTTTTGCCTGAACAAGTACAGCGCCTCGGCATTTATCGAAGTCCTGAATATTGTCTTGATGCCTGAGCGGTACCATTGTTCGGTGGTCTTCACCAATTGCTCTGCTTCTGCTTGCGAAATGGCGTCGAACTTTGAGGCCTGGCCACCAGCCTCGTCCACTATGGTTTTGTAGGAGTGGTATGGTTTGCCTTCCTCGAACCCAGCCTCTTCAAACTTGACAACTTTGCCTGAATAATTCAGCACCAAACCCTCCAGAAATCCCTTAAAAACATCCGCCAAGCGTCTGCCTGTGCCAGCGCCGATGATGATGCCTATTTTGACGGTTTCTTTGGATTTACTTTCAGGAGGCTTTTCCATTTGAACTTTGCTGGTAGCAAAAATAGGATTTGATTTGTTTTTATTTGCATATTATTCATTTTCAAAAAAATAAATGCCTTGTTTATGCATGTCGCAGCATATATTTTATCTGCTTTCCTCTCCCTCGCCGCCTGCACCCACCCCACCGACTACGACTGGCCCTCCTACCTCGGCGACGACGGGCGCAGCCATTTTTCAAAACTCAACAAAATCAACACCTCCAACGTGGCGAACCTAAAAGTCGCTTGGACTTACCAGAGTGGAGGTGCCGACACGGTGAAAAATACCACCCAGATCCAGCACAACCCGCTCGTTATCAACGGAGTTCTTTACGGCGCGTCGCCCGAAGTGAGCATATTTGCGCTGGATGCTGAGACTGGGCAGGAACGTTGGAAATTCAAAACTTTCGAATGGCTTGGCGGCCCCGATGGCTCGAGACGGGCGGGCGTGTGCCGGGGGCTGGCGCACTGGACGGACGGAAAGACGCAGCGTCTGTTTTATTCCGCCGGAAACTTCCTGATTTCACTTGATGCAACGACCGGGCGACCTGATTCGACTTTTGGCGATGGCGGCAAAGTAGATATGCGCCGTGATTTGGATTACCACAAAAACGACTTTTTCATCGTCAACACCTCGCCGGGTGTGGTGTATAAAGATTTGCTCATTTTGGGAATGCGCGTCTCCGAAGGAGCCGACGCTGCGCCCGGTCACGTCCGCGCTTACGATGTGCGCACGGGCGAGCGGCGCTGGATTTTCCACACTATCCCACATCCCGGCGAGTACGGCCACGAAACTTGGCAAGACCCCGATGCTTGGCAGCGCATCGGCGGCGCAAATTGTTGGTCGGGTATGACGTTGGACAAAGAGCGCGGCATCGTTTTCGTCCCCACCGGCTCGGCGGCGTTCGATTTTTGGGGCGGCAACCGCAAGGGTCAAAACCTGTTTTCCGACTGCCTTTTAGCATTGGACGCGAATTCTGGAAAATGCCTTTGGCATTTCCAATTCACTCATCACGACCTTTGGGACAGAGACCCGCCTTGCCC
Source organism: uncultured Saprospiraceae bacterium (assembly GCA_964481485.1). Taxonomy (GTDB): domain Bacteria; phylum Bacteroidota; class Bacteroidia; order Chitinophagales; family Saprospiraceae; genus M3007. The sequence goes on along the minus strand of CAYZVM010000007.1, from coordinate 27,527 downwards.
GCCTACTTTGTTGACTGTCAATCGTTTTGGCAAAAAAATAGACGCGGTGGCACAGCCGACCAAGCAGGGCTTGGTCTTCCTGTTCAACCGCGAAACGGGCGAACCATTGTTCAAAATCGAAGAGCGCCCCGTGCCGTTTTGGGGCGCTATGCCGGGCGAGGCATTGTGGCCGACGCAGCCCTTCCCTGTGAAGCCCGCGCCGTTTGCTCGACAGAGCATGACCGAGGCTGATTTGAACCCTTATTCGGAGCAGCGCGACAGCTTGCGGGCGGTTTTTTCTGTTTTACAAAAAGAATTTTACAGTCCGCCGAGCCGCGTAGGGTCGCTCGTGTTGCCGGGTTTTGATGGTGGCGCGGAATGGGGCGGCGCGGCGGCTGACCCGGAAGGCGTGTTGTATGTGAACAGCAGCGAAATGCCCTGGATTTTGAAAATGGTGGATTTGCCGAAAAGCGACGGTAGCAACATTGGTCAAGGCCAACGGCTTTACGCGACGCACTGCCCCGGTTGTCACGGATTGAACCGACAAGGAAACGGCGCGAACCCGAATTTGGTGAATATCAAGGAGCGGCGCACGGAGCAATTTTTGGGTCAAATCATTCGGCAGGGAAAAGGCCAGATGCCGTCTTATGGGCATCTTTCTGATGAAGACCGCGCCGCGATTGTAGCGTATTTGACGGATAAAAAAACGGCTGGTAATGCTGGAAAATATGCCGCCGAACAGGAGGCGGGAGTTCCATTTACGCACACGGGTTACATCCGTTTGCAGGACAAAAACCGCCAGCCCGCCATCAGCCTGCCCTGGGGTACTTTGAACGCAATTGATTTGAACACAGGCGAATACCGTTGGGCGGTGCCGCTCGGCGAAGACCCGGATTTGAAAAAAAGAGGCATCCGCAACACGGGTACAGAGAACTACGGCGGCCCAGTGGTGACGGCGGGCAGGCTGGTTTTTATCGCCGCGTCGAAGGATGAAAAAATCCGCGCTTTTGACCGCAAGGATGGAAAATTGCTCTGGGAGGCGGATTTGCCCGCGAGCGGGTTTGCCACGCCCGCGACGTATTCTATTGGCGGAAAACAGTTTGTCGTGGTGGCCTGCGGCGGCGGCAAATTGGGTCGTCGTTCGGGCGATGTGTATGTGGCGTTTACGTTGTAGTTTTGACAGGATTCTCAAGATTTTCAGGATTTTTTCTTGTTTGGGTAACACATCCTGTAAATCTTGTGAATCCTATCGAAAACCAACTTCACCTGTGCCTACTTTTACCCCCAAGACAATTTATTATGAAAATTACTGCCTTTGTTTTTTGCCTTATCCTGCCGGGGTTTTCGCTCGCACAACCTGCCGAAATTCCTTCAAAAGACTCTTTGCCCACCCGACCAACGACCATTATCGCCTATGATTCAGCGTTTTATGACTTTGGAACGGTAAAACAAGGCGTGATAGTGAAGCGAACTTTCCGATTCACCAATACGGGCGCGGACTCGCTCAGGATTTCAAACGTAAAAGTCACCTGTGGCTGCACCGTGCCGGAATGGCCTAAAGAGCCAGTTCCGCCCGGCGGAAAAGGCGCAATCAAAGTGGAATTCAACACGGCAGACAAAGGCGGGCGGCAGTTGCGAATATTGCGCGTTGTTGCCAACACCGAACCTGCGGAGACGCTGTTGCAATTGGGCGGCGAGATAAAAGCAGTCAGAAAGAAAAAGACAAAAAACAAGTGACAACAATTTGAAAAAGAAGCGGTTAAAACCCTAAACACTTTTATTATGGCCTTTACCGAATTAGAAACGACCAATTTCAAAAAGAAGGTCGAGCAATACAAAGAGATATTGGAAAACACGAAACGCTACCGCGAAACGTGGAAAACCAGCCTGAAACAAACCATCATTGACCGGCTGACCGAACTAACGACCGCCGGTGGCTTGGAATGTGAAATCGAGGAACGCAATGACATCGAAAACCTCGAAGCCATCGTGCTCACGCTCGGCCACTCCGAGAGCGGCCTCGGCGAACCCGTCGGCAGCGACCTCCGCCGCGACCTCATCAAACAAAATGGTTCGCTCGGCTACCAGCAGCTGTTCAACGGCAAAATCCTCGTGCTCATCAGCTTCCCATTTATCGAAAAATACGGCCAGCCGCAGCCACCCAAAACCATCGCCATCTATCGCCCGGAAGAGCTCAAGGACGCCTACATCCTCCGGCACATGGAGACGTTTATGACGGACATCACCGCTTGGGAAGATTACGACGACGACTTGCCGGAACCCAACCAGCGCATCGGGTTCAAGATGAATTTCGAGCAGGAGTTGCCGAAATAAAACGCCACCAAGTCATCCCCGCCCGTGCCGCCCAAGCCTTTCCCCGCAATTTTAAACCGTTGACGCTGAATTGCTTGCCTTCCAATTTTTTCTTGTGGAAGTTGACGGAATTCACCGTCCAGCGCACGGCAAAATCGTAGTAGCGGCGCGGGTAAGTGTGTTGAAAATCGAGGTCACGGTCGGTGCGCTCTTCCCAAGCCAATTTTGAAAAAGCCGTCGTTTGCACCTCCTCGTGCAAGCTCGTGCCTTTAATCGGGTACACCACCGTGATGGTAAAAAAGTCGGGATTCGAGTCTTTCAAATGCTCGACCGTTTCCAGAATATCAGCCTCTGTTTCGCCGGGATAGCCGAGCATGATGAAGGTGCCGGCTTCGATGCCCGCTCGCTTTGCTGCTTTTATCATTTCCCGCACTTGACCGAGCTCTACCCGCCGGTCCATTGCATCTATGACGCGCTGCGAACCGCTCTCCGCGCCAATCCACACGCGGAAACAGCCGCATTCTTTCAGGACTTGAATCACCTCCTCGTTCAAACGGTCGGAGCGGGTGATGCACTCGAATTTTATCTGCAAGTCCCTGATTTTCAATTCATCCCGAAATGCATAAAGCCATTTGTGGCTCATGGTGAACACATCGTCAACAAACCAAATCTGGTCGAACGAATAGTGTCGCTGCAGCCATTCAATCTCGTCGGCCACCTTAGTCGGGCTTCGGCGGCGGTGACTTTGACCGTACACCGGCGTGCTGCACCAGCGGCAGGTGTAGGGGCAGCCTCGTTGCGTGTTGATGCTCATAGAACTGTGGCCGTGCACTCGCGTCCAGACATCGAGGTACTGTTGCAGGTCAATCTTTTGGCGAGCTGGAAAAGGCAGCCCATCTATATTGCGCATTTTTTCGCGCGGAGCAGTTTTAAAAACGGAGCCGTCGGGGAGCAGGAAAGCGAGGCCGGGGACGCCAACCCCACCCCCGCCCCCAAATGGTAGGGGAGTCCGCGACGATGTCGCGGACAGCTCTACGTCCCCCCTCCCATTTGGGGGTGGGGTTGAAAAGGCGGCGAGTACAACTTCCAGCATCGTCTGCTCTCCCTCGCCGATGACAATCAAATCCGCGCCACGAACGAGGTAGTCCTCCACGTTGTGCGTCACGTCGTGGCCGCCCAGCACGATTATCGTGTTTTTCAGCGATTCTTCTGCCCGGACGAAGCGCATGATTTCGATGATGTTCATTTTAGTCATCAAATTCACATAGAGCGCCACGATGCGCGGGCGGTGCGCGAGCAGGTATTTTTTCAAATCATCTTTTGTGGAAAAGGTCGTATCAAACACCTCGTTTTCAACGTCGTGCAAATCCAACCAGGCCGAAAGGTAGAGCAAGCCCAACGGCGGGTAGGGCATCATAATCGCCTGTTCCTTCAAGTCTTCGTGAAGGAAGTAGCCGTGGGTGAATAATACATTCATCGTTGTTTGGTTTCCCTGCCGAAGCCTTGGCGAAGGCGGGTTGTTCGTTCCGAAACGTCCGTGCTTTCAAGGCAAATCAAAAAATGGTCACTCGCCGGAGCAAACCACGCAGGTGTAAAGTTTTTTTCTAAAAAATTCAAAAAACCGAGCAGTCGCGGGTGTTTTTCAAAAAAAGGATTCAGGTACGAAGGCGGCAGCCAAAAGCCGACGGGGCAAACTCGTTTCACTTGAAAATCAGGAAAATAACGCCGGATTTCATTCGGCGAAAAGTACCACGTCGGCACCGTCGTTTTTTCATCCAGATGGGCGTTCACGGGTTTTCGGCTTAGGCGGCGGAAGGCTTCGCGGGGTTTTCCTTTCAGCAGAAAATACAAAGTTTCCTGCCAACAAAAACGACTCATGGCGACGGCAACAAAATGCCCTTCGGGCGCGATAAGTTTTTGTAAATCAAGCGATAGTATTTTCAATTCCTCCGGCGAAGCGCAGTTCAAGCCACCAAAATTGGAAAAAACGAGGTCAAATTTTTGTTCTGCAAAACGCCCGATTTCTGCAAAACTGCACACATGAAATTGGAGATGTTCTTTTATCCCCGAACTTTCCGAAAGTTGCCAACTTTCGGAAAGTTGAATCACTTTCTCCCGCGCTGTTTTCACCATTTCCGGCGAAACATCCGTCGCCAGCACCTGCCAGCCCTGTCGCGCCAGCCAAATCGCGTCCTCGCCCGTGCCGCAATTGAGTTCGAGGACTTGTTGATTTGTTGATTTGGTTATCTGGTTATTTGAAAGGCTGATTTTCAAATCCCCAAATCCCCAAATCCCCAAATCCCCAAGAATTTGCCACACCTGCTCGCGCATCAAACGACCCACCGCCGTGTCGGTGAACGACTTGTCGTACTCGCGCGCAATCGTGTCAAAGGCCGGGCGCATCGGGATTGATTTTTTCGAGGCGTTTCAGCCGCCAATTGTCGAACGCCGCGGCGGGAAAATAATAGAGCGTTTTCAGTGCGCGGAGGAGGTCGGCATGGCCGGAGGAAAGGAGTTTTTTAAATTCTTCACGGCCTTGTCGCAGCCGGAATCGCTTGTGCGTGAGCCGGTGCAGTCGGCGGTAAAACGCGGGTGAATACGTGGCCGGGTACATCATGGCCAGGTCGTCGGAGACCGTCCAGTTTTGCTTTTCGCCGAGCAGGTTTTTGACTTTTTCGTGGAATTTCGTGCCGGGCAGCGGGTAGGAAACCGAGATGCCGATGTCATCAGGCAGGAGCTCTTCCACCAGTTGCAAAGTTGCCTCGATGTCTTCTTTCGTTTCACCCAAATAGCCGAACTGCAGGAAGAAACAGACTTCTACCCCTTTCTTTTTCAACAACTTGGTCGCCTCGTGGATTTCCTCGACCCGTGTACCCTTGTCCATCGCATCCAAGATTTTTTGCGAGCCGCTTTCCGCACCGACCCATACTTGCCGCAGACCGGATGCCGCCAAAGCGTCTATCGTATCTTCTTTCAGCAGCAAATCCACACGGCTCTGGATTTTGTATTCAAACTTCAAATTTTTCTCTTGAACGATGTCGCGGAAACGCTGCACCCAGCCAGGTTTGAGGCCGAAAATATCGTCGGCCATCCAGAAATGACGAACACCGCATTTTTCTATCAACATCTCGATTTCGGCGGCCACGCGCTCTGGGCTGCGCGAATTGTAGCGGTTGCCGTAAATCGGCTTGGCGCACCAGTTGCACTTGAACGGGCAGCCGCGCGTGGTGGCGAGATTGAGGGAAAAATAGCCGTACTGCCGCTGCCAAATTTGGCGGTACGCCTCCATGTCCACCAAATCCCAAGCCGGGTCGGGAAGGCTGTCAAGGTCGTGCAAAACCGGGCGCGGCATCGTTTTGGTTATTGGGTTATTTGTTGATTTATTGAGGCCGTGAGCGATGCCGGGAATTTTTGAAAAGTCAATTTCTGCGCCGCCGTCTACCGTCCACCCACTACCTTCTACTGTCATTATCAGCTCGCGCAAGGTGATTTCTCCCTCTCCAAGTATCACAAAATCAGCACCTTGTTTCAAATATTCCTCGTAATGGTCGGTCGAGTCGCTGCTACTGACGATGACGATGCAGCCATGTTTTTTTCCGTGTTTCACCAATTCGTAAGCGGCTTCGCGCATCCGGGTGAGGCACATTTTGGTGAGGTAGTTGAATCCATCGTCGTAGATGACGAGGTATCGAGGTTTCGTATTTTCCAGAACCGGCAAAATCTCGGCGGGCGAATCTTTGAGGTTGGTATCGAAGAGGTTTACCTCAAAACCGCAGTCGAGCATCGTGGCTGCGGCGTACATCGTGCCGTAGGGCGGGTAAGGCTGTTTCGCCCGCCACTGTTTCTCATCGAATTTGTAAAAATATGCGTTGGAAAAAAGGATGTTTGCCATAGCCTTGTGCGCGAATTGTTTTATCGCTGAAAACAATGTCTCGTGATGTCAGCAGCAAATTGTTGCACAGCCCACATTGAACAAAGGCCGAGCGCAATAGATTGAATATTAGGCAACAAACTTGTTAAACTGACTGCAAATATTTCTCCCGCAGCACGTTGATATGGTGGATCTGGTGACCGATGATGACAAAAAACATCGCGCGCGGCGTCACTTTCCAGCCACTGGCCGTGCCGAGAAAAGTAGACTGCGCTTCCGTACACTGCGCCAAAAGGAACAACGTGTTGTCGCGCACCACCTTCCATTCTTTCATCAAGTCTTTGATAGTGCGGGCGGACACGTCCACTTGCTCCATCCAAATATCTTGGTTGAAGCCGGGCAACGCGATACGGTCGCCGCGCATGAACGAGAGGGTGCGGTAAGCGAATACCCGCTCGGCATCAATCAGGTGGATGAGCATTTGTTTGATGGTCCACTTGCCGGGTTCGTAAGCGTAGTTGCCCATTTCTTCGGGCAGGCTGCCAAAAAGTTGTTGTGCTTCTTTGAACGTTTTTTTCAGCAGCGATTGGGCAGTGCCGCGCGATGGCACCACTTTCAGATAGGTCTCGTGGAAGGGGGCATATTCGCCTTTTTTTGGTCGTTTCATTTTTGTTGATAGTTGGTAGTTGACCGTTGTTCGTTCGTAGCGTTCGTTCTGTTTTTATTGTCATTTTATAAAAACGCCTCACCTGAGGTCAACTCTGTGAACGAACAACCATCAACGAAAACGGTCAACACAATTTACGTTCTTGCCAGCCGGGTCATAAACCAAACTTCAAACCCAGTGAACACGACATAACAAAGCAGGAAAGTCCCGACGAACCATTCGTTTTCTGGCTTCGCAATTCGTTGATAAATAAATAGAAACGCAACAGCCAACAGCATTTTCCCAAACACCGATGCGGACACGAGATTGATGAAGGCTACCCTGCTCTTGCTGCGAATAGCGCCGGAACCGGCGAAAAACAAACCGATGCAGATGAGCACAAACAACACGAGGGAAGCCACGGCAAATTTCCAATGCGCCTGCATCTCTGGCAGGAGGAAATGAAGCCCAGCCAACACGCCCATCGTGCCCAACGTAATGGCAATAAGCCATTTGAAGAAAGTTCTTGAATCCATGTAAGAGTAGAATTGGGATACCAAAGGGCGAATATCTGAAAACAAATTCGTCCTGCAGCGCAAAGCCGCAGGACGAATAATCAAGTATCGCGCAACAATTGCCGATAGAGTGAATAGAGCGCGCCAATCATAAAAAAGATGGTCAAAAACACCGCCCACATTGGCCGCTCCAACTGCATCTGTGCATCCAGCCATCGCCCGATGAAGACCCCTGCAAGGCACGCGCCCAGCAATTGGAAAACCATGCCGCCATATTTCGCGGCAGATTTAATTGCGGACTTCCGCTTTTGCTCCGGCGACTGGGGTGGCTGTGCTTGCCGCATTGCCCGGTGATTTTATGTCTGCACTTTTGGCGATGCCATTGGCAGATCCCGTTTCCATTTTGCAAGTTACATTGAAGCGGGCGCCGCTCTGTACCAAGAGTTTATTGGTCGTGATTTCGCCATCCACTTCTGCGGTCTCGCGGACATTCAGGAGTTCTGCCACATGGAGATTGCCTTTAAATCGGCCTTCGATGACCGCGTTTTGGCAATGGATTTCGCCGTCCACCATGCCCGTCGGGCCGATGATGACTTTGGCCTGACAGGTAAGTTTGCCTTTGATGGTGCCGTCTATGCGCAAGTCGTTGTCACAACGGATAGAGCCTTCCACCACCGTGCCTTTGGCCAAAGCGTTCAACGCGTTGGAGGTAGATGCTGGGGCGGTTTTGACTTCTTCTGTGTTCTTGTTGCTGCCAAACATAATTTTTTCGGTTTAGAATTTTTTGAAAAACGGCTCATGGGCCTTTTGGATTATGCTCTTAACAAACAGATGTTCAGGTGAACGGCAAAAATGAAAAAGATTTCCGGCGCACCCAAGCGTTCGGAAATCTTTTTTCACCGCCGAAGCCTTGGCATAGGCGGTTTGGAACCAAATTCTCAACAAAGAGGGAACGAACCGCCTTCGCTAAGGCTATTGGCGGTTAAAAGTTCGGGCAGTACACACCGCGACGTTCTGGCCCGCAGATTTTGTACACGAGCGAGAATTCAAACGAACCGTTGCCGTTGGTGGCCGTGTTCAGGTTCGAGGTGTTGATGTCGTAGCTGAAGCCGATGGTAAAGTTTTCGTAGTCGAATCGGGTGCTGAGGATGAGCGCATCCATCAGTTTGCCCTCGTCGAGTTTGTTCGACACGCGCGCCCAAGCGCCCAATTGGAAGGCTTGGTTGAGGCGGCGGCTGTTGCCGAGCAGGAATTTGAACGACGTGCCTGCGTTCACCTGGAACGAAGGCCCCTGCAAGAATGTCACCACACCCGGAACCAAACCCACTTTCTGGGCTATCATAAATTCACCACCTGCATGGAAAGTGAATTTGCTGTAGAGCGGGATATTTTGATTCTCAAACGATTGGTTGGCACGGTTCAAGTGGCTGAACGCACCGCCGAAGTACAGATTGGCATCTTCGCTGAACACACTGAACCACAACGCGCCCGCCGACATGTCCACAAAAATGAAGTTCGGGTCTTGAATCACCTCGCCATTCTGGGTCGGGTCAAACTGGCCGTTGCCATTGTTCTGGCTGGGCCACTGGAGTTGTTGGCTGTTGATGCTGCGCTGGCTCACGCCGAGGTCGGCACCCAACACGAGATAATGCGCTTTTTTGCGATAGCCGCCCATTTTTTTGGCATAAGAGCCGGAAAGACGTGCCTGCAAAGTGGCAAACTCGGAAGCACCTGCTTTGTCGCCCCACAAAGTACCGCCAACTCCAAAGTAGTCGTATCGGCCCACTGGCAGTTTCTGGTCGTAAGAGGCCGAATAGGTGTTGTAGGCGTTGTTTTTAAGAATGGAGGCCCACTGGTTGCGATAGTTCGCCACGATACGGTGGTTGCAGTTCATCACACCCGTCAAAGCCGGGTTGAGATTGAGCGGGCTTTGGTAAAACTGCGAAAAGTGGATGTCTTGGGCTTGAATGGTCAGCGCCGAGAGCATTACGCAGCACAGAGTAAGAATGTGTAGAGTAGTTTTTTTCATAAACAGACAGACCAAAGAGTTTGGATGAAAAACGAGCGTACAATATTAGGCAGGGCATCTGAAACTGCCCAAGTTTTTTTTGTTAAAGTGCGCGAAGGTAGGTTTTTCCGGGTTTTCAGTGCAAGTGTCCGAAAGTTTCATTGGGCAACATTGCAAAATTTAACTTTTGTCTTGCAGTTGCCGTCCGAAAACGGTGCTTCGGCGGCGCGTATTTTGGCAGATGTGTTAAGGTTTCGGCGACTAAGAGGTTTTAACTTTCAAAATCGCTGCCTGATGTTTTGTTGATGGTTGTTCGTTGTTCGTTCGTAGAGTTGACCGCGATTTTTTCAAAGCACCTTTTTCAAAATTGATTTTCACAAAAAGCAGCCCTACGAGCGCACAACGAACAACCATGAACCAACAACTATCAACGAATCACAGCCGCGTACTCACCTTTTTCACCAACCCATTTTTCCACGCTAAAAAACTCCCATCAAAAATACGCCGCCGGGCTTCTCCCACCAGCCAAAGGTAAAAACCCAGATTGTGAAGCGAAGCCAGTTGCATCCCCAAAATTTCTTCATTGACAAATAAGTGCCGCAAATAAGCCCGTGAGTGCGTGCGGCTCGTGTGAACGGGGCTGTTTGCGTCAATCGGGTCAAAATCCTCCCGCCATTTGGCGTTGCGGATATTGATGATGCCTTCGGCGGTGTAAATCATGCCGTGGCGGGCATTGCGGGTGGGCAGTACACAGTCAAACATATCAATACCCCGGGCGATGCACTCCAATATGTTTTCCGGGGTACCCACACCCATGAGATAGCGGGGCTTGTCGGCGGGCAAAACATCTGTGACCAACTCGGTCATCGCGTACATTTCTTCCGCCGGTTCACCCACGGAGAGGCCGCCGATGGCGTTGCCCTCGCGACCGAAGGAGGCGATGGTTTCGGCGGAGATTTTGCGCAATTCCGGGTAAGTACTGCCCTGCACGATGGGGAAAAGACTTTGCGAATAGCCATAGAGCGGCTCGGTGTTGTCGAACCTTTCCACACAACGCGCCAGCCAGCGGTGGGTGAGGTCGAGCGAGTTTTTGGCGTAGCGGTATTCGCAGGGATAGGGCGTGCACTCGTCAAAAGCCATAATAATATCGGCACCGATGACGCGCTGGATGTCCATCACGCCCTCGGGCGTAAATGTGTGTTTCGAGCCGTCAATATGGCTCTGAAACGTGACACCTTCTTCTTTGATTTTGCGCCGGTGTGCCAGCGAATAGACCTGAAACCCACCACTATCCGTCAAAACTGGGCCTTCCCAGCCGTTAAATTTGTGCAAGCCACCGGCCATTTGCAAAACTTCCAGTCCGGGACGCAGGTAAAGGTGGTAGGTATTCCCCAAACAAATTTGTGCGCGAATGTCGTCGCGGAGTTCGTGCTGGTGGACGGCTTTTACCGTCGCTGCTGTGCCGACGGGCATAAAAATCGGCGTTTCTATGGTGCCGTGTTCCGTCGTGAGCAGCCCGGCGCGGGCGCGGGTGTGCGGGTCAGTGTGTTGGAGCGTGAAATTCATTTACTCGGAAAAAACGGCGCAAGGTACACCATTGGGCCGTTCAATGTTTGACCGGCAGTTTTCGGGCAAAAAAATTCAAAAGAGTTAAAAAAACATACGACGGCGAATCTTTTACTTTTACTCAAAAGCATTGGGCTAATTTATATGTTTGCCGAACAAAATCTGTTTTTTCACCTAAAATCTTGTTATTATGGACACTAAAGTTTTACTTGCTGCATTGGCTGGAGCCGTCGCCAGTTTCCTACTGGGCTGGGTGGTGTACGGCATGGCGCTCAAAGGTTTTTTCGAAGCCCAAATGTTGGAATCCGCACGCGGCATCATGCGTACGGAGCCTGTGATTTGGGCTATTTTTGTCGGATGCCTGTCGTGGTCAACTTTGCAGGCGCTGGTATTTAGCCGCTGGGCGGGTATCACGACATTCAAAAGCGGCGCAATGGGCGGAGCTTGGATTGGGTTCCTCGTTTCGCTCGGCGCCAATTTTTTCAGCTATGGCTCTATGGATGCCTGGAACGTCACCGCCGCCATTGTTGACCCGATTGTCAATATCCTGCTGGGTGCTGTGAGCGGCGGTGTGGTCGGCTGGGTATTGGGATATGGCCGTGCGACATAGCAGATAGTTGTTTCCCTATTTTCACTACAAACTCGCCTTGCGACTACATAAGTTGCAGGGCGAGTTTGTTTTACCTTCGCCCGTCCTAATTCAGATAACCGAATCCCCAACTCAACAAATCAACATTTTTCAATGAAACAACTCATCGAATGCGTCCCCAACTTCTCCGAAGGGCGCGACATGACCGTCATCAAACAAATCACCGATGCCATCGAAAGTGTGGAGGGCGTGAAACTGCTCGACGTAGACCCCGGCAAAGCCACCAACCGCACCGTCGTCACTTTTGTCGGCGAGCCGGCAGCCGTCGCCGAAGCCGCATTTCTCGCCATCCAAAAAGCTTGCGAGGTGATTGACATGAGCAAACACACCGGCGAACACCCGCGCATGGGCGCCACCGATGTGTGCCCGCTCATCCCGATTGCCAGTATCAGCATGGAAGAAACGGCAGATTGGGCTCGCCGACTCGGTGAGCGCGTCGGGCGCGAACTCCAACTGCCGATTTACCTCTACGAGGCCGCCGCCAGCCGCCCGGAGCGAAAAAACTTGGCCGTGATTCGAGCGGGCGAGTACGAAGGTTTGCCCGAAAAATTGGCAAACCCGGCGTGGAACCCGGACTTCGGCCCCGCCAAATTCAACCCGAAAAGTGGCGCGACGGTCATCGGTGCCCGCGATTTTTTGATTGCCTATAACGTCAATTTGAACACCACGTCCGTGCGCCGCGCCAACTCGGTAGCTTTCGACGTGCGCGAAAAAGGCCGCATCGTGAACGACCCCGCCACCGGCAAACCCATGAAAGACGCGAACGGCGAGCCCATACGCCAGCCCGGCACTTTAAAAGGCGTGAAAGCCATCGGCTGGTACATCGAGGAATATGGCGTGGCACAGATTTCCATGAACATTACCGACATCCGTGCCACGCCGCTGCACTTGGCTTTTGAGGAGTGCCATAAAAGTGCCGACCGGCGCGGGATGCGCGTCTCAGGCTCCGAACTCGTGGGTCTTGTGCCGCTGGATGTGATGCTGGAGGCGGGCAAATATTTTTTAAAAAAACAACAGCGCAGCGTGGGTGTGAGCGAAGCCGAATTGGTAAAAATCGCGATCAAGTCTATGGGCTTGGACGAACTCGCGCCTTTCGACCCGCAGCGCAAAATCATTGAGTACAACATTGAAGCGGCCAACCCGGCCAATGCTAAAAAGCTGATAAAGAAAAACTTGGCCGATTTTGCGGACGAAACGGCCAGCGAAAGCCCCGCGCCCGGCGGCGGCTCTATCAGCGCCTACGTCGGTGCGCTCGGTGTTTCACTGGCCACCATGGTCGCCAACCTCAGCAGCCACAAACGCGGCTGGGACGCACGCTGGGAGGAATTCTCCGAAGCCGCCGAACGCGGACAACAACTCAAAGACGCGCTCCTCCGTGCGGTGGACGACGACACCGATGCTTTCAATGCCATCATGTCCGCCTTCGGCTTGCCCAACGGGACACCGGAAGAAAAAGCCGCTCGAAAGGCAGCCGTTCAAGCCGCCACGAAGAAGGCCATCGAAGTGCCGTTCAGGGTCATGCGGGAGTCATTAGAGTCATTTGAAGTCATTAGGCAAATGGCCGAAACGGGCAATCCAAATTCGGTGACGGATGCGGGTGTGGGTGCGCTTTGCGCACGAGCCGCCGTGCATGGCGCGTTTTTGAATGTGAAAATCAATGCTGCGGGTTTGGACGACAAAATATTTGCAACGCAGGTAGTGGCCGAGGGCGAAAAGATGATTGAAGCGGCGGATGTGGCTGAACGCGAGATTTTGGCGATAGTCAACAGCAAAATATAGCCCTTTTTTCAACCTCTCTCAACCTTCACAACTCCTCTCAACCCTCTATCAACTTTCATCAACTAACATTATGAGCGCCCTCAATCGTAATCTCCTTTGGCTGTTCGGTGCGGCAATCGTGCTCGTCGTCGGGTATTATTTTTCCGACATCGTGATGTACATCCTTGTCGCATGGGTGTTCTCCATGTTGGGTCGCCCCATCAAGTTTTTCCTCCAAAAACATGTCCGAATTGGGCGTTTTCGCATGGGGCAAATCAGCTCTACATTGCTGACTATTCTTACGTTTTACACAATCCTGATTGGGATATTGCTAATGATTGTGCCGACCATCGTGGCGCAGGCGCGCAACCTCGCTTCGGTTGACTACGGTGCACTTGGGGAACAATGGAAGGGTTCGTTTTTGAACTTTGACATCCAGTTGCATTACATCGGGATACTTCAGCCCGGCGAATCATTGGCCACCAAGTTGCAGGAAATTCTGAGCACATGGTTCAAGCCCACGCTGGTGGGCGACTTTCTTGGGTCATTCATTTCCACGGCGGGCAATGTTGTGGTAGCGTTTGCTTCCATCACGTTCATTTTGTTCTTCTTTTTGAAAGAAAACAAGTTGTTCACGGATATTCTGGATGCCCTTGTGCCCAACAACATGGAGGCCAAAGTCCGTCATGCCGTGCAAGAGTCCAGTGAAATGTTGACCCGCTATTTCGGTGGGCTAGCGCTCCAATTGGCCGCATTTTCATTGGTGCTGACCATTTTGCTGTGGATACTTGGAGTGAAAAATGCGCTGCTTATTGGGGCATTTGGAGGGTTGTTCAATGTGATTCCATACGTCGGGCCAATCATGGGCATGGTGTTCGGAGGATTTATCACCATATCATCCAACCTCGATATGGATTTCGCGCTGATGTGGCCCATGTTGCTGAAAATGGCAGCAGCCTTTATGGCCACACAATTTCTCGACAACAACATCGTGGGCCCCATGATTTTTTCAAAAAGCGTGATGGCGCACCCGCTCGAAATTTTCATCGTCACTCTCGTGGCCGCCAAACTCGGCGGCGTGCTCGGCATGGTGATCGGTATCCCCGTTTACACCGTGCTGCGCGTGATTGCCCGCACGTTTTTCAGCGAATTCAAATTGGTGCAACGCCTCACAGACCGCATGGACGAAAAAGAAGAAACGTAGTGTCGAAAATCGCTGGGCGCAATGGGTGCCTCGTCCGCAACTTTTGAAAAATAAAGTTGTCAACTCCATGTCACTAAACTTTTCAGAACATGAGGACTTTGTATCCATTTTTGTTGCTCGCCTTTTTTTGCCAAAACCTTCTTGCTCAAGCCACCGACGAAGCCAAATCACTGGCTATAATCCGCGCAAACATCGCCGCATTTTCAAAAAACCTCGTGGCCGGCAATTACGATGCGGTAGTGGCGGCCTACACCGACGATGCCAAAATTTTTCCCAACAACATGGACATCCTGCGGGGCAGCGAGGCCATCCGAACATATTGGACACCCGCACCCGACCGCACAAGCAAAACCTCGCACCATCTCGTCACGCCCGAAGAAATAAAAATCGTGGGCAAGGAGGCCTATGATTGGGGCTATTACGAAGGCAAAACCCTCGGCGAGGACGGCAAGGAAACTGCCTGGAAAGGCAAATATGTCATCGTTTGGAAAGAAACCGCTCCGGGCGTTTGGAAGATTTACCTCGACATCTGGAACCGTGTGCCGGGCGATAAGTGACCCGGAATCTGGATATTGGAACACTAAGAAAGCATACTGCGGGGTGCCGGACTTCTATGGCTCGATTATCTCTATTTGTGCTGGCTTGCGCAGGGTGATAGAGTAGCGGTCGGTACCAGTTCTTTTGTCTTGGTAGGTTGTCACTTTGCCTTTGATGCGCACTTTTTTATTTTCAAACTGCTCCACTGGATCGAAAAAAGCCAAAGCTTCTCGATAAATGACCACAGAGAACGGATTGCTCGGGTAGGCCTTGAAGATATCCAGATAGCTCATTGCGCCATCTTTGCCCTGCGTTTTTTTGACCTTTATCACCGGGCCAACAATCGCAATGACTTTTCCCACAAAGTATTTCACCGAATCGCAGTCAATCACCACGATGGGATTTTCAAATGTGCCGAGGGAATCGGGGTTTTGGCCGCAGACAGCATAGGCTGCCAGCAGGAAGGCCGAGCAAAGCAAGAAGATGCGCATAAAAGCAAGGTTAGGAAGATGACCGTTGCGGTTGGGACGGGACAAAAGTAAATGTTCGTTTTGAATTTCGGCCAGCGCTGCCCAAACTTGAATATCATTGAGCGATTGTGGCTGGAATTGAAAGCCCGTAGGCTAAAGTGGCTCAAAAAACGGCACTGCCAAACATGGAAAAACCAACCTGCCTGAAATGCACAAATTATTGCTTACCCGTTCCTAAACAAAAAAACGGGCGCAAACTTTCGTTTGCGCCCGGCAGGTAATATTCCTTTATTGGCAGTGTGTCACTTTTTCTTGTCTTGCTTTGCGAATACTTTTTTCAAAAGGTCGCTGTTGCGCTGGCCGACATCCGTGCGAATGCCTTTTTCTTTTTTCTCCACCAAACTGAACATTCCTACCAAAGCCGTCTTGGTCACATGGTCGTCCAATTCGGGGTTGGTTTTTGTCACGAGCGGGATTTTGTTGTAAGCCGTCACCGCGCTTTTCCAGTATTCGCGGGCATTCACTTTGTCTAAAGATGCCTGAATGACGGGTTTAAACTCGCTGTACAACGCCTGATAAGTTGTGCTTTCCAAATAACGCGTGGCCGCGTCTTGATTGCCGGTGAGGATGTTCATCGCATCCTTGAAGGTCAGTTTTTTGATAGCCGACACAAAAATCGGCTTGGCTTTGGTGGCTGCATCTTCGGCGGCGCGGTTCATGCGCTCGGTCAGGTCGGCTTCGATATTCGTAAAACCTGGCACCGATTTGAGTTTTGACACCACCGTTTGCGCCTCTTCCGGCACAAGGATTTTGTACGGGCTTTTGAAGTAGCCGTCTTTGGCAGAAAGGAAGTCCACCGCTTCGCCGATGCCGGCGTTCAGGGCTTCTTTGAGGCCGTTGCCAACTTCGTCTTGGGTAAGGTCGCCGCCTTTGATGGCCTTTTCGGCTTTTTTCATCAAGCCATCTAATTGTGCATGAGCAAGTTGGAGGCTCAAAAGGGCAGTGAGGAGGAGGAGTGATTTTTTCAACATAGAATTTGTGTTTAAAAATGTTTGGCTATAAACGCGGAAAGACGTGTGTCGCAACAGTTATGTGGCAGGGTTTAGATTAGTTTAACATCGAAACTGCGTCAGCGTTTGGCATAAACAAAGTACGAGCCGTCCGAGAAAGATTCTTTCATCACTTTTTCAAATCCGTTTTCCAACAAAACTTCTTGCATAGCTTCGTCGCAAACCCGGTCGGTCAGCACAAATCGGCACACTGACAAATCGCGCGTAAGTTCCAGATGATGAAAGCGTTGCAAATAAGTGTGCGCATGTTCGTCGCGCATCAGTTTTTCGCAAACACCAACTTTTTCCCCTTTCGGGATAGCCTGTTGGATGTGAGGCAAAGCGTGCAGCAATGCCCGCTCGCGCCCGGGCTGCCCAAAAAGAAAAATGAGATAAGCCACCAACACAAATACCCCGGCCACCGACCAAGCTTTCAGCCGCCTTAAAAAACGAGCAGTTTTTTCGCCCGATTCGGAAAACCAACTGTGCAGCACTCGCAGGTGAAAATACCCAGCCGCCAGCGCAAACATCGGTAAACTAGGGATAATGTACATCCCGCTTTGCCGGGCGCTGAGCATGAGCGGCAAAGTACCCGCAAAGCCGAGCAGCAGAAATAGCAGAAACAAATGGTCGGTCTCATGCTGGCTGGGGGATTGCCCGACCGTGATTTTTCTTTTTCGGGAAATAAAAAACAGGATGAGCGACAAAACTGCCACAGCCGCCAGTTCTTTTGCCAAAATAGCAAAAATAGAAAGTCGCGCCCAGCCCGTGAGCGCTGCATCTTCCCGGACACCAGAAAGCACGACACCAAGCCGTTGGTGCCAATAATTTTCAAAATACATCCGCGATTCGGGAATCAAAACAAGCATGAGGGCGAACAATCCGGCTGCCACGATGCCAATCCAGAGCGACTGAAATATGCCGCGCGGCCACTCTTTCGTCCGGCGGCTTTGAGCCGCCGGACGAGTGGTCAAGGCAAATAAAAATGGCACAGCTGCTGGGTAGAGCGCGACCGGCCCTTTGGTCATCAACCCGAGGTACACGAACACACCTGCGAGGGTCAGTTTTAGCCAAAGTCGTCGCTGTGAAAACACTCCGTCCAAACCCACCCACAAAGCCAACAAGCAGAAAGTCAAGAGGTTATTGTCCATCAAGTTGTTTGGGTTGCCCCATATCACTGATGGAATGAAATACCAGAAGAACAATGGCAACCAGCCGAATTTTTTCTGAAAAACAGTGCCGCGCAGGGGAGTTTCCCACACCCGCACGATGAGCCAAGCATTGAGGACGAAAAGGAACAGCGAGTACAATTTTTCCACCCACCACCCCTCGCCGAACAGCCGGAAAAAGCCTGCCTGCAGCCAAATCATCAAAGGTGGATTCTCGAAATATGGCGCTCCGCTGGCGAAGTCAATCCAGTATCCCGTCGAAAACCAAGGTGCCCACACCGCTCCTTTCCCCTCAGCCAGATTGCGGGCCATCGAGGCGTACAGTAGCCCGTCGCCGAACATACCCTGCGTCACCAAACGCGGCAGGAACATGGCAGCGAGAAACAAAAGTGTGAAAATCCACAACGGGGCGACTGCTTTTTTCATGCGGCGAATGTAGGTCAGAACTCCTTTCTCACGGATGCTCAAAAAAATTTACGGCACGGGATTGTATTTTCCTGCAACTGGATTCGCCCTTGCCGCGCATTTGAATGAAACAAGTTTCAGGCAAAGCAAAAATGTCTCATTGGCTCAGTTGGTTAGGATCCCGACCCGGGTCGGGATTAATCCGTAGGTTCAAGATTCATGTCCTGTGGCCCGCTTTTTCGTCCGGTAAAATTTGCGCTCAAAAAAATTTACGGCACGGGATTGTATTTTCCTGCAACTGAACTTACCTTTGCCGCCGCTTTTGAAAGAAGATGTTTTTGAGAAAGCGAAAAAGCGTAGTCTCATTAGCTCAGTTGGTTAGAGCGGCGGACTGTTAATCCGTAGGTCCAAGGTTCAAGTCCTTGATGGGACGCCAGAAGCCTCCGCACTTGCGGGGGCTTTTTTTATCTATGTCTTATTGCGTTTACATCCTTTACTCAGAGCGGTTCGACAAGTACTACATCGGCCAGACAATTTCTTTGGAACATCGCCTTGTTCGCCACAACGAATTTGAGTCGGTCAATACGTACACTGCAAAATACCGGCCCTGGATTCTGAAAGCATGGGTAGATGTCGGCGACAGCCGCAGCAACGCAAGAAAAGTCGAAGGGCGGCTCAAGTCGCTCAAGTCGAAAAAAATCATAGCTGATTTTGCCGAAAACCCTGAAAAACTAGTTGTTTTTGCAGCCAAGGTTCTTTCCCCGCCGCCGTCTCATTAGCTCAGTTGGTTAGAGTCCCGACCCGGGGTCGGGATTAATCCGTAGGTCTCCCGATAAAATCGGGATTCAAGTCCTTGATGGGACGCCAGAAGCCTCCGCACTTGCGGGGGCTTTTTTTATTCCCCGCACTTCCGCCACCTTATTTCAATTTGGGTAAATCTTCTTTTTTGGAAAATGCGCTGGTTTCAGTTTGTACTGCGCATCGGTCGCGTCGGATTGCTCCACCGCCTCCATCGGCTCGAGCGTTTGAGGGTTGCCGCCTTCGGTCGCTTTGCCTTGTAGTCGTTCCAACTCGGCCTCTATCAAAAGCAGGGCGCTCTCGATATCGGGCATAAGCGGGCGGGTGATGATGAGCCGGATAATCCCCTCTGGGTCAATGATGAACGCCAGCCGGTCGCAGCCCGGTTGGGGGCGGCGGCCAGAAGCCATGCCGTAAAGATTGGCAATACGGAAGTCCAAGTCCTCCAGCACCGGTGCGCGGAGGTGGATGCCGAGAAAACGCCGGGCTTTGTCCGACCAGTCGTTTTGATTGAAAGGCACGGTGGAGAGTGCCAACGCCTTGGTATTGCGTTCGTTGAGCCAGCCTTCTTTTTTGGCGAGGAACGCCGAGAACATCGTCCAAGCCGATGTGAAATTGGCCGGGTGCGCAAAAAACACGCACCAAAGCCCCCGGCTGTATTCCGGGAATTGGAGCAAACCTTGCTGTGTTTGGAATTCAAAAGCCGGTGCTGCGTCGCCGACTTGGGGCAGGTTTGGGTTGTTGAAAGACATCATCTCAAGAGTAGGTTGTTGTTGTTGTTCACTTGGCCGGACCGGATTTGCAAGTTTTCAAAAAAACGGATTTTTCCACCAAAAGTTATTCAAAAAACCTTCGTACCCGCAATTCAAAAATTGACCTCAAAAGTAGGCTTTTTCACAAAAAAAACTTGGGTCGTTAGCCCAAATGCCTGCTCGTAGCGCGACTTATTGCCCTGATTTATACAAGTTGTGCAAACTGACGTTTTTTCAGGCGAAAGTGAAAAACGTACTTTTGCCCACCTATGAAAAAAATCGTTCTCGCAACCCTCGCCCTGCTACCTATGCTCGCCAACGCCCAGACTACAAATGTACCGATTCGCCAAGCCATTCGCGTGCCTTGGGAATTTCGTCAGGCAAATACCGAAGCATGGAAACCCACCGAAATCCCGGCCAGCGTACACAGCGCCCTGCTCAAAAACGGCATGATTGAAGACCCGTTTTACCGCGACAACGAGGAAAAACTCCAGTGGATAGAGCGCGAGGATTGGGAGTTCCAATGCACCTTCGATGTGGCCGAAGACGTGCTGGCGAGAAAACACGTCGAATTGATTTTCAAAGGTTTGGATACCTACGCGCAGGTTTTTTTGAACGACAGCCTGGTTTTGGAAGCCGACAATATGTTCCGAACGTGGCAGGTGGACGCAAAAAAATGGCTCAAACCCAGCGGCAACAAACTCCACATCTATTTTGAAAGCCCCACCAAAAAAGTGGAGCAGGATTGGAAGGCTCTCGGTTACGAACTGCCGGGCGGCATCCGCACCATGACGCGCAAAGCGCAGTTCCACTACGGCTGGGATTGGGGGCCGCGTTTCGTGGGCTGCGGCATTCTGAAAATGCCCGAAATCGTCGCATGGGACGACCTCTTGATTGAAAACATCTTTGTCACCACCCAAAGTTTTACAAAAGAAAAAGCCCGCATGGTAGCGCGTATCCGCTACCGCTCCGACTTTGCCGGCCCGGTCACGCTCATCGCGCAGGACGGCAAGCGCAAATCGCTGGAAGACCGGACGCTCCTCGTCGGTGTACACGAAGATTCGGTGACTTGGGATGTGCCCGACCCCCAGCTTTGGTGGTGCCACGGTCTCGGCGAACCGCACCTCTACGATTTTTCCGTGAGTGTCAAACGCGGCGTGGCCACCATCGAAAAAAACAACGTACGCACAGGTATCCGCACCGTGGAACTCGTGCGGGAAAGAGATGCCGCTGGCGAAAGTTTTTATTTCAAACTCAACGGCGTCCCAGTTTTTGCCAAAGGCGCCAACTACATTCCGCAAGATATTTTTCAAGACCGCGTGGCACCCGAACAGTACAAACGCCTGCTCGACGACGCAGTGGCTTCCAATATGAATATGCTGCGTGTGTGGGGCGGTGGTATTTATGAAGACGACCTTTTCTACCAACTTTGCGATGCCCGGGGCATCATGGTCTGGCAGGATTTCATGTATGCCTGCGCGATGTACCCCGGCGGCAAGTTTCTGAAAAACAGCGCATTGGAAGCGTATGAACAAATCGAGCGCCTGCGACAGCACCCCTGCATCGCGCTTTGGTGCGGCAACAACGAGAACAACGAAGCATGGAACCATTGGGGCTGGCAGATGCAATTCACCGAAGCCCAGCGCACCAAACTCTGGCGCGACTACGAGCTTTTGTTCAATGATTTGCTGCCCACCTACGTCACCAATTACGGCGGCGGCGTGCCTTATTGGGAAAGTTCGCCCAAGTACGGGCGCAGCAACCCCAAATCCAACACCGAGGGCGATTCGCACTATTGGGGCGTGTGGCACGACGAGGAGCCGTTCAGTGTTTTCAACAAAAAAGTGCCGCGCTTTATGAGCGAATACGGCTTCCAAAGTTTTCCCGAATGGCGCACCATACAGTCGTTCACACTGCCGGAAGACCGCCAGTTGGACAGCAAAGTGATGCTCACCCACCAAAAACACCCGCGCGGCAACGCTCTCATCGCCGAGTACATGAAACGCGACTACCGCCCCGTCAAAAACTTTGAGGATTTCGTGTACGTCAGCCAAATCCTGCAAGCCGAGGGGATGCGCACGGGCATAGAGGCGCACCGCCGCAGCAAACCTTATTGCATGGGCACGCTCTATTGGCAACTCAACGACGTGTGGCCGGTGGCTTCGTGGTCGAGCATTGACTATTTCGGGCGCTGGAAGGCGCTGCAATATGTTGTCCGCGATGTGTTCAGCCCGGTGATTGCGCTGCCCATTGTGGAGGACGATATTCTGAAAGTGTACGGCGTGTCGGATTTGCCTTCGGAAACAAAAGCGACCGTGCAAGTGCGAGCTTTCGATTTTGACGGGAAAAAACTCAGCGACGTGACTAAACTGGATGTCGCGTTAAAGCCCGATTCGAGCCGCATGATTTGGCAAGGATATCTGAAAACTGTGCTTGACAAACAAAAGTTGGAGAATACCGTGGTAGAAATCACGCTGAAAGACACAGAAGGCAAGTTGCTGAGCCGCAGATTGTTCTACCTCTGCCCGCCGCGCAAACTCAACCTGCCGCGCACCCGCGTCGCGGTAAAAGTCGCACAGGTCAACGACGGCTACCAACTGACTTTGGAGAGCGGAAAACTGGCGAAAAACGTCCAACTCGGCACTGAAGCCAACGGCTTTTTCAGCGACAATTATTTCGACCTGCTGCCCGGCGAGCGCAAAACGGTGTTGTTCAAAACGCAGAGCATTCTGGACGACCTGCAGGCTGCATTTACGGCGAAGAGTTTGGTGGAGACTTATGATTGAGTGTCCTTAAAGGCGGCTCCAACCCCGAAAGAAAGTGTTGGGACCGCCTTATTTTATTTCGGAATAACCCACCCGTTTCCGCAGCCCCGCCGCAAACGCCCGCATTTTCGCCCGCGCAGCCTCCGCCATGTTGGGCAACAAATCGGGGTTGCGTTCCAAACGCGCTATCGGCAAAGCATAAAAAGTTGATTTTCCGGCAGCCGGTTTGTGGGCATAACGCCAGATGGGGATGATGCCCGCGTTCGCCACCGTTATCTTGGGCGAGCCTTTTTGTTTCAATAAATCTACCTGAAAAAGGATGCCGCCGTCGGTGTGCGGCTTTTGTTGGTTGGAGATAAAGTTGCCGAGCGAATACACCACGATGGCCTCTTTCACTGCGCCGTCGGGCATGGTGACGCGCTCCGTACGAATGGGCTGCACCACGTGCGGGTGCGCGCCGATGACCATATCCGCGCCGTGCCGGATGAGCAGTTTTGCCAGTTTGCGCTGCTCTGCATTTTCGGTGAGTTGGTATTCCAAACCCCAGTGCATCACCACGATGATAAAGTGCGGCTTGCGGGCGCGGGCTTCGGCCAAATCTTTCTTAATTTGCACAGTATCAATCAAATTGACAATCGTGGGCGCATCCGTCGGCATACCGTTGGTGCCGTAGGTGTAGTTCAGGAACGCCAATTTGAAATTATTTTTGTACATCATGAGCGGGTAGCTGCTGCCCCGGTCGGTCGCGTTTTTGAAAGTGCCAGTTTGGTAGAAACCCAATTCGCGCAAGGTGTTGATGGTGCTGACCACACCGGGTCCCCGGCTGTCGTTGGAGTGGTTGTTGGCTGTGGTGAGGATGTCGAAACCCGCATCTTTGAGCGCCACGGCGAGGTCGTCGGGGCTGCGAAACATGGGGTATCCCTGATAGGGCGGTTTGCCGGGCAGTGTGAGTTCGAGATTGCCGATGGCGAGGTCGGCGCGTTCGAGGATGGGTTTTACAAACTTGAAGCAAGACGTGTAGTCCCACTTTTTGCCGGCCACCACCTCGGCGCTTTTTATTTGCGGCGCGTGCCCCATGATGTCGCCCGCGAAGACGAGGCGCAGGGTGTCAGTTTGTGAAAAAAGGAAAAACGGGAAAAGGAGGAGAATGATGAATGACAAATGACGCACGATAAATGACTTTAAGGACCCAAATGACGAATGATGACCCATAACATCTATTTTTTCGGGCAAAGAAAGAACAAACTTTCTCAACTTTGAACCTACAATTTTTCGACTGAAATGACCAAAGGTTTTGTCCAATTGCTGCTGCTGCTCGCGGTGTTTGCCCTCGGCGGCTGGCTGAGTTATCAATATTTCGTTGCCAAATCGAAGCCCGTGGAAGACTCCACTGTGCTGCTGGAGAAAATTCAGGCCGTCACCAAGCTCATCACGGTGGAGGGGCAGTTTTCAGAACTGTACAATTACAACGAGTATCAAGGCTACTTCACCATGCTGTGGGACAAAAAAGTGCTCGTCCGTGTCCGTGCCACCGTGTCGGTCGGCTATGATTTGGAAAACATGAATCTGGAGGCCGACCCTGCCACGCGCACCATCTACATGAGCGCCCTGCCGGAGCCTGAAATCCTGAGCATTGACCATTCTTTGGATTATTACGACATATCGGAGGGACTTTTCGCCTCCTTCACGCCGGAGGATTACACCCGCATCAACCAACGCGCCAAAGACCTCATCCGCGACCAAGCCCTCCAAAGCAAACTCATGCCCGCCGCCCGCGAACAAGCCGACAAAATGCTCGAACTCATTGAGTTCATGGTAGAAAGCGCGGGCTGGAAACTGCGCATCGCTGGTGGCCCAGAACCCGACTTTGGGCAATAAAGCCAGCGAACGACACTTTTGCCCAGCGGAGAACTGCCGATTGGAAACTTTGCCTACTTTTGAAGCTAAATTTTCTCAAACCTGATTTTTCAATTACTATGAAACAACTGATCGCGCTTTCGCTCTTCCTCATAATAGGTTCTGCTGCCGTTTCCGCACAAAAAGTAGAAGCCAAACCACCCGCTACCAACAGAGATTCTCCCACCGACGCATCTGCCCGCGAGGCTGCCGAAAAACTCGTGGCGAAGTACACGCTCAACGCCGACCAGGCCAAGCAGATGTACACCATCCAGCAGCGCAAACAGCGCAACTTTGGTCAAATCGAATCGCTGAAAGCCACCGACCGGGGCCTTTACCTTGCAAAATTAGAGAGTGCGCAAAAAGGCACGTTGGCCAGCATCCGTCGCATTTTGCAGACAAAAGAACAGGTGGAACTTTATCAAAAAACACAAGCCGAAGTGCGCACACAACGCGCTGTGAAACGCAAAGAACTGACTGGGCAAAATCTCTCAAAAGAAGACATACAAGCAGCTTTATTGGAAATTTATGCAGAGTGAACCCGCAGCAATTGTACCCTTTTGAAGGGCGAACGGCAAACAACTGTTCGCCCTTTTTTGGGCAAAAAATATCCGTTTTTTGCCGTATTCCCGATAGTTATCACCTTTTTACCAAAACTTTATATGCTCATTCACGGCTTGCACCTAACTTGCGCCGACAGACAAAAAATTGTTCAAACTATCCTATAAACGCCATGCTCATTTTTGCTGTGCGGCTGATTTTGGAAGAGAATGGGAAAATCCTTTGCCTCCGCCAAACGAAAAAAAACGGCGGGCGCTACTCGCTCATTGGTGGCAATGTGGAGGAACACGAATTTGCCCGCGAAGCCCTCGCCCGCGAAGCCTCAGAAGAGGCGGGCATCCATGTAGAGCCGGAGGATTTGACCCTCGTGCATACGCTGCACCGGCACAAACTAAAAAAGGACGAAACGCTGTTGGTGCTCTATTTCAAAGCCGCGCGTTTTCATGGCGAGCCGGAGTCGCTGGAGCCGAAAAAATTCAAAGACGTGGCGTGGCTCCCCCTCGACAACCTGCCAGAAGACGTGTCCAAGCCTACACTCCATGTGCTGCGCTGCATCCGGCAGGGCGAGATTTACTCCGAATTTCCGGCTCGCGGCAAAGTGCTGGCGTTCTGGGAACAATTTGGCAACAAATGGGCGGGCTTCTCTGATTTCTGACTATTGATTGTCCAGCGCCAGTTTTCGCGCCTGAACAATCCGCCGCGCTGCCCGTTCTTTTCCTGCACATGGAACTCTACTCCCGCGAATTTGGCCAAGGCAACCCCGTCATCATTTTGCACGGGCTTTTTGGCTTTTCCGACAACTGGCAAACCATCGCCAAAGGTCTGGCAGACACACATTTGGTCGTCACGCCAGACCTCCGCAATCACGGCCGTTCGCCGCACGTCCCCACCATCAGTTACCCGGAAATGGCCGACGACCTCAAAGCGTTCATGGAAGCGCATTGGATGTTCAGCGCAGCGGTCGTCGGCCATAGCATGGGCGGCAAGGTCGCCATGCAACTCGCGCTCGCGCACCCCGACATGGTGGAGCAGCTCGTGGTGGTGGACATTGCGCCCGGCCAAGCTGAAGACAACCATTCCTCCATTTTTGACGCCCTGCGCGGCATGGATTTGTCGAAAATAAAAACCCGCCAAGAGGCCGAAACCTACCTTTCCGAAAGAATCCCCGACACCGGCACGCGACAATTTTTGTTGAAAAATATCACCCGCGAACGAGATGGAAGTTATTCATGGAAAATGAACCTGCCCGTATTGTGGGAACATTTCGACGACATTCTCGCACCTGTTCACGGCGACGACCCTTTTGACAAACCCGCACTTTTTGTGCGCGGCAGCCGCTCCAACTATATCAAAGACACCGATTTTCCGTTAATCAAATCCCTTTTCCCGCAGGCCGAAATCGTCACGGTGGAAGATGCCGGGCATTGGGTACACGCGGACAAACCAGTGGAGTTGCTGGCGATTTTGAAAAAATTTTTAGGTTAAACAGCGTTGCGTCATTCCGGCAATAGCGAAACTGACACAACAATTAAGTTTTGATTTTCAAACAACTATGAACAATAAACGCAGATTTCTCACCCTCTCACTGCTGCTCACCTTCTCACCTTTTCTCACCCTCTCGCCCCTCTGTGGCCAGGGCAAATACTTCGACATCTCCAAACATCTCGAAATATTCGCCAACGCTTACAGGGAGGTGAACCACTCTTACGTGGACGAACTCGACCCCGCCAAAGTCATGCGCGTCGGCCTCGATGCCATGCTCGGTGGCCTCGACCCTTACACGAACTATATTTCCGAAACAGACATCGAAGGCTACCGTATCCAGACCGATGGCGCGTACAACGGCATGGGCGCCGAGGGCAAGTTGATGGGCGAATATGTGGTCGTCACCGAAATTTACGAAAACAGCCCTGCCCACAAAGCCGGCATAAAAGTCGGCGACGCGATACTCGCTGTGGACGGCCAAAGCGCCAAAGGCAAAACCGAGCAGCAGGTGTTGGATTTTTTGCGCGGCTTTCCCGGCACCAAGGCTGATTTGCAAATCCGCCGACCCGGCGAAAGCAAAGACTTGAAAATCACGCTCGAACGCGGCGAAGTTGACATCCCCAATGTGCCGCATTTCGGCCTTGTGGCCGAAAATATCGGCTATGTCAATCTGACTACCTACACCCAAAACGCGGCTCGAAATGTAGCCGATGCCCTCGAAAAAATGAAAGCCCAAAACCCCAACCTCAAAGGGCTTATCCTTGACTTGCGGGGCAATGGTGGCGGCCTTTTGAACGAAGCCGTCAACCTCGTAAACGTATTTGTGCCGCGTGGCGAATTCGTCGCTAGCACCAAAGGCAAGGTGCCAGAATGGGACAATTCTTTCCGAACATCCAACAACCCCGTGGACGAAAACATACCCGTTGTCGTGCTGCTTGACAAAGGGAGCGCTTCGGCCAGTGAGGTCACTTCAGGTGCCTTGCAAGACCTCGACCGCGCCGTGCTGCTCGGCCAACGCACCTACGGCAAAGGCCTCGTGCAAAACATGAAAGAAATCGGCTATAACTCGCGGATAAAACTCACAACCGCCAAATATTACATCCCATCCGGTCGGTGCATTCAGGCCGTGCG
>CAYZVM010000006.1:0-59867 GCA_964481485.1 uncultured Saprospiraceae bacterium | reverse complement strand
CGCCTCAAACGTCGGCAAATGCCGGTGGTGGTACATATCGAGCACCGAGCCGTCTTTCCAAATCACCACGCCGGGATTGGCGCGAATGATGGTTTTGAGCAACTTGTCGTCGGCTTTGTAAAATGGATATTTGGCTTCTACCCTCCGCGCAAAGTCGGCAGCGGACTCGGCATCGCCGTAAGTCGTGATGGCATACACTTTCCAACCGGCTTTGGCGGCGGCTTCGGCCAGCGGGTTTACTTCATTTTGAAAACGCGCGGCATAATCCGGCGTTGGGATAAACACTTCTCTTTCCACCTTTTTTGAGCCGACCGACACCACGCGAGGTTGCAACACAATAGAATCAGTGTTCACACGAATCGTATCCGTCGCCCAAGTTGTGTCTGGTATCGCTACAGTTTCTGTCTGCTTCTGCCCTTTGAGTTTGTACGCGACAATCATCAGGCTGTATCCTTTTTCAGCCAAAATATCCTCCGTGACTTCGCCATTCGCCGTGCTTTCCACCGCAAAATCGCTCACCTTCGTTTTTGTCACCGGGATTTTTTGCCCGTCTTTTTCTGTGTACCAATCGGATTGGATTTGGTCTTTTACTTTCCAGCCCTGCGGTTTGGGGTATTGTTTGTAATAGGTGATTTTGCCGGGTTCGGGTTCCATAAAAGTGACGGTCTGTTGGAGGCTGTCATTCTCCAACACCCAACCGAGTATGTCCACTTTGGCGCTGGTTTCCAACTCTTTGCGCTCACGCACGTTGGAACCGATTTTGAACGGGCGGAAGTCCACCATCGGCAGGTTCCGGTAAGTATTTTGCACACACAACAGCAAAGAAGCCGCCGTCGTAAGCCCAACGGCGAGGTTCTGCACGCGCCCGTTCCACAGTTCGTGCATATTGCTCCAGCGGAAAAGGAACATGAGCGCAGGAATCATCAGCCCGATGTCTTTGAAAAAAGAAATTTTCGGGTCGAGTTTGATAAAATCGCCGAAACAACCACAGTCCGTCACGCGCATCTGGTTTTTTACATAAGGGCCCCATTTTGCGAAATCAAAGAAATTGGCCTCCGTCGGCACATATCCCGTGAGGTAAGTAAAACCCGTGAGCGCCGTGAAAAAGAAAACCACCAAGAAAAACAGCCAAGCCGTCAGCCTGCGCTTGAAACCCACCATGAGCATCACGCCCAATGCGATTTCGAGCACAATCATAAAAATGGAAAAACCCTCGCTGGATTTTGCCAGCCACGGGAACAGCGGCGCGATGCCCGCAAAAACGTTGTTCAAATCCGCGAAAGTTGGCTCAAAGGCGGCGAAATAATCCTCCATTTTGTACGCCGTGCCAATGGGGTCAACGGCTTTCACCAGCCCCGAAAAAATGAACCACACGCCACAAAAATGTTGCAGGAAAGTCCACAAAACGGATTTGTGCTCTTTTTTCCACACCGTCCACGCGGTCAGGATAGCGCCCACTATGGCGAAAGAAATGAGAAGATTGGGTAGAGATGTCATATCTGTTATTGATGTGTTTAGAGTGGTTTAGATGGTTTAGGGTGGTTTAGAAGGGTTTAGAAGGGTCAGCCTAAACTATCTAAACCCTTCTAAACTATCTAAACCTTTTCCTCCGAAAGCCGGATAAGCGCGAACACCGCATAATTGACAATGTCGCGGTAGTTGGCCTCCAAGCCTTCGGACACCAGCGTTTGTCCGGCGTTGTCCTCTATTTGTTTGATTCTCAAAATTTTTTGCAAAATAAGGTCGGTCATGCTGCTTACGCGCATAAGCCGCCACGCCTCGCCATAGTCGTGATTTTTGGCCTGCAAAAGACGGATATTCTCGGCGATGTGGCGGTCATACAATTCCGCCACTTTTTGCGCTTCAAGTTCCAAAGCAGCATCGGCGGGAAGTTCCAACTGGATGAGCGCCAACACACAATAATTCACCAACCCGACAAACTCCGATTCCACGCTGTCGGCTACTTTTTGCTCGCCCTTCTCCTCAATACTCCTGATGCGCAACGCCTTGATATACAGTTGGTCGGTGATACTGGCCGGGCGCAGGATGCGCCAAGCGGTGCCGTAGTCGGCAGTTTTTTTCAGAAAGAGGTCGCGGCAACGGCGCACGACCTCGCGGAACTGTTCGAGCGTTTTGTCCATAAAGAAGCCGGGCAAAGATAGAAAAGTAGATTTCCGGGGCTGCCGGGCTTTTGAAATTGTTAACGCCGGTGCAATTGCGGCACCAGTAAGCCCGTCGCTGCACCCACTGTGAAGCCAACCAAAACATCGGACAAAAAATGTTTTCCGCCTTTCATACGCAAATAACCTACCACAGCAGGGATACCCACGGCAACAGTCCAAACGGCCGGTTTCCATTGAGAATCAGGGTGATAGTCCGTCCAGATTTTTGCTGTGGCAAAACACATGGCCGCTGAGGTAGAGGTGTGGCCTGAAAAAAATGACAAGCGGGCATCACGCCTCAGTTTGTCGGAAAGCGGCGCGGCGGGGTTGTAGAGAAAAGGGCGCGGGCGGTGTGCGAGTTCTTTGGTGAGCAAGGTCAATGCAGTGTTCACCAAAAGTACCTCACCTGCGATGACACTTACGGTAGATGCGTCGCGGCGGACTGCGGGCTCCGTCAGCAGCAAAAGCGGAATGGCCGATGCAGCCCAAAACAGAATATCACTGCCTTTTCTCGCCCCCGCAGCATAATGCCGGGTAGCAAACTGGTCGAATCTCGGAACCCGGCTGATGTCAAGCGCGGCAACTTGCTCGGGCGTGAAAGCCGGTGTGTTGGGTCGAAGCAAATACGAAACCCCAATCACCGCCACACCACCGCCTGCCAAAACTGCTTCGCGGGTACCGGCCAATTGATACGGGTTTTGAGCCAAAGCGTTCATCATCAACACATTCAGAAGCAGTGCGAGGAGCGATGTTTTCATATTTTATCAAACAAAAAGTTTTTTTACAAAAATAATTTTTACTTTTGGGCGGACAAATTTAAAACAATCTTCAAACCCTTGCCTTGCAGGGTTTTGCTTGTACGCATAACAGTATTGAGAACAACTATGAAACGAGTCATCGGCATCGGCGGCATATTTATCAAATGCCGCGACCACGAAAATACCCGCGCATGGTATGCCAAACACTTGGGAATCAACATGGAAAGTTGGGGGGCGCAGTTCAACTTGAAAGACGACCCTCACCCAGAAGCCTACGCCGTCCTGAGTTTTTTCAAACGCAGCACCGACTATTTCGACCCCTCCGACTCACCTTTTATGATGAACTTTCGGGTAGAAAATCTCGACGCGCTGGTGGAGGAATTGCGCAATGAAGGCATCGAACTCATCGGCGAGCCGCTGGAGGAAGAGTTCGGCAAATTTGCTTGGCTGCTCGACCCGGAGGGGAACAAAATCGAATTGTGGGAGCAACCGAAAAAGTAGCAGTTTGCCGTTTGCTGCAAACAACTTCTACATTTGCGCGCCCAACAACTCAAAGGGCAACAACATGAGACGGCCCTTGCTCTCCATTTTTGCGCTTTTTCTGGCCCAAATCATTCTGTGCATCTACGGGAACAAAATCTTCCACAAGGAAGCCAATCCGTTTGCGCTGATTGTGGTTTCGGTGCTGTTCACGGTGTATAGTTTCCGTTTTTTTTCTGAACAAAAACAGCATATCGGCAATACTCCTGCCCCGCGCTGGATGCCGTGGCTACACGCGCTGGTGGGCATGTTGGGTTTGTTCACGGCTTATGAAGAACTCCGCAAAATATGGGTGCGCTACCCCGAGCCCGGAAAAATATCGGACGTTTTGCCGCAATTGGAAGCCCTCGCGAATCGCTTTTTCACCGGGGCGTTTCCCTATCAGGCAGTCAAACTCCCGACGCACGAACCTTACCCGGTGTATATGCCGCTGCACTGGGCGCCCGTTCAGATATCCAACATTTTGAAGATTGACACCCGCTGGTCGGCGATTATCTTGTTGATGGTTGCTGTTGGCGTGGCGGGATATTGGCTGTCCAAATCCCATTCTGGAGCATCTTGGAAACGCACTTTGCCTGCGATGTTGCTTTTTGCGCTGCCCGTGTGGGGATATGTTTTATGGGGCAAAGTGGATATCGCCGTCAGTTTGGAAGCAATCGTGGCTGCATGGTATGTGTTGCTGGCGGTGGGGCTTGCTGCCCGCAACCATGTGCTTATTGCGGTCGGAATCATAGGTGCCTTGCTATCTAGGTACACCCTGATTTTTTGGTTGCCTTTATTTGCTATCTTGTTGTGGCTCAATGCGCCGAAAAAATATTCCTATTGGATTTGGGGTAGCGCGGCGGCGGCTGTCATGCTGTTGTTCGTAGTGCCTTTTTGGATGCAAGACCCGACCATCTTGTCGCGGATGATGGCGCACTACTCGGGGTGTTCGGAGGGTTCGTGGTTGCGACCGGACGAATACACATTTTATGATGCTTTGAGCCTGAACATCCATTTGCGGCAATGGCTGCCCGGCACACCTGAGGAGAATCTGAAATTTGCCCATTTTCCGCAGATTGCAGTCCAACTATGCATTGCGGCATTGGGTGTCTATTTTTATCAGAAAAAATGGCGGCAACATATAGACTTCTACACTTTTTCGCTGCTGGCATTGTCCATCATGCCGATGTTGTTTTATAGTTTCAGCCCGATGTTGTTCAAATATTACATGCTGATGCCGCTTTCGGTGTCGGCGGTCGTTTGCTGG
Source organism: uncultured Saprospiraceae bacterium (assembly GCA_964481485.1). Lineage (GTDB taxonomy): Bacteria > Bacteroidota > Bacteroidia > Chitinophagales > Saprospiraceae > M3007. Next base: position 55,158 of record CAYZVM010000006.1, on the reverse strand, counting down.
AAAGTGCTGGCGCGTTAGAGTCGGTTTAGATGATTTAGGGGCGTGATTTCCAGTCAATTGCATACATCTCTGGTTCAAAACTACTCTTTATCAATTGGCTCCTTTTAGGTGCCTGCCGGAAGTCAAACTATTTCATTTATCACCCCGCCGCTCACATCTGTCAATCGAAAAGGCCGGCCCTGAAACTGGTAGGTGAGTTTTTCGTGGTCGAAGCCCAATTGGTGCAAAATCGTGGCCTGCACATCATAGACGGAGACTTTCCCGCGCACGGCATTGTAGCCCACCTCGTCCGTCGCGCCGTGCGTCACGCCGCCTTTGATGCCGCCGCCGGCCATCCAAATCGTGAAAGCTTCAGTGTGGTGGTCGCGACCCATGAAAGGCATCGTCACGCCGTTGCGGTTTTCCATCATCGGCGTCCGGCCAAACTCTCCGCCCCAGACGATGAGCGTTTCGTCGAGCAGGCCGCGTTGTTTCAAATCCAGAATGAGCGCAGTCACTGCCTTGTCTGTCTGGCGGCATTTGTTGATAAGGCCGATGTCAATGGAAAGGTCGGCCCCGGTGCCGTGCGTGTCCCAGCCCCAGTCGAAGAGTTGCACAAAACGCACTCCTTTTTCCACCAACTTTCTGGCTAAAAGCACATTGTTGGCAAAACACGCCTTGCCGGGTTTGGTACCGTACATTTCGTGGATGTAGGCTGGTTCGTTTTCAATGCTCATCACTTCTGGCGCGGTGATTTGCATCCGATATGCCATTTCATACTGTGCAATGCGCGACAGGATTTCTGGGTCACCGACCTCGGCGTGGGTTGCGCGGTTCACCTCGTTGATGGCTTCGATAGATGCTTTCCGGAGCTCGCGGCCAATGCCCTCCGGATCTTTGATGAACAGCACCGGCTCGCCTTCCGAACGGCACTGAACACCTTGATAAACAGAAGGTAAGAAGCCGCTGCCCCACACGCTTTTGCCCGCGTCGGGGTCTTTGCCTCCAGAGGTCAGCACCACGAAGCCGGGCAGGTTGGCATTTTCAGAACCCAGGCCATACGTCACCCACGCGCCCATGCCCGGCCTGCCCAAACGGGCGCTGCCGGTGTGCATCAGCAATTGCGCGGGTGCGTGGTTGAACTGGTCGGTTTGCACGGCTTTCAGGAAAGCCAGTTCGTCGGCGACGGTGGCGAGGTGGGGCAGGTGGTCAGAAATCCAGGCACCCGATTGGCCGCGCTGGCGGAAATTTGCTTGCGGCCCCAACATCTTCGGCACACCCCGGATAAAGGCGAATCGTTTGCCTTCGAGGAAAGATTGCGGGCAGTCTTGACCATCCAATTTTGCCAATTCGGGTTTGTAATCAAACAATTCGAGTTGCGACGGCGCGCCCGCCATGTGCAAGTAAATCACCGATTTTGCTTTTCCCGGAAAATGTGGCGGTCGCGGTTGGAGCGGGTTGGCGGGGTTGAACGGGCTGGCCACTCCCCCACCCTGCTGGCCGCAGCCGCCCAACAACTGCCCCAACGCGAGCGAGCCGAGGCCAAACGCGCATTGTTTGAGAAACAGCCTGCGCGTGGCGGTGTGCAGCGAGGCATAAAATGCTTCTTGAAAAGGTGACGTGCGCCGGGGCATTTTTCAAATTTTTGTTGCGAAGATAATGAGTTATCCAAGCAAGGCCAACTGTTGGTTTTAGAGACCGGCTGCTATCTTTGCCCCGCCTTTGCATCAAATATCACTACTCGCAGATTCAATTTTCAAATGCAGCACATCCTTTTTTCCATCGAAAATGCGGTCGCCCGCATTACTTTCAACCGCCCGCAGGTGTTCAATTCCATGAACCACCCCATGCGACAGGAGATTCTGGAGGCGCTGGCGACCTGTGAAACGGATGCCAACATCCGCGCCGTTTATATCACCGGCTCCGGCAAAGCCTTTTGCGCGGGTGAGGATTTGCAAGAAGTCACCGACCCGAACGGGCCGTCGCTGACCGAGATTATTTCCACTGGCTACAATCCCATTGTTTTGAAAATCAGGAATTTGGAAAAACCCGTGGTGGCGGCGGTCAACGGGGTGGCCGCAGGCGCGGGCGCAAATATTGCCTTGGCCTGCGACATCACGGTGGCGACCCATTCGGCCTCGTTCACGCAGGCATTTTCAAAAATCGGCCTCATCCCCGACAGCGGCGGCACTTGGACCTTGCCGCGTTTGGTCGGTCTGCAACGCGCCACCGCACTCATGATGTTGTCGGACAAAATCTCCGCCCCTGAGGCCGCCGCGATGGGCATGATTTGGAAAGTTTTTCCCGATGAAACTTTTGCCGACGACAGTCTAAAACTTGCCGAAACGTTGGCGCAAATGCCGACAAAAGGTTTGGCCTACACGAAGCAGGCACTGAGCCATTCTTTCAACAACGACTTTGCCGCGCAACTCGCGGTAGAGGATGCATTGCAAACCGCCGCAGGCCAGACGCAGGACTATCGCGAAGGGGTGGCAGCATTTTTGGAAAAAAGAAAACCTGTTTTTGAAGGACGTTAAAAATTGAACATCCAACTTTGCTGTGTCAATGACCCCAACATTCCATGTCCTAAATCCCAAATCCGATACCCATGCCTTGGCTCCGCAAACTCCTCATATTCCAGCCCGGTTATGCCGAACGCAAAGGCCAGAACCGCAAAATCTGGACAGCGCTGCTTTTGTCGTTCATCATCGCGCTGATTTTCAGCCCGTGGCTGCGATTTGAATTGCTGTCGCTGCTCGAATATCCGTTCCATTACAAAGAGTACAAACACTTTGGCATCCGCATCCCGCCGGGCTATAAAATTCACGGCATTGATGTGAGCCGCTACCAGCAGCGCGTGGATTGGCGGCGGGTGAAAAAGATGCAGGTCGGCAACATTCGCGTGGATTTTGCTTTCATCAAAGCGACGGAGGGGAGTTGGCTGAAAGACCCGGAATTTGACAAAAATTGGGAAAACGCGCGGGCGGCAGGCATCATCCGGGGGGCATACCACTACTTTTTGCCGCATATCAGCCCGAAAGACCAAGCGTCCAAATTTATGAAAACGGTGCGGTTGCGCTCTGGCGATTTGCCGCCGGTGGTGGATGTGGAAGAGACGCGCGGCATGACCAAAGCACAGATCCAGAAGTACACCAAAGAGTTTCTGACGCTGCTTGAAAAAGCCTATAAAGTGCGCCCCATTCTTTACACCAACAAAGATTTTTACAAACGCCATTTTGCCGACCACCCGGATTTTAAGGGCTACCGGTTTTGGATTGCCCACTATCATGTGGCTAATTTTGATATGCCCGGCGAGGAGGATTGGCATTTCTGGCAGCACAGCGACCGGGGCAACGTGAATGGCATCAATGAGCGTGTGGATTTTAATGTGTTCAACGGCGACAGCGTGGCGCTTCGGAAATTGTGTGTGCCGTGAGGGGTAAAACACATAGGCACATAAGTCCCCCGGCGCAATTAGTTTAGACTTTGAACTCGGTATTTTACACCGAAACTTCCCCGTTTTTTCGTTAAATCCCGATGAATCGGGATTCGCCTCAAAAACGAGTTGTTTCAGCACAAAACCCCGTCGTTCAATTCTCAAAACCAATTGCGCCGGGGTACTTAAGGCACTTAGGTTTTAAAAGTTTGAAAATCAAAAGACTATGTGCCCTATATGCATATGTGTTAAAAAATATCAAGCAGTATCCGAAATCTATGTGAAAAAAGTCGGCGACAGACATTTCGCGTTAAACCTTGGTTAATCAAAAAATTGGCAAATCGGCGTGTTTTACCTTTGACCGTTCATCCGTTCTAATTTTTTCAAAATCAAATTTTGGCAATGAAAAAAACACTCTTTGTGCTCGTCGCTTGTTTTGTGGTTGTTGCGGCTTTCGCTCAAAACAAAACCCTGCCTTCTGCAAACGTGAAAACGCTCCAAGGCCAATCCATGAATGTGCAAGAACTCGGCAAAACCGGCAAAATCACGGTCATCAGTTTTTGGGCTACATGGTGCTCCCCCTGCAAAAAAGAACTCGACGCCATTAAAGACTACTACGCCGACTGGCAAAAAGATTACGACATGGAGCTCGTAGCCGTGAGTGTAGACGATGCCCGCACGGCTGCCAAAATCCCCGCCATGGTGAAAGAAAAAGGCTGGGATTACCGCATCCTGCTCGACAACAACAAGGAATTCCAACAGACAGCCAACGTCGCTTCTGTGCCGCACACGCTCCTGCTCGATGCCGCGGGCAATATCGTTTTTGAGCACGTCGGCTATACGCCCGGCGACGAACTGGAATTAGAAGAAAAGATGAAGGCGTTGAAAAAATAACTGGTTTTCAACAAGATAGACAATAGGGGTCTTGCTCGCGTTTCGAGCAAGACCCCTATTGTATTGAGATACCTCACTCAAACAATTTCAACATTCGCGCGTCGTCACTCGTCTCCAAAGTCACCAAAAGTTTCCCAGACTTACTTTCTTCATACACCCTCGTTCCGACCGGTAGCGATTCCGTTTGTTTGGCGAATGCGCCGAGTTCGAGGCCATAAGAAAAGGTTTTTCCTGCCTCATTTGCCCCCGTCACAAAGAAGAGGCTTTTGCGGGCCCGGTTGTTGTAAAAAGTCACGCTCACCCGGCGGACGGGCGGTGAAACGGCAGTCGGGGCATCGTTGGCATTGCTGATGCCGCCATTCCCGAATGCTTCGCGGCGTAAAAACTGTTGGGTGTTCAATTGGACGTCGCCGTTGCCGTCAATGGACACATCGGCCTGTCTCACAGCGAGTTCGGACGCATAGATGCTGCCATTGTCGTCTTTGCGCAGCACGAGCAAGCCGACTTTGCCCGATATTTTCACGTCGCCGTTCATGTCTTTTTCTAAGTTCAATTTTTCCGCCTCTATGCCGCGCAGGGTTACGTCGGCGTTGCTTTTGCAAATGATTTGGAGAGGCTGGCCAGTCGCCCGGATTTTCACAGTCGTTTTGTCATCTTCAAGCCAGCGGCGATTTTGCTCGTTGCCTTCGACTTTGATTTTCAAAGTTCCAGCGGTATTTTCTACGCGGATAAGTTGGAGGATATTTTCGTCAGAAACGATTTCGAGCGTGGAGGTATCAGCCCCGAATTCGACCTCGATTTTTCCGTCGAGCCAGAGCAGTTCGAGATTTTCAAAAGGTTTTAAAGCCCTGTCGAGGTTTTGAGATTTCCCGTTGGGGAGGAGGGGTTTGCGCTGAGCGACACAGTTATTCAAGGTAATCAGCAGGAGAAAAGAAAAGACGGATGTGCGAATCACAGTTTGCATAGTGCAGCATTTTTGTTTTGTGAAATGATAGGGCAAAAGTGCCGCGGCACCCACACGCACGCGCTGCAAATGATGATTTGAGACCACTCAATCTTTTTGCGCTACAAATTCTTTTGGTGACAGGCCGGTCAGTTTTCGGAAAGCGCGATTGAATGTGGCTTTGGAATTGAAACCGCAATCAAGCGCGACGGCCAGCAGTGTGAGGTGGGCATTTTCGGGCTGACGGATTTTCTGTTTGAAAGCCCCCACCCGGTAGCTATTCACGAAGTCGTTGAAGTTTTTGCCGAAACCGGCGTTGATGACTTGGGAAAGCAGGGAGGCATTGGTACCCATTTTTGCAGCCAGTTCCGAAAGGGTCAGTTCGGGGTCGAGCCACGGTTTTTTATTTTCAAAAAAATCGAGAACACGGGTTTTCCAAACTTCCAAATCAAGGTCGCGGACAGGCACATTTTTGGGCAAGTCCATTTTTGCCGAAGAATTTTCTTTGAAATAAATCCGGCGAACGGGCGGCTGCGCGTAGCCAAAAATACTCAGAAAATAGGCCATCACAGTATCGGCAAAATAGCCCCACCAGAGTTTGTCGTACTGTTCTCCGACGAATAAATAATAAATCGCAAAAGCCCATACTTCCACCGTTTTTAGCGCAAAAACGAGCAAAAATCCGCGAAACCACGCAAGTTCCACCTTGCCGATATCGGAAAATTCCTTTTCAATCCAAGCGCGGTACTGCCAGTAGAGCCGAACACTGAGCACCAAATAGGCGATGTGTTGCACCAACTCGACCCCGCCCACGAGGGCGTAGAGACGGTAGCGGCCATCCACGTTTTGCTGCCACCAATTGGCAAAATCCGCGCCCTGCACACCGATGGCAAGGTGGTAGGCGAAATTCAGCAGGTACGGCGCGTAGTGCCAATGTTGGCGCGCCTCGAAGCGAAAATCTGAATTGACGAGGCTGCGCAAAAACAGGTAAATCGAAGGCGGAATCGCCAGCCCGAAAAACTGCCAAGGATAAAACGGCCACTCCTCCCACAGATAATTGATGCCCATCATGCCGAGCATATAGGGCGTGGCTGTCAGGCCGAACAACACAAGCAAAACGACCAGCCGAAAATCCGAATGCCGCTCCTCTCGCCAGCCCCGCCACGACAACAAAACGGAAAAAACGACTACCTGCAGCAGCGTGAGAAATGGGATGAGTGAATAGAAAGAGAGCGAAAAGCGCACAGGGATAGAGAGTTGGCGCGAAAGGTAGGCTATTTTGCAAAGCCAATTTCTACCGACTGCACCGCAGAGCGCACTACCTTTCCGCGTGCATTTCGACGTACCCATATCGCCATTGGAAGCCATATCCGAGCACCCCGGAAAGGGGGCGGGCATCTCCTTGTTTGTCAAACGGGACGACTTGTTGCACCCCGACATTCAGGGCAACAAATGGCGCAAACTCGCCCCCGTTTTGGCAAAAATCAAAGAAACACACCCCGGCGGCATCATCACTTTTGGCGGGCCATTTTCCAATCATTTGCACGCCGTAGCTGCGGCGGGCCGCGTATTTGATATCCCCACTTTCGGGATCGTGCGCGGCAAACACGCCGACTTGAACAACCCGACGCTCCATGCTGCTTGGCACAACGGCATGATGTTGTTCCCGGTTTCCAAACAAGAATACGACGCGTGCAAACATCGCGGCGAGGAGCTGATTAGCCCGGAATTTCCGCAGTATTACATTTTGCCGGAAGGCGGGGCTACTGACTTGGCGGTGGAAAGTTGCGCGGCTATCACGCGGGAGATTTTTACCCAGTTGCGGCAAACAAAATCGCAGATTGCAACACAACTTTTCATCTGCGCTCCGGCAGGAACTGGCAGCACGGCGGCAGGGATTGTGGACAGTTTCGACCTGAAAAACGGCCAAGTATTGGTGTTCCCAGTAGTGAATAAAGGTTTTGAAAAACACACCGTACTGCGAATGCTCGACGAAACCCGCCTCCGCAGCGCCGCCGAAATGGCCGAATTGGAACGCCGTTTCAGCATCATTCGCGACTACGAATTTGGCGGCTTCGCCAAAAAACACTCACCCGTGCTCGACTTCGTGCGCTCGTTCAAAGAACAAACCGGCATTTTGCTCGACCCGATTTACACGGCAAAAATGATGTTCGGCATCTTCGATATGCTCGCGAAAGGGGATTTTCTGCCCGGCAGCACGGTGGTGGCTGTGCATACCGGTGGGCTGCAAGGTTGGGAAGGATTCAATGAAAGATACGGTGCGTGAACTGCGCGGGCGTTACTTGCCTTTTTTCATACCACCACCTTTGTGGCCGCCGCCTTTCATCCCCGGATTGCCCGATTTGGGGGAAATAAACTTGTTGTTTTTGAGAAATGGGTTGACCGTGCTTCGTTTGGGGGCAGTGGTTTTTGGTTTTTTCGCTTCGGGGCGTTGCTCGTTTGAATCTTGATTTTTTTTGTCTTCGGACATAACGGTGCGGTTTTATGCTCGCCGGATGCTGTCGGCGTATTTGTTTGAGGCGCAAAGTTAGGAAAAAACGAAAAGTCCCGCCCTGATTCACCGCCCCAATGCTCGCGCCTCTTCCAACAATTGCTGCACAGATTTTTTGTCGTACCAATTTTTACCCGCGAAAACTCCGTGAATGGTGCGCGTGTTCCGAATGTCGTCCAACGGGTTTTTGTCCAACAGAATCAGGTCGGCCTGTTTGCCCACTTCTATGGTTCCTTTATTTTGCAAAATGCCGAGATAAGAGGCTGTGTTCACGGTGGCCGTTTGCAGCGCAGCAAAAGGTGGCAGACCCGCCTTGACAAAAGTTTCCAGTTCGTCGTGGATGGCAAAACCCTGTGTCAAAAACCATTCGGGCGAATCCGAACCTGCCATGAGCGGCACCCCGGCTTTCCAAAGTTCGTAGGTCATTTTTTTGCGCAAATGGACATACTTTTTGCGGCTATCCTCGGGCGGCGCGTTGTTCCAATACCGCTCTTTGATGCTCCACCTGTCCTCCTTGATATTTGGCGGAATAAACTGGTAATCAGGCCGTTGTTTGTACTGTTCGTCGGTCATGCCTTCGCCAAAAGAGGAAAGGAAAAAGAAATTCGTCGGCGTGACGTAGATGCCCGCGTCTTTGACCATTTTGACCAATTCTGGGATTTTCCCCTCGTCGAGAAACGGCACGGTCGCCCAAGCATTTTTCCGCCAAATGTTCATGTCCGACACGCTTTGGCCGTGATTGTACGAAGTGTCGGGCAGCAGCATATCAATGAACTCGTCCATGTGCTCGATTTGTTGGCGGGCGGCCAGGGCTGCGGGCAGTTTCACCATCGGCCCGACGTGTCCCGTGACTTTGATGCCCTCTTCTTTGGCCGTTCGGATGATGGCGTCGTACACATCGCGCTTGATCATAAAGGTGATTTTTATTTCGTCGTAGCCTTCGGCTTTGTGTTTCCGCACGGCTGCTTCGGCTTCCTGCGGGGTTTTGCAAATCGCGGCAAACACTTTTCCCGGCCAAGGCCACGCGCCCACGAATTGCGGGCTGACCACAAAAAGTTGAGGCCCAATCCATTCGCCGGCCTTCACTTTTTCCCGGGCATCGAGATAGACCGAGTCGCCGCACTCGATGCGCACCGTCGTGAGGCCGTTGGCGAGCATCATTTTTAACTCCTCGCGGCAGGTGTTTTTGTTGTCGCCCTGTTCGTAGAAAAAATGAACATGCATATCGAACAGTCCCGGCATCAGGTATTTGCCTTTGCCGTCAATGGTGGTGGCTCCTTTGGGGATACTCACCTCGCTCGCCGCGCCAATTTTTGAGATGATACCATTTTCTACCAACACCGTTTGCTCAGGCAAAACAACTTCCCGGCTCATGGGGATAACCGTCACATTTTGAATGGCGTAGGAGGCATTTTGGGCAAAAACGGCGAGATTGTTCAGGAACAGAAAACCGAAAAGAATCAGGAGGTTTCTCATATACTTTTCACGTCGAATGATCATGGCAAGATTTTGTTTGCCGTCAAAAATATTTTCATGTCTTATGGGCGAAAATGAAATATAGATAGTCGGCCAAACTGGCAGTAGCAAAAGCAGTTTTGGTCAAGCAAGCGGCAATAAGCGCTCTAGCACAAGTGGTTTTGAGCAAAGGCTGTAGCCATAGACGAAAGGCACACTTCCACACCATCCCAAACGCAAAATGCTTCCTCAAAAACATTAGAAATTGGAAAGCCCGATGCCAAAAAATCAAATGTTCACAAGCCTTGCCAAATTTTCAATTTTCTCTTTTGAGAAAACTCCTACTTTCGGCGCGATAAAAATCCCTAATCACTAATCACCAATAACTAATCACCAACTCATGACGCTTGGCATTTTAAAGGAAAGCGACGGCGAGCAGCGAGTCGCCATCACGCCGGACGCAGTTCCGGTTTTGATGAAATTAGGGTTTCAAAAAATCTTGGTAGAAAGCGGGGCCGGAGAAACCGCCTTTTTCGACGACGCAAGTTACGCCAAACAAGGTGCACAAATCGCTGATACTGCGACGGTTCTGAAAGACTCCAACTTGATGGCCAAAATCCATCCGCTCTCAAAAGACGCACTCGGCAAACTCTCCGCCGGGCAAATTCTCATCGGCCAATTCAACCCGCTCCTGCAAAAAGACGTGGTGAACGATATGTTGGGCGCTGGCATTTCTGCTTTCAGCCTCGACCTCGCGCCGCGTACCACCCGCGCCCAAGCACTCGACGTGCTTTCTTCGATGGCAACGGTAGCAGGTTACAAGGCCGTTCTGGCTGCCGCCAACCACCTGCCGACTTTTTTCCCGATGTTCATGACCGCCGCAGGGACGATTAAGCCCGCCAAAGTTCTCATACTCGGCGCTGGCGTGGCGGGCTTGCAAGCCATCGCGACGGCCAAACGCCTCGGCGCAGTGGTGGAAGCCTTCGACGTGCGGGCTGCCGCAAAGGAAGAAGTGCTGAGTCTCGGCGCAAAATTCGTGGAAGTAGAAGGCGCGGTGGACGACAAATCGGCTGGCGGCTACGCGGTGGAACAGACCGAGGAATTCAAACAAAAACAGGCGCAACTCATTCACGACCACGCCATCGCATCTGATGTGGTGATTTGCACGGCGCAAATTCCCGGCAGAAAAGCCCCGCTCCTTTTGAAAAAAGAAACCGTCGCCGCCATGAAATCCGGCGCGGTTATCGTGGATTTGGCAGCCTCCACTGGCGGCAACTGCGAGGTGACAGAAAATGGCAAAACCAGCCGCCACAACAACGTGACTGTCATCGGCGACTCGAATTTGCCGGCCTCCATCCCGAAAGACGCGAGCGTGATGTACGGCAAAAACATCATCAACTTCCTGAAACTCATCATGATAAAAGGCGAGTTGAGCCTCAATTTTGAGGACGACATCGTGGCGGCGACGTGCGTGGCGCACAAAGGGGAAATCGTGAGTGAACGTTTGAAACAGGTGATGGGTAATTGACACGAGCGTGTATGTTGGAACCAAAAGGGAATTTGGCACCTCAAAAAATCATAAAGTCAAGCATTTTTCATTCATTTTTAACAATCAAAATTGGCTTTTATGAAACATTCAAACATCGCTTTCATTTCGTTCGTCATCGCATTGCTCTGTCCCATTTTTTTGTTGGCCGGCCCAGATTTGGTTTTTGGTTCAGGAAGCACCAGGGTAGAGGTTTACTACCCTTGTAATCCGCAAAACTCTTGCGGGGACTGTCGTGCCACTTATTTTAAAGCGGCTACGGCTGGCAATTGGACTTTTCAGTGTGGCGGTGGCTTTCCCATCAATTACTACAACACCCCATACGTCTGTTTTAATTGCACCTCATTCAACGTGACTTATACCTACAATGGTCAAAGTTCGTCGGCATACATCAGTGTGCCAAACCCCAACCCCACGCTTAACGCCAACTTTGTGCCCGGCAACTGCCCGATGCTGCATGAAGAGAAGGAAGAAGAAGCAGAAGAAGAAAAGGCGGCAGTTTGTCTACTTTGCCTGGTAGATGCGAGCACAAGTTCATCCGCATCTTGCCCCATAGAAAGCTGGAAATGGACGGTAACGTATGATTGTCCGGTGACACCGACTTTTTATTTCAATGGCCCCGGGCCACATAATATTCCCATTTATCCTATCAATATCAAAGTTTGCTTGACGGTAACGGCTGGCTGCACCACAAAGTCAATCTGTAAATACTATGGCTGTATCCGTAACTGTACGGCTTTTGCCGACCCAAACCCCTCTGATATTGAAATATTGCCTTCAGAAATAATCCAGTTATTGGAAGAAGAAAAGCCGGATATACAGATTTCTCCCAATCCTACATCTGGCAATATCCACATCGCCAACTTACCGGATGATCCGGAAGACAAAAGTGTTGTGGAAATCTTTGATGTATTAGGCCGACGGGTAAATTCTTATTCGCTCGAACAAGCTGTATCCGAGGCAGATATTACTTTAAATGATGTCCCGCAAGGCATCTATATTCTTGTTGTCAAAGACAAGACAGGAAAATTGCTTCACAGCCAAAAACTCGCGATAGAATAAAAAATTTTGTCCTCCGGCATTGGCAAAACCCAATGCCGGAGGTTAAAATCTGAGAAGATAAAATGTCCAACGTCAAACCACTAACGTCCAATGTCAGACTTTTTTCTTGAAAATCAATCCATTATCTACATCGTCATTCTGTCCATCCTGTTGGGCATTGAGGTGATTTCCAATGTGCCGGCCATCCTGCACACGCCGCTCATGTCTGGCGCGAACGCGATTCACGGCGTCGTCATCATCGGTGCCATCATCGTGATGGGGCACGCCGCGAGCGACGATTACCTCGCGCTCACGCTGGGTTTCCTCGCCGTTTTACTCGGCACGCTCAATGTGGTCGGCGGCTTCGTCGTCACCAACCGGATGCTCGAAATGTTTAAGAAAAAGAAGTAGTTTGGATGGTTTAGAGATTTTAGTTGGTTTAGAATGGTTTAGAAAAAAAGCATCTGAACCGCTCTTATCAACTAAATTTTGCTCAACCATCTAAACCTTACTAAACCATCTAAACTCTAATGTCGAAATTTCTACTCGAACTCTCCTACCTCATCGGCTCCATCACCTTCATCGTCGGCCTCAAGATGTTGAGCCACCCCGACAGTGCCCGCAAAGGCAACCTCGTGGCGGCAGCCGGGATGCTCATCGCCATTGTCGCGACGATTTTTTTCCACGAAAAAGACGGCCAGTCCATCGGCAACATCCCGTGGATACTGGCAGCCATCGCCATCGGCACGGTCATCGGCTGGCTCATGGCCATGAAAGTCAAAATGACCGCCATGCCGCAAATGGTGTCGTTTTTCAACGGCATGGGCGGCGCGTGTGCGGCCATTATTTCCATCGTCGAATACAACGCGCACCCCGAAGGCTCGGCGGGCTACTTGCTCACCGTGTTCCTCGGATTGGTCATCGGCAGCGTGTCGTTCAGCGGCAGCATCGTGGCATTCGGTAAGTTGGATGAAAGAATAAAAGACATCAATGCCTCCTTCCTGACTTACCTGAATCTCGCCTTATTGGCATTGATTTTCATTGTGTTAGGTGTCGCGGTGTTCTCGGCAGCAACATTCGGCCACTCGGTCGTGTGGATTCTGCTGCTGTTGTCGCTGCTCTATGGCGTGTTGTTCGTCATGCCCATCGGCGGTGCGGATATGCCGGTCGTCATTTCGCTGCTCAACTCCTTGACGGGTATGGCGGCGGCTTTCGGCGGCTTTTTGTACAACAATCAGGTCATGCTCACGGGTGGTATTTTGGTCGGCTCGGCGGGTACGATTCTCACGGTTTTGATGTGCAAAGCCATGAACCGCTCGCTGCTTAATGTGATTATTGGCTCCTTCGGCGGAGGTGGTGCGGCAGGCGCGAAAGGCGCGAGTGGCGACCAAGTCGCCAAAGAAATTAACCTGACCGACGCGGCCATTACCTGCGCGTATGCGAGCAAAGTCGCCATCGTGCCGGGCTACGGTCTCGCGGTGGCGCAGGCGCAGCATATTTGCCATGAATTAGAGAAAAAACTCGAAGAAAAAGGCGTGGAAGTCTATTACGCCATCCACCCGGTGGCAGGCCGGATGCCGGGACACATGAATGTCCTGCTCGCCGAAGCCGACGTGCCTTACCCGAAACTCGTGGAAATGGAAGATGCCAACCCGCAGATGGCCTCAACCGACGTCGTCATCGTGGTCGGTGCGAACGACGTGGTAAACCCTGCCGCCGAAAACGACCCCGGCAGCCCGATTTACGGGATGCCCGTGCTGAAAGTGTGGGATGCCAAAAGCACTATCGTGCTCAAACGCAGTATGCGCGCAGGCTACGCGGGCATCGAAAACGAACTGTTTTTCCTGCCTAAAACCAAAATGCTCTTCGGCGACGCGAAGGATACGTTGCAGAAGTTGGTGGGGGAGTTGAAGGATTTGTGATGTGCGATTTACGACCTGATATCTACGACTTGCCGCGCTTGTGTCTTTTGGCCAAGTGCACTTTTGTACAGAAGATAAATTTGAACCACCCCCGCTTTCCGCTTGGTGAAAACAAAAAGCGGGGCGTGAACCTGACTATATCATGCCAGATGTTATTCAACTCAACTCCCGCGACCTTGAACAAGAACTCTCATGGTTTCGAAGAGTCATAGACACTCGCTTGAAACTGTATTTCGGCCAGGAAAGCGACTTTAATAATGTCTTCGATATCAAGCCGCCCGATCTTGCCGGCTCGGAATCGATGTACGCCGGTATCGTCCGGCAATATAAAATGGGCTTTGCAGAGCGGTTGATGCTCATCCTGGCCCTAACGCCTCATATCCGCCCCCAGGTCCTGGATGTTTTTTTTATCAAAAACAACGCCACCGGTCGCCCGTTTGCCGAGTTCGGCGGGATCAGGGAGAGCCGGGAAAGCGGTTTCTTTCCTACCGGCGAAACGCTTGTATTTTTACTCACAGGTGGGGAACTGGAGCCGCAAATCCGGCATTCAGCACTCTTCGATCGCGAACACTATTTCTCCCGCCACCAACTATTCGACCTGCAACCGGACGACCCACGCCTGTCCGCCCTGAAAGCGCCCTTGCGGCTGACACAGGAATACCTCAGTCTCTTCACCACCGGCATAGCAGGCACGCCACAGTTCGGTACCGGTTTCCCGGCACATCGCATCGAAACTCAACTGGAATGGAACGACCTGGTATTAGCACGGCAAACCCTTGCACAAGCCCGGGAAATAGAGACCTGGCTCCAGCACAGCCCCACCTTAATGCAGGATTGGGGTATGGCTGCCAAACTGCGCCCCGGCTTCCGCGTACTCTTCTACGGCTCGCCTGGTAACGGCAAAACGACGACAGCCTGCCTGCTGGGCAAATCCACCGGCCGCGAAGTGTATCGCGTCAACCTGGCCATGGCAGTTTCCAGATACATCGGCGAAACGGAGAAAAACTTGGGGTATTTCTTCGACATGGCGGAACGCAAACAGTGGATACTCTTCTTCGACGAGGCCGACGCGCTCTTTGGCAAACGCAATTCAACCCGGGACGCCCACGATCGCTATGCCAACTTGGAGGTTGCCTATATTTTGCAACGCATCGAAACCTTTGGCGGCGTCGCCATCCTGGCCTCCAACCTCAACGAAAATCCGTACGACGAACTTTCCCGACGATTTGAAACCGCCATCCATTTCCCCATGCCCGGCGAGGCCGAACGCCTCCGCATTTGGCAAAACGGCATTCCACCCCAGGCTACCTTGGATTCCAAAAGAGGACTACCCGCTATCGCCCGGGAATATAAACTCAGCGGCAGTGCTATTCTGAATGTCATACGTTACGCATCGCTCGAAGCCCTTCGGAATGATTCAAATGTTATCACAATGGCCAGTATTCAACAGGGAGTAAAAAGGGAGATAGCAAATGAAGGGAACACAGGACAGTCAGGGTAATTCCTGCCGTTGTTGGCGTCCCGCCAACCCCAATGAGTTTGGACGGGGCGAGTGACAAAACTTGAACCTCAAAATACCCTGAGTCTCTCCCGCGCAATGTTGTCGGCGAGACGCACGACAACGGCAAAAAGTTTTCATCCAGGATATGAAACGCTATTACATTGCCAAGGCAAAATTCAAGTTAATAGACAACAGCAAGCCGGAGATAACCCAATCTTCTTGGGAAAAAGCCGTAGCTGAAACGGAAGGTTTGGAATGGTACGAAGACACCAGTACCGGTCAGGCAGATTTGAAAAATGACCCAAAGAACTTCAAATATAAGTTTCACGCGGTTGCCTATCCTCATCCCCAAAAAGACTATCCCAGACTGTGGGCAACTTTGGATACAACCTATTCAGTCATCGGAATTGATATGGATAAGGTTACAGGAGAGCGACTAACTTTGTTACATAAACTCGCCAAGAAACTGGATGCTTTGTTGTTGGAAAGTGGAAGAAAAATAGTGGACGAGTCCTATATTGAAAAATACCGTGTTTAGCCAGCGGGAAATAACCGCCGGTGTCTCACTTTAGCAGACGTTTACGAAACCTTTGAGGTTTCGTAAACGTGTTCTCAGCAGGAGATAACCGCCGCTGTCTCACTTGTCCAATATAGCACATGAATACAAAACTATCTGAGAAGTGGGTTTTTTATCCTTGGATTCCAAATCAAGGGCATGATGAATTAATTCATCCAGAAGACTTGCCAATGCTGAGGTCGCATGGATTGGGAATATCTTATTGCATTGGCGACCAAGGCGACTATATTGAATTGAAGTTTAAGTCTGAAGTAGTTCGAGCAAAAAAGGAAGGAGTTAAACAAATACTGCCTGCTCCAAGATTTCACTGGAATCAACAGGTTCGTATCAAGTCAAAACCTTCCAAGACGGCAGAAATCCATGATTTTTCCTGGCATCATAAAGACGGCAGCTACTTCTACTATTTATTGAAAGAGGGCAAACTGGACAAAAGAAGATATGGAGAGGCTGAATTGGATCTTATAGATTAAACTTCCAAATAACCACTGCATTTTTTACCTTTATACAGAAATGACAAAAGAAGATGTCATAAAGAAATACAGTGTTTACAAGGGCTATCATTTCTTTTTCGAACGCTGTGACGACAGGGATAAACTGGCCAATGCCAAGCATTTCAAATCGCTGGAGGAGCTATATTTGGGTTTTAATCTGCCAGAGAAATACAGAGCGTTCACCAACAGTTATATTTTGGGGGAGGAGCCATATTTGTTCCACCTGCATCTGGAAGAAGAGGAACGCCAATTTTTCGACTATGTGTTCAAGTCATCTTTTGACGAACACGGGAAATGGATTGCGAATTATCACCACCTGCTCACATTCAAAGGCGTTTATGAAAAATGGGGGCTTTTTGGCAAAGGTTTGCAGGAAGAATTTCAATGGAACCTGATTCAAATAGAAGACGTGGAATACACTTGGGGCTCGGGTTTGTATCTCGGCTTTGGCCCGGAAAACGCCGATAAAATCTACCGCGTTTTTCCCCAAGATATTCCGCCTGATTTTGTTTATGAGCCTCATCAGGAATACAGGGAAAAATACTTCAAGTTCGTCGCAGACGACATCTTTCAATTTGTGGAATCTCTGCGATTCAATTTTGATGTCGGGATTACGGATGGCTATATTTAATTGAACTGGAGATATAAACGACGCTACCAATGCCCTCCATTTCCCCCGCCCCTTGGACATTATACGGTGACGGCTATATGCTGTTTTACAGATTTAGTCGCGAGTGGGTGGCGCAGCATGGCTTTGTGCCGCCGGAACTGGCCGGGAGATTCGACGGCTTTTTCGGGGCGGTGATGCTGGTGAACTACCACGAGTCGCCCGTCGGCGCGTACCGGGAATTGCTGTTCATGCCCGGCAAATTCCGCACACCACAGGGGCGGCGCTACAGCATCACCCGCATTTTCGTGGATTCGGAAGACAGCACGGTGAGCGGTCGAGCCAACTGGGGCATACCAAAATGCGCGCGCCCGTTTCAGGTTGAAAAAGATGGCAATGCCGAGCGCATCTCCGTGTTGGATGAGCAGGGGATGCCCGGTTTCGACATTACCCTGCGCTCCGGCGGCCTGCGTTTCCCGGTGACTACGGCACTGATTCCCATACATTTATACCAATTTTGGGAGCATCAAATTTTCCTCACCTCGCCAAAAGGACGCGGCACAGGACAACTCGCCCGCGTGCTGGATATTCGGGTAAATCCCGCGTTTTTCCCGGATGTCAGTTTGGCGAAACCGTTATTGGCCGTAAAAGTGAGCGGGTTTAAGATGGAATTTCCGGTGGCGGAACTGGTGTAATCATGCGTCAGCGCATCAACTGCAAATACCCGCTCAACACCGGCGAGCCGTCGCCCAAGTCCAAGACATAGAAATATGCGCCGTCGGGCAAATCTTTCCCGTTCCAGGTGCCGTCCCACGCGTTCAGGTTCGAGTAGCCTTTTTGTTTAAAAACAAGATTGCCCCATCGGTTGAACACCTGTACCTCGTTGTCCGGAAATTGCTCGATGCCGAAGATGTGCCAAGCATCGTTTTTGCTGTCGCCGTTGGGCGAGATACCTGTGTAAATCAGCACTTTGTCGCACACCACTGTCACCGTCACAAGTGCGCCCGAACGCATACCCGCCAAGTCCCTTATTTCATAAGAAAAGGTGTCCACGCCGCAAAAACCGTTGTTGGGCGTGTAGGTCACAATGCCGAGAAAATCGTCATAAAACACCGCGCCGTTTGGCGGTTCGCTCAGCAGTTCCAACTGATCCAAACCATCCGTATTGCCGACGATGCCCCCGATGATGTCGTTGACGAGCAGGGCAATTTCGACCGCTGTATTTTGAAGGGTCGCAATTTCGTCTGGCACGGCCAGCAACGTCGAGTCGCCGGGATTATCCGTGCAATTCAGCAAAACGCGCACATTGTACTCACACAAAGAAACGGTGTGCAGGATGTGGATTTGGTGAAACCCCGTATCGAGCCGGAGCGCCACGTTATTGCCACAAAATGAGATACTTGAAAATGGTTGGCCGTTGTCCGTGATGACGTATTCCCCCAAATTTTGACTGAGAATATTGGTGCAAAAAGTCGTGTCGCCCGCGCATTGAGAAAGCGTCCATGCGATATTGCCCTGATTGTCAGGCGTGTAGTTGTGAATCGGCGCACAATCGGAACACGTCACCCTTACCTGCATCGTGTCAAGGCAGCCCGTTTGCACCCGCCTGAAAATCATGGTATGCTGGCCGGTGGCAAAACGCACCACTGTCCCTTTGAGCGTGTTTTTTTGCTGCGGCGGCGCTTCGATGGATTGGTCTTGTGCAGAAATAACTTGGAGCAGCCCGTGCGTTTGGGCAATGTCTCCGCCCACAAATATCGAATCGCGCTCCAGCGTCCAGCCCGGCACGGGGTCAAATTGGTTCATCAGTGCAAGCAGCCCATAAGCATCGGTGAAAAAGCCAGAAAAAACCTGCCCGCCCACTGCCCAAGCACCCAATTGGTACGGGCCGCCAGTCAGTTTTACGGTATAAGAAATCGCCGCTTGTTGGTCGCAGCCAGAGAATTGGCCGCCCGAATATGCCGCGCCGTTGTCGAGAATGGCATAGTCGAAAATTTGTTCAAAAGGAATGGGCAAACAAACAGACGCACCCGCGTCGCAATCGTCGGTCGTCAGCATCAGATTGTCGGGCAACGTTATCCCATCGAGACAATCGTTGGGCGACAACACGGACGGAAAATAACAAATAACGCGGCATTGGCGCAACACGTTGTCGCACACGGCGACGCAGATTTCATCCACATTGTAGCCCGTCTGCCCGTAAGATTCAAAAGTGATGCAGCCTGAAATTGGATCAATTTGGTATTCGCCGAACGCATCGCTCGTGCCGCTCAGCCCCTGTCCGTTCATCAATTCGATGACCGTATTGTTGAAATTTGAAGGAATAAAACCGCAGGCGGTCGCCGAATTCCCAGCTTGCGCGGCAAAATAAATTGAGTCAATTTCGGCAGAAATGGTCGTGATGTTCACCACCACACAAACTGTATCGCTCAAGCCCGACACACTCGATTTTATTGCTACACAAATTGGGTCCACGCCAAATGCAGGCACAGGCCCTGCTTGATAAGATACACAACCCGATGAACTCAATGACCAACTGCCAAAAACCGGCGTACCCTGAGCAGCAATTGCATAAGTCAACGAAGAGACCGCCACCCCAGCGGGCGTGGGCAGACAAAGTGAGTTTATATTGTTGGCCGCCACTATCAAAATCAGCGTATCGGGGATGTTGCAGTAACCCGGAACCAACACCGGTCCAACAGGATAGGCACAAAAAAGGCTGTCGTAAACCGTCGCGTTATAAAAACCCGCATCCAGATTCAGGCGGTCTTCCGGGTTGTCGAACCCCGGCAAATCGCTCCAATCCACGATGTACCGACCATGACCTCCGCTGAGCGCAAGTTGAATTTGACCACCTTGAGAGCAAGTTTCGGGCGACACCGAAGTTTGCGCAGAGAAAAGGGGCGGCTCCGATATTTGAAAAGTGTCCACTGGCAAAAGGCAGCTGTCGGCATCGGCAATTTGCAAAAAATACGTCCCGGCGGCCAAGTCGCCGGGCGATTGCGCGTTGCCATTTTCGTCCCACAAAGCAAAAGTGAACGGCAAAACAAAATTTGCCCCCGGCAATACTTCAAACTCTACATTTCCTTGTCCCGTGCCGGCGCATTTTATGTTGAAAGGTGTGACGACGACTTCGCCCAAAAGAGGACCTTCTGTCATCACCACCGTCAGGGTATCCAAACACCCCGTCACATTGTCCGTGATATAAAAAACATGGAGACCCGGTGCAAGATTCGAGGCAATGGGGTTGTTGCCAAAACTGTAAGTGTACTGCCCCGAACCGCCGGTCACCTGCACATCCACCTGCCCCGTCGGTTTGCCGCATTTTGCCAAGGCAAGCACATTGTAGGTAGATTCCAACTGATTTTCGTTTGGCACACATATTTTAAGTACCGTGTAGCAGCCATTGCCGGGATTGGTCGCCGTGACGAAGTAGCACCCGCTCGCCAAATCCGAGTTGACCGACCCGACATCGCCGTTGCTCCATGCGTAGGTAAAACCCTGTGGCGACATCACGACTTCCCCATTAGCAGCCGAACAGTTGGCAGGTTTGATTTGAGACACCTGCACATTGGGGCCGTTGGAGTTGTTGACGATTACCGTCGTGTCGAGCGTGCAACTTGGGTCGCCGTTTCGCACAATATGGATTTCGTACGCCGCTGCTTTTAGGCCAAAAGCGACACCGGAGGTCGAAACATTGGGCGTCCATGAAAAAGTGAAGGCATCGTTGCCGCCAACAAGGTTGAGTAAAATGACCCCGCTCGAATCGCCGCACACCGAGTTGGTGATGATGAGCGAACTGATTTGAATGGGGTTGTCACAATTGTCGGACGCGGCAGCGGCGGCGGCGCACTTTGACGGCGAAAGGATTTGCGACAGCGCAAAAACGCATGTCATGAAAAATGTAAATCGTATTGTCATGTCGTTCAATTCGGGAACAGCGGGAAAAATCGGTTTGGGGCACGGTAGAAACCGTCAGCAGGAGAGGATTAAAAGGTTTTCGGTAGCCGCGAAATATCATTTTCTGAAAACAATCAACGTGCCATCGGAAGAGTGCCAAAAGTAAAGCGACAGCGAGAAAAATGCCCGGCCATTCCTCCATTTAGCATATTTTTTAAAAACTGTGCCAAAAAAGCGCTACTCATAGCAAACTTGGGTGGGCTTCATAACGACTTGTTTATCAATGCATTTTTATTTTTTTTACAAAAAATTAATTCCCGACAAAGCCTCAAAAATGTCCTTTTTACAGGCAACATTTCAACTTACTTTTGTATCGAAAAAAGAGTGCCACCCCAAAGATTCTTCGACGAACCGCCCAATACGACGAATCCCCATTGCGCCCACCCTTGACAACCGGCACTGCTGCAATCTCCCATCCGAGATATTTATAGATACAAACCAACACTTCTCCTGCTTTCAAACAAAAACTACGCCGCTATGGAATTGAGCAACAAAATGCAACTCCTCGGAAAACTTCCCGTGCTGAACTCGCTCAGCGTCACCGAACTGGAACAACTTGCTGCCATCGCCCACCACCGGCGCGCACCAAAATTTCAGTTCGTCTTCATGCCCGACGAACCCGCCGACCACATCTATGCGCTGATGAGAGGCCGGGTGAAGACCGGCACTTTTTCGCAAGACGGGCGCGAGGTCATCAAGGAAATCCTGCAACCCGAAACGCTCTTCGGCGATTTGGCGCTGGCTGGTGAGACCAAACGCAGCGAATTCGCCCAAGCACTGCACGACGAGGTAGAGTACCTCGCTATCAAAACCGCTGATTTTCAACAACTCATGGAGCAAAACCAGCGGCTCGTGTTCGCCTGCCTCACGCATCTGACGCAACGCCTCCAGCGCGTGGAAGACCGCCTCGCCAAACTTGTGCTGAAAGACGCCCGCGAGCGCATTATCGAATTTTTGGTGGAAACTGCGTGCAAAGAAGGCCGCCGCGTCGGCTACGAAACCCTGCTCAAACACCACCTCACACAACAGGACATCGCCAACCTGACCGGTACCAGCCGCCAAACTGTAACTTCCGTACTCAACGATTTGCGCAAGTCGAACCTGATTTATTTCAACCGCAACAGCATCCTCATCCGCGATATGGAGAAATTGGCATGAAGAAGTTTAGATGGTTTTAGATTACATATTTTGTTCTGGCTCTAAACCATCTAAACTATCTAAACCCTTCTAAACCACTCTAAACCCATTCTGAATAAATACGCTGCAAGTTTGATTCCGCAAGGGCTTCCAGAAATGGAGGCCTTTTGCATTTTACGGAAATCCAATAAACGCCGGTGGCACAGTTTCGGTCAGCCAAACGCCATTCTCCGAGAGAAAAAAGAGGAAGCCTTGACGCGCCATTTCCCCAGATTTTATTTGCAAAACGATTGCCTTGCCGCGCCGCCCACCGACCGCAACGGCAGTCTCCAAATCTTGACTCAGGTGGACGTGTTGTCGTTTCATCCTCAGCAGCCCCTCTTTGCGAATCAGCGCAAGATGCTGCTCCACCGTGCCGTGAAACAACATTTCGGGCGGTCGCTGCGGCGGCAAACCCAGTTCAATATCAATCGAATGCCCCTGATTGGCGCGAATACGGAGGCCGTCATCGCTGATGGAAAAACGTTTTTTGTTGTTCGTGTCCACCACCATTTGGAGCGTGGCGCGGTCGAATCGCATACCTTTTTGAGCAGATTTTTCGAGCAATTCGCCCACCTCTGCCCACCCGTTGGCATCGAGCGAAAGGCCGATTTTATCGGGTCGGTGGCGCAGGATTTGGCTGAGAAATTTGCTGATTCGGACAATGCGCAGGTCTTCTTTTTGCATGATTTTCAATTCTTTACAAACTGTGGCCGACCTCCCAACTCTGCCCTTCTACGGCAAGCTCCGTTTTGGGGAAAATAGCCCGCGCCTCTGCGAGGTGCTGCTCCACATCCAAATAGCGCCCCGAAAAATGTCCCAAAATCAGCCGCCCCACTCCACCCTGCCGGGCAATCGCTGCGGCCTGTGCGGCAGTCGAATGGGCGGAAAACGCCGCCTCTTCTGCGTGTTCGTTGGCAAAAGTCGCCTCGTGATACAGCAAATCCACGCCGCGCACGGCCTCTGCGACGACTTCCGACGGCGCCGTATCGCTGCAAAAAGCGTAGCTGCGCGGTCGGGGCGGATCGAGCGTCAGTTCCACATTTGACACCACACGGCCGTCCGGCAGTGCCAAGTCCTTTCCGGCCTTGATACCGGGGATGAGGGAATACGGAATGTCGAATTCCGCGATTTTTTCCGGGCGGATAGAGCGTAGTTTTGTTTTTTCACGAAACAACCAGCCAGCCGTCTCGATGCGGTGATTCAGCGGAATCGTCCAGACTTCCACTTTTGGGTTTTCAAATATTTTTGCCGAAACGGTGGCATCCACTTCGTGAAATTCGAGTGGATATGGAAAAACAACGCGGCACAACCGGGCGGTGGTTTCCACCAATTCCCACAAGCCGGGCGGCGAATAAATGTGAAGCCGCGCCGTGCGTTTTTTCAAACACCAGCCCGTGAGCAGCCCGATGAGGCCGTACACATGGTCGCCGTGCAGGTGGCTGATAAAAATGTGATTGATGCGGTCAAATTTGACCCGGTAGCGGAAAAGTTGCATCTGCGCACCTTCGCCACAATCAATCATAAACATCTGATTTTCAACCTGTAAAACTTGTGTCGTGTAGTGTCGCCCGTGAAAAGGGCCGCCAGCGGAATTGCCGAGGATGGTGAGGTGCATGGGCTAATGGTTTCGGGTTGCTGGTTGGTAAGTTTAAAACAAAGGCGCTATTTCAGTCCTGTAAACGTGCTCAAATTTTCGTTGCAACAAATCAATCAGCGCAGGTTCCATAAAGTCGTATTCGTCGGGGATATAGAGGCAAATGATGCGTTTTTTCTCATACAGTTCGGGAAACATCTGCCTGATTTTGTTCCGGTGCATTTTTTCCATCACGATGACATAGTCTGCCCATTCCAATTGATATTCATCTACTTGCATGGTTGCTGACTTGTCCGTGCCAGCCGAATCCACATTGAAACGTTCGTCGTCAGCATAAATCCGCTCGGCGGTCGCGCTGCGCATACGATTGACGGTGCAGATGAAGAGGATGTTGATTTTGTTGGACATAGAGATTCGAGCGACTTATTTTGGCAGCACCACCGTCCCCACCCTGTCCGCAATCTCGTTCCGCGTTTCGTTCAGTTTTTGCTGGATTTTCATGTAGCGAATCATGGATTCCATGTCGTCGGAGTCGGAAGCCGTCTTCACGCGCGCGAGATTCAAGTCGCACATTTTCTGAATTTTACGAAGTTTGAAACGGTCGAGTGCCTGGCGCATATCGAGGTCGAAATTCAGTTCGGGCATGGGCTGGTTTTGCAGCGGGTAATTCCATTTTTCTTCCCAGTTGGGCGAGAACTCGAAAGGTGAAGTCAGCAAGTCAATCGCCAAATCGCTGAAGTCTTTTTCGGCGTGGTGAAGAAAATAGGTTTGGTCAAAAGTTTTCCCGTCCACCAAAAGCGCGTGACACTCGGAGGCAATTTTGCCGTACAAGGGGTTGTCAAAGTTGCTCAGCGACTCTTCAATATCGGCCAAAATGAACTCCGCGACGCTGACATTTTCATTTTCAAGCACCTGATTTCCAAACTGCACGAGCAGGCGAATGATGTCGCGCTCTTGGAATTCGTCGCCGCGCGCCATCCGCTTTTCGTGTGCGGGCGACGACGCAAATCCCCCGTCGGCATCAGACGGAAAAGGTGGCGGCTCGCCCGGCCAGTCGTAGTCGGGCAAAGCACCGGGCGAATCGCTCGCGGCGCCCGGTTGGCGGGCCGCTTTTTCCTCGCGCTTTTTTAAAGTCGTGGTAATCAGTTTGTTCGTCTCGCTGTGCAGGGCTTTTTCGTCCACTTCGAGCAGCACGGAACATTCTTTCAGATACACGCTGCGCTTGATGGGGTCGGGTATTTTGGCGATACTGGCGACAATGTCTTTTATCAATGCCGATTTTTTCACCGGGTCGCCTTTGGTCTCTTCGATGAGCAGTTGGGTTTTGAAAAGGATAAAATCCTTCGCGTTTTCGGTCGTGAATTTCGTGAATGCCTCTCCCCCAAATTCTTGCACATAAGAGTCTGGGTCGTGGCCGTCGGGCAGGAGGCAGATTTTCACGTTCATGTCCTGCTCCAGCGCAAGGTCGAGGCCGCGCAGCGCGGCTTTGATGCCCGCCGGGTCGCCGTCGTAGAGGATTTTGAGGTTGTTGGTGTTGCGCTTGATGAGTTGTAGTTGGCCTTCCGTGAGCGACGTGCCGGAAGATGCCACTACATTTTCGATGCCCGCCTGATGGAGCGAAATCACGTCCATGTAACCCTCCGTGAGCAGACATTCGTCGCGCTGGCGGATGGCTTTTTTAGCCTGAAAAGCACCGTAGAGGATTTTGTTTTTGACATAAACCTCAGTTTCTGGGCTGTTGATGTACTTCGGAATCGTCTTGTCCGATGACATGGTGCGCCCGGCAAATGCGGCGACTTTGCCCGACAGGTTGTGGATGGCAAACATGACCCGCCCCCGGAAAAAATCGCGGCTGCCATCTTGGCTGCACAGGCCGTTTTTTTTCAGCAAATCCAAATTATGGCCCGCGGATTTGGCGCGGCGCACGAGCAAATCGCGCTGTTCAGGGGCATAGCCGAGCCCAAAAGCGCGGATGGTTTCTTCGCGCAGGCCGCGTTTTTTGAAATAGGCCAACGCGACAGATTTACCCTCGTCGGTATCAAAAAGTTGTTCTTGAAAATGCTGGAGCGCAAAATCGTTGACGATGTAGAGCGATTCGGCCAACTGCATTTCGGCCATTTGCTCCGGGCTGCGCTCAATCTCCTGAATCTCAATGTTGTACTTCTTCGCCAGCCAGCGCAGCGCCTCCGGGTAGGTCAGATTTTCGTGTTCCCGCAAAAAAGTGACGGCATCGCCGCCCTTGCCGCAGCCGAAACATTTGAAGATATTGCGGGTGGGATTGACGTTGAAAGACGGCGTTTTTTCACCGTGAAAAGGACACAAACCAATCAGATTCACCCCGCGCCTGCGCAGGTTGACAAATTCTTCAATCACCTCTTCGATGCGCACAGCATCGAGGATTTCCTGAACTTGTTTGGGCGGAATCATGGTGCGAATATACGAAGTAACGCCGACCTCCGATCGGCGAACTTTACACCGGCCAACTAAAAGTTGGCGTTACTGGACACCCCATTCGCGCAAGGTTTCCTTCAATTGCGCAGTACTTTGAAAATGAATCCCGTTGATGCCCACCGCTTCCGCGCCTTCCACATTTTTCAGGCTATCGTCAATAAAAACCGCTTGCGAAGGGTTCACTTCATAACGGTCGAGCAGGATTTCATAAATATCGGCAAAGGGCTTGCGGGTTTTTTCATCGCCGGAAACGACGATGCCTTCGAACCAATGGAGAAAATCGTATCGCGACAGGGCGACGGGGAATGTTTCCCCGCTCCAGTTGGTCAGCGCGAGCAGGCGGTGTTCTTCGCGGTCGCGCAATTCGCGCAGCAACTCAACCGTCTCGTGAATTGGCCCGCCGAGCATTTCCTCCCAACGGCCGTAGTAGGCGCGGATTTCAGGTTCCCATTCAGGGTACTCATTCACAAGCTGTTCTGTCGCCTCGGTGAGCGGACGGCCAGCATCTTGCTCGATGTTCCACTCGTGCGTGCAAATGTTTTCAAAGAAAAAGCGCCGCCGCTCCGGGTCAGGGATGAGTTCCCGAAAAACGTATTCGGGGTTCCAGTCAATGAGCACACCGCCGAGGTCAAAAATGATGGTGTTTATAGGTTGCATGATTGCAAGGTTTCTGGGTTTCAAGGTAAAAAAATTTCTCGCTTTCTCCCTTTTCTCACGCTCTCACACATTAAATCGAAAGTGCATGATGTCGCCGTCTTGCACCACATACTCCTTGCCTTCGACGGCCATTTTGCCCGCCTCTTTTACTTTGGCCTCAGAGCCGAGCGTGGTGAAATCGGTGTATTTGATGACTTCGGCGCGGATAAATCCTTTTTCAAAATCGGAGTGAATCACGCCCGCCGCTTCGGGGGCTTTGGCGCCGCGCCGCACCGTCCAGGCACGCACCTCTTTTTCTCCGGCGGTGAAATAGGTGATGAGATTCAGCAACTTATACGCCGAGCGAATGAGTTTGTTCACTCCCGGCTCGCTCAATCCCATCATTTCCAAAAACTCTTGGCGTTCTTCGCGAGAGTCCATTTCGGCGATTTGCGCCTCGATGCCTGCACAAATCATGATGACTTCGGCGTTTTCGGCGGCCACCGATTTTTTGAAAGTCTCGGTGTGCGCATTTCCGCTTTCGACGGCGGCCTCGTCCACATTGCAGACATAGAGCGTCGGCTTGGCCGTGAGCAGCGCCAAATCGCGGGTAATCAGCGTTTTGGCGTCGTCGTCCATATCGGCGAGCAGTTCGCGCACCACACGCCCCGTTTCGAGGTGGGCTTTTACTTTGGTCAGGATTTCGAGTGCTTTTTGATCGTCTTTGTTGCCCATGCGGGCAGAGCGGGAAACTTTGTCGAGGCGTTTTTCGATGGTTTCGAGGTCTTTCAGCCCCAGTTCGAGATCAATGATTTCTTTGTCGCGCACGGGGTTGACGGAGCCATCCACATGCACCACGTTGTCGTCGTCGAAACACCGCACCACATGGACGATGGCATCCACCTCGCGGATATTGGCGAGAAATTGGTTGCCCAAACCTTCTCCTTTGCTCGCGCCTTTTATCAATCCGGCGATGTCGAGAATTTCGACAGTGGTGGGCAAAATGCGTTGAGGATTAACGAGTTCTGCCAATTTATCGAGCCGGGTATCAGGCACGGTGATGACCCCGAGGTTGGGGTCTTTGGTGGCGAAAGGATAGTTGGCCGCGAGGGCTTTGCCGCTGGTGAGGGCGTTGAACAGGGTTGATTTTCCGACGTTGGGCAGACCAACAATACCACATTGCAAAGGCATAAGAGATGGACGTGAGAAAGGTGAAAGGGGTGGGCTGTTGCGAATTTTTGTTTTGAAAATAGGGCTTTCAAATTTTGCCTGACGAACATAATTTTGAAAGCCCTATTTTTTTTCGGGCGCAAAGGTAGAAAAACGAGCAGCAAATTTTTGACTACGCCCAATATTTGCCAAAAGCGCAACTTTGGCATTTTGAGGCTGTTTGAATCTCGAAATTTTCTCATCCTTCTCACTCGCTCTCTCACTTCTCACACAATGAACCACCTCGCCCACTGTTTTCTTTCTTTTGACGATGAAGACTTGCTCGTCGGCAATTTTATCGGCGACTTTGTGAAAGGGAGCACATGGAAGAACTACCAGGAGGGGGTACAAAAAGGCATTTTGCTGCACCGGGCGATTGACAGTTTCACCGACAATCATGCGATGACGCACCGAAGCAAGGAGCGCATCCGGTCTTTTGCTGGGCGTTATGCCGGGCCTGTGATGGATGTTTTGTACGACCACCTGCTGGCGATTCATTGGGTAAAATATGCCGACGAGCCGTTCGATGTTTTTGCAGAAAAAATTTACATACGGTTGGGAAAACGGGCAGCAGAAATGCCACCGGTGCTGGCACAACGGGTGCCGCGAATGTTGGCCGGGCGTTTTTTGCACGGCTATCAAACCCGAGAGGGACTGGAATGGGTACTCGACCGTTTCAGCCGGCGCATGGTGGGCGGAATGGACACATTGGCATTGGCGACGTTTTTTTTTGCTGAAATCGAGGCATTTTCGGAAGATTTCAATGGCTTTTTTCCAGATTTGATAGCGGAAGCAAATTTGAGACGGTAAAGTTTTTTGGAAAATGAACGGTGTCACCCCTGCCGCATTTCTTCATTCAACTGCCGGTAATTGATTTTCCCACCGTTCTTTTTCAAATGCTCCACGATGGCGATGGCCCTGCTGACGCGTTTGTCCGGGTCTTTCACCTGGCCAACAATGTAGAGGAGGGTGCGCAATTTTCCCGGCGTGAGGGCGTGGAACAGGCGATTGCCTTCTTCGTCTTGCGCCAGCACCTCGGCGAATTCTTCGGGCATGGGCAGCCCATATTCGCTCTCGTCTTTCCGGAGGCCGACGCGAACAAGTGAACCATCTTTCAGCCCCAATTGGTCGCGTATTTTTTTGTTGACGGTGATAAGAAAGGAGCCGTCGCCTTTGGGCAGCAGGGCGCATTGATATTCCACTTTTTCATTCAAATTGCACACCACGCGGCGGTCGTCTTCTTTGATAAAAACCCGCGCAATCACCTCTGGCACAATGAAGTGGGCACCCCAGAGTTTGTTCGTGGAAATCTCAATATGGGAAGTGAAATGAAGAGTCTTGTCAGGTTGCATAAGTGTGGTTGAGAGGGGTTTAGGATGGTTGGGGGGGGATGGTTTAGAAAATGAATTCGCCCTACGTTTTCTAAACCATCTAAACCCTTCTCAACCACACTAAACCTTACTCACTTTTGATTTTTGCCAATAAAATAGCGTCAAGATACCGCTCCTCTTTTTTGGCAAATTTACGGGCGAAACCTTCGCGCTGAAAACCTGCTTTTTCTAAAAGCCGCGCCGAAGCGGGGTTGTGCGCAAAAACCCACGCTTCGATGCGCACCAGCGGGCGGGTCTCAAACCAATATTCGGTCAGTTTGCCAACCACCTCGGTCATAATGCCGCGGCCACGAAATGGCGCGGCGAGCCAATAGCCGATTTCGTCGCGGTGACCGTCTATACCCGTGTGGACAAAACTTCCGATGCCGCCGACCAGCCCTGCTTCTTGGTGGCGGATGGCCCAGTTGGTCAGGCGGTTATATTTTTCGCGGTTTGTCCGCGTTGTTTCGAGCCATTTGACGGCATCGGCATCAGTATAGTTGCTCGGGATGGTCAGCGTGTTTTGGTAGATGACCGGGTCGTTCATGTACCGCACCAAATTAGATTTGTCTTCCTCGCGGAATTCGGTCAGCACAATCTGCTCGTTGACGATGATTTTTTCATCCATGTTCCAAACTTGTTTTAGTTTATGGGAAAATCAACTGGATGATTCCAAATTTAGTTTCTTTGACTTTGGTTGCGGGGTTGCGGGGTTTCTGGTTGCTGGGCTGCTGGTTATATTTCCCATTCTGCTCCACGAACGAACAACCTGTAACCAGAAACCTTGCAACCAGAAACCCAGCAACCAGAAACCCCACAACCATTACTCCTTATAAATCGCCACCTTTCGCTCGCCCGGTTTGGCGTAGCCCCGGTACATCCCCTCGGAATTGAACGGCAGCGCAATGTTGCCGTCCTTGTCCACGGCGATGAGGCCACCCTCGCCGCCTTTTTCCACGAGTTTTTTGTTGACCACCAAGTCAGTGGCATCGGCGAGAGACAGCCCTTTGTACGACATGAGCGCCCACACGTCATACGCCACGGCATAACGGATAAAGTATTCGCCATGACCGGTGCAAGAGACGGCGCAAGCATCGTTGGAGGCATAAGTGCCCGCGCCGATGACGGGCGAATCGCCGAGGCGGTTCCAGCGTTTGTTGGTCATGCCGCCCGTGCTGGTGCCAGCCGCGAGGTTGCCGTTTTTGTCCAGCGCGGCGCAGCCAACGGTGCCGAATTTGCCGTCGCTATTTGGAGTAGCAGATTGATTGTCAGAGAGTTTGAGGTGGCCGCGCTTGCCGGTTTTTTCTTCCTCCTCTTTGAGCATTTCCTGCAATACATCCCAGCGTTCTTGTGTGAAAAACCATTTTGGGTCAGTGATTTCGATGCCATTTTCTTTTGCAAATTGCTCGGCACCGCGCCCAGTGAGAAAAACGTGCGGCGATTTGTCCATGACCGCCCGGGCGAGTTGGATGGGGTTTTTCACGGTCATCACGCTGCCGACTGCACCGGCTTTTTGGGTCGCGCCGTCCATGATGCTCGCGTCGAGTTCGTTTTTGCCTTCATGGGTAAAAACCGCGCCGCGCCCGGCGTTGAAAAGCGGGCAGTCTTCGAGATAGGTGATGGTTTGCTCCACCGCGTCCAGTGCCGAGCCGCCATTTTTCAAAATCGTCTCGCCGATGGTGAGCGCCGAATCGAGCGCAGCGCGGTAGGCTGTCTCTTTTTCGGGTGTCATGGCTGCGCGTTTGAGCGCGCCCGCGCCGCCATGAATAGCAATAGCATAAGCGGGTCGTTCGGGTGCAGGTTTTTGATTTTCAGTATTTTGCATTTTATTTTCGCAACTAAAAAAGAACGCCGCGAGCGCGGCAAGGAGAAAGGTTATTTTTTTCATACGCTGGAAAAATTGAATTTTGCCCGTTCAAGACAACTCGCAAAAGTCATCAAATCAACGCATCAACGAATCAACAAATTAACAGAAAATGAAAATCCTCATCCTCGGCGGCGGCAATATGGGCCTCACTTATGCCCAAAGTTTCTTGCGCAGCCGCATCGTGACGGCTGACAACATGATGGTGCTGTGCCGCACCTACGAAAAAGCCAACCAACTCAGCGAGACGTACGAAGGCCGTTTTTTCAGCGATCCTCGGCTGTGCGTCCCGGAGGCCGACTTGCTTATTTTGGCCGTGAAACCGCAAGATTCACCCAAACTTTTTGCTGAAATCGGCGATATGACGCAGCCCGGGCAGGTATTTCTGAGCATCATGGCGGGGGTGCGCTTGGCGGCGATTTCAACGGCACTCGGCGCGGACAAAATCATCCGCGCTATGCCCAACTTGCCGGCGCAGATCGGCGCGGGCGTGACGGCCTTTACCTCGACTGACGCGGTGACGCGCATCGAATTGGTGATGGTGCAAAATCTGCTGAGCACCACCGGCAAAACGATTTATGTGGAGCAAGAGGACATGATAGATGCTTCCACGGCCATTTCAGGCTCCGGCCCGGCCTACGTCTATTTTTTTATGAACGCGATGATGGAGGCCGCCAAACAGATGGGGTTTTCGCCGTCGGAGGCAGAGTTGCTTGTCAGCCAGACCTTTACGGGAGCGGTTGACCTTTACAACAAATCTGATTTGAGCTGCGAAAACTGGATTGCGCGGGTCGCCTCGAAGGGCGGCACAACGGAGGCGGCGATGCAGGTGTGGCGCGAAACGGCTTTGCACGACGACATTGTGGCGGGGGCACAAGCAGCGTTGGTGCGGGCTCGGGAGTTGGGCAAGTAACTATTTGAAATGATGGAATATTCGAGCTTGTATCTCGAAATTGTTAATTTTTGCGAGAACCCAAAATTTATTTTGTGCATAAAAACAAAATGCCCTTATTTTCGGGTCGAACTAAATCCGTTTCACCGAACAAACATCTTTCGCAGCCTATGATGAATGAACTTGTACAATCGCACATGACGACCAACGTCATCACCCTCAATCCAGACAGCACCCTCGGCGAAGCACGGGACATTCTGCTCAAAAAACGCATCCATCACATCCCGATTGTGGAGGGCAAAAAGTTGGTGGGGATGGTCACTTCATGGGACATTTTCAAACTCGGCAAATCTGCCGATGAGTACAAATCCATGAAAGTCAGTGAGATAATGACCACAAAAGTCGCCACGCTTGACCCCGACCAACACTTGGGCGCAGTAGCCGAGGTCCTTACCGAACACCTTTTCCACGCTGTGCCCATCGTGAATGACCAACGGGAACTCTTAGGCATCGTGACTTCTACCGACATTGTGCGCTACGAACATAGCAAGGAGTATCCACCAAACTTGGAAAAATTCGTCCCAGAGAATATGGTTTGACCGACCGGCAAGACGAGTTAAAACTTGGGTTTCTATTTTTGTAATTACGGCGGCGCGGCTCGAAGTCGCGCCGCCGCTTTTTTTTGCAAATATGAACTGTTCGGGAGTGGCTCTGTTTATCGGGGCAAAACAAACACACCATGGCAGTTTACACCCTGAAGCGCGTCCAAAGCCTTCCCATCCCATTGGAAAAAGCATGGGATTTTTTCTCTTCGCCGCTGAATCTCAAAGAGATAACGCCACCCTACATGGGTTTTCACGTCACTTCCGACCCGGATTTTTTGAAAAAAATGTACACCGGGCAAATTATCACTTACACGGTGAAACCCCTCTTCGGCATCCCGCTTTTTTGGATGACGGAAATCAAACACGTCGAGCCGGGCAAGTTTTTCGTGGACGAACAGCGCATTGGCCCATACAGCATTTGGCATCACCAGCACCATTTCAAGGCCGTGCCCGGCGGCGTGGAAATGACCGATTTGGTACATTACAAAGTCCCGTTCGGCTGGCTCGGCGATTTTGCCAACTGGCTCTTCATCCGCCGCCAACTGAACGGGATTTTTGATTTTCGGTGGAAAAAATTGGAAACGCTGTTCGGGAAAATGCCAACTTCTTAAAAATTCACCAGCACAATATCAAAAATCAGCACCGAGTTGGGCGGAATGTCACCGGAACCGCTGGAACCGTAACCGAGATACGACGGTAGCAAAAATGTTCCTTTACCGCCTTTTTTCAAAAGCGGAATAGCCTCCTGCCAACCAGGGATAAGGCTTGCCAACAAAAAAGTCTCGACACTTTCTTCGAACACCCTGCCGTCGGTCAAGTAGCCTTTGTAGTTGACTTTTACATTTGATTGCAGGTTGGGGTGGCCGCCCGCGCCTTCTATCGTAATGAAATAATGCAGCCCCGAAGCAGTGGAATCGGCAGTTAAGTTGTTATCAGCCAGGTACTTTTTGATGATTCTGATGTCTTCCTGCAACTGCTCCTCCGGGCTGAGGCCTTCGTCTTTGCAGGAGAAAAGAAAGAGGCCGCACAGGGCCAAAAGGGAGGTGAAGTAGCGCATTTGTGTCAGTTTTTTGAGGCGAAGATAAAGCCGTCCGCATTATTCCAAACGTATCGCCCGATAAACTGCGGTGTCCGTCATTCGGAAATATCCCGGCGGCAA
Source organism: uncultured Saprospiraceae bacterium (assembly GCA_964481485.1). Taxonomy (GTDB): domain Bacteria; phylum Bacteroidota; class Bacteroidia; order Chitinophagales; family Saprospiraceae; genus M3007. The sequence goes on along the minus strand of CAYZVM010000006.1, from coordinate 21,335 downwards.
ATCGCCAAACGATTTGGGCGGAATCATCAAAAAAGTCACCATAGAGTCCCGCGAAAGGCGAGCCGCCAAACTGTCGGGATTTTCGGCAATCGCCACGACCCTTACCGAATCGGGCGACGCGAGCGCCGACATTTGGAACGTTTCAAACGGCAGCCCCCAGTACATCATCAGCGTTTTTCGGTCGGCTTGGTCATAGCCAACCACGAATTTCCGGCCTTCCAACTTTTTTGTTTTTGCCAACAAATCCCGCACATATCCAAGCCGAGCCGTGTAGGGTTCGTGTGTGTTCCAAATGCCGAACAGCCTGATTGTCAGAAAAATAACAGCTAGGAAAAGGACAGATTTTCCATGTTTTTGAAACATGGAAAATCCTGTTGGCAGCACATCCCACACCAACGGCACAATCAGAAAAACCGCCAATGCCTGATAATGGCTTTCCTGAATGTACCAGCGGTCGTCGGCCAAAAACCTTTGCATGATAAGCAGGCAATAAAACAGCGTCGCGAAAGGGGCAAGCGCCGCCAACAGCCACTTTTTTTTCCAGAAATAAAACCCTGTGACGAGCGCCAGCAAGGGGAGCAGCAAAAAGAGATTGTCTTTCAAATGCGCGGCGAAATCGCGCAGGCTGTTCGAGGCCAATAGTTTTTCAAAAGAAAAATTGAACTCGCGGACGTACTGGCCCGTCATGCCCCGGTCGTAGAAATTTGGTTGGCGAAAAATATATTTGGAAGAAAAAATGAGGGCGAACAAGGCCGCGATTCCCAAAAGCATTTGCCTTGAAACTACGCCCCGCAACTCGTCGGACGAATTAAAATCGTCCGACGAATGTGCCCGCAGCCACAACCAACTCCACACAAAAGCCAACGGGAAAAAAACCAGCGGGTGGTAGTAAATCACCGTCGTGGCCAACAGCAGGCTGAGCGCACAATCCAACTTTGTGAAACGCCGCCAATCGCCCCGCCGCAACCACAAACTCCACAGCACAAACATGAGCGTAATCGCCTGTAATAGTTCGTTTTGCATCCAATAAAACGAATCCCCGACGAGCAGCACATTGAACAACAAAATAGCGAGCGCGGCTTTTTTGTCTTTCAAAACGTGGAGGCAAATGCTGAAAAACAACCAATGAAACAGCACGATGGAAACCGAATAAACCACCAAAACCGTCTTCAGCGAAGCCCCTGCCCACACACAAAAAAGCGGCAACAACTGCACCATCGCCGCGCCAAACCGCTCCACCATGATGGCCGGGCTGCCGTCGGCCACAAAGAGATAACTTTGAAAAGCCGCATCGAGAATGAGCGTACGCTCCTGCCAAAACCACGCAGCCATCGCAGCCAAAACAGCGAAAACCGCGTGACCCGCCACGCCAAGATAAGGTTCGGAAGAAGTTGTTTTTGAGCGCACCTTTGCGAATTTTGCGGCCAAAAGTAGCACCTCCTCACTTTTTACCCCTCACTTCTTACCCCTCACTTCTCACTTTTCACCCTTACCGCTCACATTTTGGACTACTGGAAATACACCCTCCGCACCAATCCCGCCGGTTCGGCGAGCCAACCCGAAGCCGCCGAAATCCTGATCGCCTATCTCTCCGACGCGCCATTCGATACTTTTGAAGAAACGGAGGAGGGGCTGAACGCCTATCTCCCAGCGAGCGACGAACACGTTGCGGAGGCAGAAATCTTGCTTGCTGAATTGAGCGAACACATTGGTTTTCAATGGGAAAAATATTTTTTGCCCGGCCAGAACTGGAACGAAATCTGGGAAAGCAATTTCCATCCGGTCATCGTCGGCGATTTTTGCGCGGTGCGGGCAGACTTCCACGAGCCGATTCTGGGCGTAAAACACGAATTGGTCATCAACCCCAAAATGGCTTTTGGCACTGGCCATCATGAGACGACTTGGCAGTGCATCGCCGCGATGGAACATTTGCCGATGGCTGAAAAGAAAGTTCTGGATTTCGGCTGCGGCACGGGCGTGTTGGCGATTCTGGCCTCAAAACTTGGCGCCGCCGAGGTGGAAGCCGTTGACATCGAGGAAGAATCGTATCGCAACACATTGGAAAACAGCGAGGTGAACCATGTGACCAACGTGACAGCCAGATTCGGCACCCTTGCTGCCGTTCAAGGCCGCGACTTCGACGGTATTTTGGCAAACATCAACCGGAACGTGATTCTGGGTTCGCTGCCCGACTTGGCGACATTGTTAAAACCCGGCGGCTGGCTGCTCGTGTCGGGCATTTTGATTCAGGATGAAGAGATTGTGACGGAAGCGGCAGCGAAAGCGGGTTTTAAAAAAAAGAAAAGGACGGAGCGGGGGAATTGGCTATGCATCCGTTTCGACCACTTTTGAAACCGAGCGGCACATCGCTCATTCGTCGCAGCGGCGACTGTTCCTGCGGATATATCTTCATTTTTGATAAGAGACAAAAAACCATGCCTTCCTTCGCGACGTATCTTACACCTCACCTTTCACACGAATTTGTTTTTATGGATTCATATCTCGATACCACCTACGATGTGTACAAAGAAGCCGCCGAAACCCCACAAGTCGGCCTCTGTTGCACCACCACGCCTGTGTGGCAACTGCCGGGGCTGAGCATTCCGAAAAAAATGCTCCAGATGAACTACGGCTGCGGCAGCACCGTCAATCCAAGAGATCTAATCAACACTCCCACAGTGCTTTACGTCGGCATCGGTGGCGGCATGGAACTGCTACAGTTTAGTTATTTCAGCCGGAAAAACGGCAAAGTAATCGGTGTGGACGTGGTGGACGAAATGATTGAAGCCTGCCACGCCAACCTCGGTCAGGCAGAAATGGAAAACGAGTGGTTTGACCGAAAATTCATTGACATCCGCAAGGGCAGCGCGCTCGACCTGCCGGTGAACGACAACTCGGTGGACGTGGCAGCACAAAACTGCCTGTTCAATATCTTTACAAAAAACGACCTCTACCGCGCACTTTCCGAAATGTACCGTGTGCTGAAACCGCATGGCCGCCTTATCATGAGCGACCCGACTTGCGAACAGCCCATGAGCGACACACTCCGCAGCGACGAACGCCTCCGCGCCCTTTGCCTCACCGGCGCGCTGCCGCTGCAAGAGTATATTGACATGATAACCAGCATCGGGTTCGGCACAGTAGAAGTGCGCGCCAAACGCCCTTACCGCCTGCTCGCGCCCGGCCATTACCCGACCGACGAACTCATCTATATCGAGAGCGTAGAAGTGTGCGCCATCAAAGACCCGATGCCCACCGATGGCCCCTGCGTGTTCACCGGGAAAACGGCGATTTATTACGGCTCGGAAGAATATTTCGACGACAAAAAAGGCCACGTTTTGCAACAAAACCAACCCCTCGCCGTGTGCGACAAAACCGCCGGGACGCTCTCCCGTTTGGGCCGAAACGATATTTTCATCTCCGAATCCACTTGGTTTTATGACGGTGGCGGCTGCTGCTGACCTGGCTGTTGGGGTGACATTTTTCTCGGGGATGTTTCGCGATTGTGCGAAACATCCCCGTTTTTTATGAAATTTGCCGCCTTGCACCAATTCCCGATTTTTGCCGTTAAAAAACCGTCTCGCTGTGCAAGTTGTGCGAATTTCAAACGTTCAAGTGCCGCTAACGTTCCCATGAAAATTTCCAGACAACAAGCCCTCGATTTCACCATACTCGCACTGCGATGGTATTTGGCATTTTATATGTTCAGCTACGGGCTGGGGAAGTTGACGACCGGGCAGTTTGGGCTGTACGACCCCAAAATAGCCGAACAACCGATGAAAGACATTGACCCGTTTTTCATCGCGTGGTATTTGTTTGACAATAAATTTTTTGAGTGGGTCACCGGGCTGGGCGAACTTTTGGGTGCCGCGTTGATTGTGTTCAACCGGACAGCCATCATCGGGGCGCTGGTTTTGTTGCCGCTGATTTTTACAATTTGGTTGATTGACGTTTGTTTTACGATGCAGATGCACGGGCTGGGATTGGTCGTACGATTGTCGCTGATGCTGGCTGCCGATGTGGCGATTCTGTTTTATCACAAAGACAAATTGCTGCAAGCATGGCATTGGCTGACCGAACCCCGCTCGATGCAATTAAAATACAAATGGTGGGTCTATCTTTTGATGCCGGTGGTGGGATTCTTGATGGATTTCGTGTTCGTATTCGTCGGTATCCCCTTCAAAATGATTTTCAATTTTTTCAAATAAGGTACGGTGCCGAAATAAAATACCAAATTGACACTTTATTCCGGCCACGTTCCCAACGCATTGAAAAAGAATCTTTTAAAAGTTTCGACAATGAAACACTCATACTACTCCGCCTTTTTCCGCACCCTGTTTTTGATGCTGGCATTTTGCCAGCTGCCAGCTGCAAACAGCCTGTTGGCCCAAGCGCCCGGTACACAAAAATTCCCCGAAGACCCCAACGAGTTTGTGGACAAATTGGGGCAGTTCATGACCGCCTCCAAACGCCCCGACATGGAGGAGGCATTTTCGGTCTTCAAGAAAAAATTTAAAGCCAGCCAGTTCAGCGCACACGAAATGCAGCGCGTGATAAACATGGCAAACCTGCTAGCCGACCACAAACTCACACCGTTTCCATATTACAAAAACTATGTGAACGCCATCTCCGCCGCCAAGACCGACCCCGACACTTCGCTCTTCAACCGTTGGCACGAATTGGCGGAACAAGCCATCGGCGGGATAGAAAAAGGCCGCACCAAGCCCATTAGCCAGTTCCTCGAATTTTCTGTGGACTTTCTCGAACACCGCGCTTTCAAAACTGGCGAAGGCGGCTCGGTGACGTGGAAAGTGAAAGGCGGAAAGTTTTATTTTGAATACCGCGACAAACAGCCACAACTCCACTGCGACGAGATCAACCTCATCGGTGTGCGGAAGCAGGATTCGATTATCGTGTTTGGAACATCAGGTTATTTTTCGCCTTATGAAAATTTGTGGCGCGGCAAGGGCGGCAAAGTGACTTGGGCAGAAGCGGGGCTCGATTCGAGTGTGTATGCCCGGCTCACCGACTACAAAGTGGAGGCGGTGAAGCCCTTGTTCCAATGCGATTCGGCAGAGATGCACTACCCCCTTTATTTTCCGGGAAGAAGCATACCCGGCAAATTTGAACACAACATTGTGGTGAACAACAAGGCGGGCGCTTCACAATTCCCGCGTTTCGAGTCTTTTGATAAGAAACTGAGAATCACAAAAATAGGTGAAGGCATCGAGTACATTGGCGGCTTCCAACTGGCGGGCAGCTCGCTCTTCGGCTATGGCTCCGGCAACGAGCCAGCCCAAGTAACGGTGTATGACAAAAAACGCAAAAAAGTATTTTACGGAACGGGGCCGCTGTTCATTATCAAGCGCGAACAAAACATCGTGGCCGAGGGCGTGAACGCCAAACTCTACATGGACGAAGACAGCCTTTTCCACCCGGCGGCGGATTTCCGCTTGGAAATACCGACTCAGGTCATCAGCCTCACGCGGGGCGACAAAGGCTCGGAACGCAACCCGTTTTTCTCTTCTTTTTACAACATGAACCTCAACACCGACCGCATCGCGTGGTACCTCAACCGCGATTCGCTCGAAATCGGTGCCCGTGCAGGCACGGGAAAGGGTGTGGAGCAAAAAGTCTCCTTCGAGAGCAGCAACCACTTTGATATGGGCGATTACAACAAAATACAGCACATCGCCAGCCAGAATCCCATTTCGACCCTCTATGTCACCTGGCTCGAAAGCGACCAAGACAAAGACGACAATGGCCGATTGGTGACTGACAATACTTTTGCACAGCGCATCAACCCAAAATTTGACTATTCGAGCATCCAAACCCTGCTGGCCGAGATGGTGCGAGAGGGTTATATCAACTATTACTTCGACCGCCACCAAATCGAACTGCGCGACAAACTCATCCACTATGCCCTCGCCAGCCAGGGCAAACGCGACTACGACGGCATCAATATCGAATCTACCAGCGCCAACGCCAATGCCCACCTCGATTTGAAATCAAAGGAAACACACGTGCGCGACGTGAAAAAAATCGAACTCAGCAACCGCCAAAAAGTGGCGCTCGTGCCGAATGACAACCAATTTACTTTGTTGAAAAATAGGGATATGAACTTTGGCGGGCGTTTGTACGCGGGTCTCGTGCTGTTCGAAGGCACCGACATGGCGTTCAACTACGAGAAATTCCAAATCGGCTTCGACTCTGTGCGCCACATGGATTTCTACCTGCCGACGGGCGACCTCGACAAAAACGGGCAGCCCATCGCCAACGCCATGAATTCGACAGTAGAATTGGTGTCGGGGGTGCTGCTCGTGGACGCGCCCAACAACAAATCGGGCAAGGAAGACCTCGCCATGTTCCCTTCCCTCCAAGCCAAAAAACATTCTTTCGTATTCTACGACAAGCGCTCCATCCAGCGCGGCGTTTACACCCGAGACTCTTTTTATTTCAAACTTGACCCCTTCTCTTTCAACGGATTGGACAGCTACACCAAAGACCAGTTGAAATTCCGGGGCGAGATGTTCCCCGCCACCATTTTCCCCCCGTTCAAAGAAACCATCGTGGTGCGCGAAGAAGACAAGTCCTTTGGCTTCGTGCACAAAACACCAATGGAGGGATACCCGACTTATTCCAAAAAAGGCAACTACACAGGCGAACTTGACCTGAGCAACAAAGGCTTTTTGGGAAAAGGGAAATTGGAATATCTGACTGCCGATATCGAATCGGAAGACTTGGTGTTCCGCCCGAAACAGACTACCGGTACGGCTAAAAAATTCTTCATGGAAGAAGACCGGGCGGGCAATGTAAAAGTCCCGCAGGCAAAAGGCGAAAACGTGTCGGTCAACTGGCTTCCATTCAAAGACTCGATGTATGTGGAAAGCAAGGCTAAAGACTTTGAACTGTTCAAATCCCCTGGCTATTTCCACAAAGGCACACTCATTCTCACTCCCACAGGTCTGAAAGGGCGAGGTGTGTTTGAATGGTCTGAGGGCAAATTGACATCCAAACTCATCTCCTATGGCCCATTCCAAGCCAGCGCCGACACAGCAGACTTGGAAATCAAGTCGTTGGACGGAAAAGGCATCGCCTTTGACTCACGCAACATTGACGGCGAACTCGACTTCGATGCCCAAAACGGCCAGTTCAAAGCCAACTCTGAAAATGCCAACACCACCTTGCCCCTTGACCAATACCGCACCTCCATGAACGAATTCACTTGGGATATGCGGGAAAAAACCATCAAGTTCAAAGCCGACCCCAACAAGCCGGGCGTTTTTGTATCCATAGACCCTGACCAAGACACCCTCATGTTCAAAGGCAAAACAGCCTTTTACGACATGAAAACCAACTTCCTCAACATCGGTGGCACCGAGGTTATCAAATCCGCCGACGCCTTCATTTACCTCGATACCACGGGTATCATTATCGAGCCAGGCGGCAAAATGAAACAGCTGGCCAATGCCCGCATCGTGGCCGACACCATGAATAAATACCACACCATCAATCGCGCCACCGTAGATGTTTTGGGCAAAAAACTGTACAAGGCCACTGGTTACTACGAGTACAACATCTTTGGCTACAACCAAGAAGTTTTCTTCAACGATATTATCGGCGAACGGCGCGGCCCAGGCTCCAAGTCCACCAAAAACGTGTTGACCACCGCCAGCGGCGACATTGTCCCCGAAGACAGTTTCCACATGGACGTGAAAACCCTGTTCAAAGGCAAAATCATCCTCAAAGCCAACCAGCGCAACCTGCGTTTTGAAGGCTTTGCCAAAATAGAAGCCGATAAACTGCCGGGGCGCAATTGGTTCAGCATCTATGCCGAAGTGGACCGCACCGACCCGATTATCCGCATTGTGAACGCCAAAAACGAGGATGGGGACCCGCTCGTCACAGGCTTCTACCTCTCCCGGCAGCTCGGCGAGATGTACCCCCGCATCCTGCTGCCAGCCTACGCCAGAGTGGACAGGCCGATACTGAACTGCACCGGCGTGTTCAAATACGATGCAAAAACCGACCGTTTCACCTACGGCGATTCGGCCAAAGTAGCCGGCACCACCCTCCGCGGCCCAAAAATGACTTTCGACAACCGGGTAGGTTCGGTGACGGGCGAAGGCCCGCTCAACATCGGCTCAGAATTGAAGTACATGAAAGTCACCGCCGCAGGTCGCCTCAAGTCCGACTACGAAAAGCCCGACTCCGTGTTTCACACCGTCACTGGCGAATTCATGACCGGCATGGAAATGACCATCCCAAAAAACCTCATGGAAATGATGGTCAACGACATCAAGGCTGCGAGCTTTGACGCTCCGGCTGCTATTTACAACACCAACCCGACATTCTACCAACCGGCCATCAGCGAGTTTATCAGCGATGAAAAAGACCTTCAGGAGGCACTGGTCAATTTGCAAAACAACCTCATCGCCTTTCCCAAAAAAGACAATAAATACGCCATCGTTTTGGGGCGCCACCCCGTCATTTGGAACGACGAATATCAATCCTTCCTCAGCTTGGAGGACAAAAACCCAGTAGTTGCCATTGGCGGCGAGCCGTTCGGAAAAACCCTCACTGTGTATGTAGAATACAAAATGCCCGGCGGCTCTGTGGTCGAGATGCCCAATATGCCCAAAGAAGAAGAACAGGGAGAAGAAACTGAAGAGGGCGAAGAAGGCGAAGAAAGCAAAAGCGAGAAAAAAGAGAAAAGAGAAAAAGAGAAAAATGAAGAGCGGAGAGCAGCTGCATCCAACAAAGACGACCGATTCTACCTCTACATCAAACCCTCTCCCGACCTATGGTACTTCTTTGGCTATCAAGCCGGTGCGATGAACGTGGTGTCGAGCAGCACCCGTTTCAACGACGCGCTCGTCGGCATGAAACCCAAAGATTTGCAAATGAAAATGCCCGACGGCGAGACCTACGAAATCGTGCCCGCCAACCCCTCATTGGCCGATGCATTCGTCAACCGCGTAAAAGCAGGGCGGAAAAAAGAATAATTTGTACCCGCACCAATTAAGTCATTTTAGTGGCGGCACGGCATGGAGCCATGCCGCCACTTCAGTTTCAATTCCCTACCTTCGCCGCGCCACTAACAAAGAAAATCCTACCGAACAATGCCCACTCTTGCACCGGTAAAAAAACAAAAACCGTCTGCCGTCCACCGTGTACCGTCCACCGTTTTGGAAAAAGCCTTTCGTCTCATGGCCACCGCCAAAGCCATGACCGACATCTACGAGGCCAACTTCAAATTCGTCAGCAAATACGTCCACGCCACCTCCCGTGGCCACGAAGCCATCCAACTCGCCGTCGGGCTGCAATTGCTCCCCCAAGACTACGCCTACCCGTATTATCGCGACGACAGCATCCTGCTCGGCATCGGCCTCCGCCCATTCGACCTCATGCTCCAACTCATGGCCAAGCGCGACGACCCCTTCTCCGGTGGCCGCTCCTACTACTGCCACCCCAGCCTCCGCGATACCAACAAACCAAAAATACCGCACCAAAGCAGCGCCACCGGGATGCAAACAATACCCGCGACGGGAGCAGCACTCGGCTTTTGGTACAAAGAAAAGTTTGGAGTTTGGAATTCGGGATTTGAAGTTGACCCGCAAAACCCCAAACTCCCTTTAGTTGTCTGCTCCCTCGGCGATGCTTCCGTCACCGAAGGCGAAATAGCCGAAGCCTTCCAGATGGCCGTTTTGAAAAAACTGCCCATTCTCTACCTCGTGCAGGACAACGGTTGGGACATTTCTGCCAATGCCGCCGAGACGCGCGTCGCCAACGCCGCCGAATACGCCAAAGGATTTCCCGGCCTCGAAACCCGCAGCATCGAGGGCAACGATTTTGCGCAGTGCTGGCAAACCGTACAAGAAATTTTTGAAAAAATACGCACTGAACGCCGCCCGTTTTTGCTCCATACCCGTGTTCCATTGTTGAACCACCACACCTCCGGCGTGCGCAAAGAATGGTACCGCGACGACCTTGCCGAACATACCACCCGCGACCCCTACCCTATTTTGAAAAAAACTTTGCTCGAAAACGGGTTTTCAGAAAAACAAATCCAACAAATTGAAAAAGAGGCGATTGAACTCGTCGCCGCTGATTTTGAATTAGCCAAAAATGCAGAAGACCCACACCCGGAGGATCTATACACGCACGACTTCGCGCCCACGCCCGTGACCGAAGAACGCGGCGAACGCGCACCTAAAAACCGGGAAGCCAAAGTCATGGTGGACTGTGCCCTTTTTGCCATTGAAGAATTGATGCGCAAACACCCGGAGTGCCTGCTTTACGGCCAAGACGTGGGCCGCAGGCTCGGCGGTGTGTTCCGCGAGGCCGCCACGCTGGCAGAAAAATTCGGCGACCACCGTGTGTTCAACACGCCCATTCAAGAAGCATTCATCATCGGCAGCACGGTGGGCATGAGTGCCGTCGGGCTGAAACCCATCGTGGAAGTCCAGTTTGCCGACTACATCTGGCCGGGGCTCAACCAACTTTTCACCGAAGTCGCCCGCAGTTGCTACCTCACCAACGGCAAATGGCCGGTGAGTTGCATCATCCGAGTGCCCATCGGCGCCTACGGCAGCGGCGGCCCCTACCACAGCAGCAGCGTAGAGACGGTGGTGACCAACATCCGGGGCGTGAAAATCGCTTACCCCAGCAACGGCGCAGATTTGAAAGGACTGCTCAAAGCCGCCTACCTTGACCCAAACCCGGTCGTCATTTTTGAACATAAAGGCCTGTATTGGAGTAAAGTGCGCGGCACCGAAGCCGCCCGCACCGTAGAGCCGGATGAAGAGTATGTCATTCCATTTGGCAAAGCGCGGACAGTGTTAAATGCTGAAAATGAAAGGATTGAGAAAGGTGAGACGCTCGCCGTCGTCACTTACGGCATGGGAGTCCATTGGGCGCTCAATGCCGCCAACGACTACCACAAAGGCAAAATAGAGATACTTGACTTGCGCACCCTGCACCCGCTCGACGAGGCCGCGATGTATGATGCCGCCCGTCGGCATGGCAAGGTGCTAGTGGTGACGGAAGAGCAGGTAAACAATTCTTTTGCCCAAACTTTGGCCGCCCGTATTCAGGAAAATTGCTTCCGATGGCTCGACGCGCCCGTGCGCACCCTCGGCGCTGCCAATATGCCCGCAGTGCCGTTGAACTCGACTTTGGAGCAAGAGATGATTCCTTCGATTGAGAAAGTGGCCGAAGCGATGGAAGAGTTGTTGGAGTGGTGAGAGGGGACACTTGATTTTCCATGGTTCTGCTTCCCGTTCGCCTACCTCGATATTTTTGAGTGGCCGCCCCGCCAACATTGCCCGCATCCCATAAAATATTTCGCAGCAATAATTTTTTCCCGGCACCCAAACGGCGCACAACCGCTATCTTTGATGCGGCGAAACCCAACTTTATCATTCAGGTATTGTTGCAGTGATATTCAGCAGAATTGCTGTTTGCTCAAAGTTTCCACCTCAGGTGGAATCAATTTTTTTTCATTAAAAATAAAACATGGCCAAATCACAAGACTCGTTCAACAAAAAAGAGAAAGAGAAAAAACGCATAAAAAAGAACCAAGAGAAGCAAGAACGCCGTGAACAGCGCAAGGCGGACAAACTCGAAGGTGGCACCAAAACTTTCGATGACATGATTTCTTATGTGGACGAAAACGGCAACTTCAGTTCCACGCCGCCCGACCCTTCCAAAAGGACAGTGATCAATGTGGAGGACATCGTCCTCGGGGCATCTTCCAGATATACCGTGCCAGAAGACACAACCCGCCACGGCAAGGTGAAATTTTTCAACGACGAAAAAGGCTACGGATTTATCGTGGACACGGAAACAAAAGACAGCGTCTTTGTCCATATCAATAACCTCAACGACCCTATTCGGGAAAATGACCGGGTGACGTATGAGGTGGAAATGGGCCCTAAAGGTGCAAATGCCGTGAACGTGAGTCTGGACAAATAAGCACCAAGTGGCGCGTTTACGAAATTGGGGAAATTTCGTAAACGCAACCTCAATTCCGCAACTTTCGGGTTGTCTCGCCCCTGTCCATGACCCCACCTTTGTCAAAAAAACAAGTCATGGGCCAACAACATTTGAATTACGAACGGGTGGCGCAAGCCATTGGTTTTCTGGGCAAAAACTTCCGCCAACAACCCGACCTCGCCGAAGTGGCGCGGCAAGTGCATCTCTCGCCAGAGCATTTCCAACGCATTTTCACCGAATGGGCTGGTGTCAGCCCCAAGAAGTTTATGCAGTTCCTGACGCTCGATTTCTTGCGCGAGCGGATTTACGAACTGCCAAACCTGCAAGCAGCGGCGGACGAAGCGGGACTTTCTGCCCAATCCAGAGTTTACGATTTGTTTGTCAACATCGAAGGTGTCACACCCGGCGCGTTTCGGGAAGGTGGATTGGGCTTGCAAATTCATTACGGCTACCACAATACACCATTCGGATTGTGTTTCATCGCCGTCGCCGACCGGGGCGTGTGCGGTTTGAGTTTTGTGGATGAAGATCGCAAACGCACAGAGTTTGAGGTATTTCAGCAAAAATGGCATTTTGCCGAACTCCAACACGCGCCCGAAAAGACGCAACCGGTGGTGCAGCAGATTTTTTCGCCCGACCCAAATCAACTCCAACGCCTCACTGTGCTGGCACAAGGCACCAATTTCCAGTTGAAAGTGTGGGAAGCCCTGCTCCGCATCCCGCCCGGCGCAGTGACGACGTACAGCCAAATCGCACGGAGCATCGGCAGCCCGGCCGCGGTGCGAGCGGTAGGCTCGGCGGTGGGCAGCAACCCAGTGGGATTCCTCATTCCCTGTCACCGCGTCATCCAAAGCACCGGGAAATTGGGGGGCTACCATTGGGGCGAAATGCGCAAAAGTGCCATCGTCGGCTGGGAAATGGCGCGAAACATGGCTTGATGCGTCCACATGGCGCAGAGCATTTTGCCGCCGGAAAAAGGCTGTTGCGCCTGCCAGTGCAAATTTGCTGTACGTTTGCCCGATGGAAAAAAGCACCATGGACGCGCTCAATCGCCTGTCCAAAGAAGATTTCAAACAACAGAAAAAACTGCCGCTCGTGCTGGTGCTCGACAATGTGCGCTCTGGCCTCAACGTCGGCTCCATCTTCCGCACTTCCGATGCTTTTTTGGTGGAAAAAATCCTGCTCTGTGGCATCACGGCGCAGCCGCCGCACCGGGAGATTTTGAAAACTGCGCTCGGCAGCACGGAGTCAGTAACGTGGGCGTATTTTTCAGAAACGACGGAGGCGGTGCAGGCACTGAAAGATGAGGGTTATTTGATTTTTGCCATCGAACAAACGACGCACAAAACCTGGCTCCATGATTTTTTTCCTGAAAAAGAAAAGAAATACGCTTTCGTGCTCGGCAACGAGGTGGAAGGCGTGGACGAACAGGTGCTTGCCTTTTGCGACGGCGCCATTGAAATCCCGCAATTTGGCACCAAACATTCGCTGAATGTGGCGGTGGCGGCGGGGATTGTGGTGTGGGAATTTGCGCGAAAAACGCTTTGAGATAAAAAGGCAACGCTCGCCCAGGGTTTTTCGTTATCGCTCCCGACTACACCTAAATGACGCACCATGCACAAAGCAAGAACCCAACTGCTCCTCGTTTTTATCGGCGTTTTCTTGTTCAATTTCCTCTTTTGGCAGGAAAATTTCGGGGCCAACACGCTGATTTTCACCCTGTTTTATCTGGCGGCGCTGTGGTTGCTTTTTCCAAAAAGCAGAAAAACGCGCGGGTTTCTGATAACGGCGGGCGGCGCATTGCTGACGGCACTCATGGTCGTGTGGCACAATTCCGGGGCCGCCAAATTTGCCTGGCTCATCTCGGCCATGTGCGCGGCGGGTTTCGCGCAGGAGCATGAATTGCGGTTCGTGTTTTCTGCCTTGCGGCAATATTTGTGGGGTTGGTGGCAGTCGCCGAGGCATTTTTTTGAAACGCTCAACCCCGGCACCACGGAAGGCACACCACGCGAGCGAAGTTTCCGACGCAGCATCGGGCTGGCTTTTGTACCGCTCTTGGTGGTTTTTGTTTTTTACTTTCTGTACTATTTTGCCAACGACAAGTTCGCGGCATTGTCCGATGCTTTTTGGCGGCAGGTAGGCAATCTGCTCGTGTTCGACATTTCCGTGCCGCACCTGTTGTTTGTCATTTTTGGCTTTTTTATGGTTGGCGCGGCGTTTTGGCGCAACGACACAAGTTTGGCAAAAACAGACCTCGCCGCACCCGACGAACTGCAACGCGTGCGCCCGCCCCGCAAACGGTATTTCGAAACGCTCGAAATGCTTGGGCTGCGCCGCGAATACCGGCAGGCCATCCTCCTATTTTGGATGCTCAACGCGCTGTTGCTTGTGGTGAACTTGACCGATATCCGCTATGTCTGGTTTGGTTTCGACGAGGCGGCACAGCAGGATTTGAAAGGCTACGTCCATAAAGGCACCTATTTCCTGATTGCCTCCATTTTGCTGGCGATGGCGGTACTTTTTTATGTTTTTCGGAAAAACCTCAACTTTCTTCCCCGAAACAAAAACCTGAAAACAGCCGCCGGTATTTGGCTGATTCAAAATGCGGTGCTGGCTATTTCGGTGTGTGTGCGCAACGGGCGATATATTGATTTTCATGGGCTTGCGTACAAACGTATCGGTGTCATCCTTTTTCTGGCGCTGGTGTTTTTCGGGCTTATCACACTTTGGCACAAAATCCGCGATTGCCGCACCATGTCGTGGCTTTGGCGACAAAATGGATGGGCATTTTACACCTTATTGCTGCTCAATGCCTGCATCGGTTGGGACGTGCTCATCACGCGCTACAACCTTTCTACCCGCCCAAAAGGCGCGATTGACGTGCAATACATGATCAATGAGGTCTCGGACAAAAACCTTTTTTTGTTGGAAGAAAACTTCGATTCGCTGGCGCAAAAAGAGATGTACCCGATCTTGGCTGAGAGCGACATTAGAAGAGGTATCGAATTGAAACGCCAACGTTTCAACATCAAAATGCGCGACATATCATGGAAATCTTGGAATGGCGCGGATGCCCGCAACCAGCTCAACAGTCCAAGCGAATGATTCTGAACGTGACGGCGCGGCGCGTCACAGCACCAGCGTGGCAAAACCCCTGAACTCGAAAGTCTCGCCGCGCGGCCCGGTGAATGTGACGAGATAGACATAAACCCCGGCGGGCGACATCCCGCCCGAATTCTGCACACGGCCATTCCATTCGTCATCGGGATTGGTGGTTTCGTACACCAATTCGCCCCAACGGTTCCAGATAGTCATGCGGAAATTCACCGCGCCTTCGAGATAGCCTTTCCCGAGGAAGCCGTCGTTGAGGCCGTCGCCGTTGGGGGTGAAAGCATTGGGCATATTCCACAACACCACCGGGCGGATGTCCAATACTTTGCTCATCGAGTCTTTGCAACCCTCGATATGGGTGACGATGAGCCGTATTTTCACCAAACCCGTATCGGGAAAAGTAAATACCGGGTTTTGTTCCAGCGAAGTTTTGAAGCGGTCGAGTTGCCAGTTCCAATACGCCGCGCCGGTGGATTTATCAGTAAATTGAACTGTGCTGTTAAAATTCGTCAGTCCTTCATCGGGGTCGCACTCGAAATCCGCAACGGGCGAAGGCTCCACACGGATAAGATTGGGAAAAGAATCGGAGACAAAGCACCCGATAGGCGAGGTGATGGCGACGCTCACATCATACGCACCCGGCTCGGTGTAAAGATGCGTCGGGCTGATGGTGTCCTCCAAGATGGTGCCGTCGCCAAAATTCCACACGATGTGGTAGGTCTCGTCAATCGGAGAGGAAAGGTTGTTGAAAAAAATGTCGGCAGGAGCGCAGCCCAAATAGCTGCTCGGCTGAATGATGATGAGCGGCGGCACCGGATACCAGTTGACGACTTTGATAGTGTCGTTTGAACAAGTATTTTCGTCCGTGACGCGCAGCCTGACGGGGTGGTCGCCGGGTATTTGGTATTGATATTCAGGGTCTTGCTCGTTCGATTGGCCGCCCGGCACCCCAAATCGCCAGTCCCAATGGTTGATGACACCATCGCCATAAGAATGATCGGTAAAGATGACGGGGCCAGCCACGCAAGTGTCGTAGTCGAACGAAAAACTGGCGGTCACTTTCGGGAAAATATCAACGTTGATATACGCCGTGTCGCCACATTCCGAGTTAGGGTTGAGAATCAAAATGCCGGTGTACGACCCCGTGTCTGGGAAAGTGACGGTCGCGTCCCAGCTGACAGTTTCAGAAAAAGTGTTGCCATTTTTCAAATCAAAACGCCATTCGTGGGAGGTGATTTTTGCGGGGTCAATGCTTTTGTTTTCAAAAAAAACGGTGTTGTCGCCGCAGGATTTGATGGCAAATTTTTTCGGCCCCACTATTTTGAAAGAGTCGGTTTCAATATTTGCCAAAACGGTCGGCTCGCAATCGGCCACGTTGAACTGAAAATCACGCCGCAACGTGGAGAGCAGTTTGCCGTTGCGAAATTCCTGCACGCACACGCCCACCACAAATTGTCCGATAATATTCGGCGTTCCGGTGATAACCCCCGTAATAGGGTCAATATCCACCACCGGATTGCCACCCATCGGTTCGTCGGGCGTGTACGTCGGCACCACAAAAGGCACATTGTCGAACGGCGGGCCGCAGGGCGGCGTGGGCAGAGCACCGTCGCAAGAGGTCAAAGCAGGTGCCTGCAGCAGTGGGCCGCCGCCCTGCAAGGGGCTGCAAAAACTGTATACCAACTGGTCGCCCTCGGCATCGGTGGCCGAGTGGTCGAATTCCAAATAAAAATCTTTACAGATAATGATGGGCGGAAAGTTGTTGAACACTGGGCTCGTGTTGCACTCTTGCTGCGCGTCGTAAGTAAGGTCAACCATATAAGTGGCTCCAATATCGCCCGGGTTGATGAGGTTGTTGATGGTTAGATTGCGGCAACAACGCTGATAAACAATGAAATAACTTTCGGTTGGAATCTGCAGGATGGGCAAATTGCGCTCGAATGTATAAATTGCTTGTTGGACGCAGACATCCGGCACTTGCGACACGCAATCTGGCGGCACCGGCTGTATGTTGGTAATAATGGGGTTGAGCACCGAAAAATTGTCGATCCGCACATTGATAAATTCGGTGCCTCGGTAAATGGCGATTTGGGCGGGGTTGTCAAAATTGGCACCATTTCCGTTGCAATCCCGGTAGATTTTCATGGTGAACCGGTAACGCTTGGAATTGTTGGGCGCATCACCAAGACACTCATAAGTGATTTCACCGCCGATGATGTGCATCGCCGATATTTTTTCGGGAACAACGGATAACAACAGCAGTGTACAAACAGCGAAAATCTGGCGCAAAGTCATATCAATATCAAGGGTGTTTGTCTGATTAGTAGTTTTGATTTCAGAAAAATCGGATTTTTGCCCCCCAAAAGTACGCTCACTAACGCATCAAAAAGACCAATTGTTGAGTATGTTCCTGCTACGCGACGACATTTCGGAAATTGTACGCCTGCTCGAAGGCGGCGGAATCATCTGTTACCCGACCGATACCATCTGGGGCATCGGTTGCGATGCGACCAATGAGGCGGCCATCGCCCGCATTTCGGCGCTCAAAGGCCGCGCGCCCGACAAGGGTTATGTGCTGCTCGTGTCGAGCATCGAAATGCTGAAAAAATATGTGCCTAAGATTCACCCGCGCCTCGAAACGCTCCTGTCTTTCCACCAGCGCCCCCTGACCATCGTGTATGAGCGTGGCGTGGTGGGGCTGCCCGCCGCCGCCAAAGCACCTGATGGCTCGGCAGCTATCCGGGTTGCCCAAGACGAATTTTGCCAACAGCTCATCGAGGCGCTCGGAAAACCGCTCATCAGCACTTCTGCCAATAAAAGCGGAGAGCCTTTTCCGCCCACTTTTGGTGGCATCAGCAGCGAAATCCTCGGCGGCGTGGACTATGTGGTGAAGTACCGGCAAGACGACAAAGAGCCGGGCGAACCGTCGTCCATTGCCAAGTTGGACCGGCACCACGAACTGGATTTTATCAGAGAATAATTCGTTGTTGGTTGTCTGTTGATAGTTGTTCGTTCATCACTGCTCACTTTTCATGCATTGAAAATCCCGCGTTGGAAAAAACTGCTCTCCCATGTCGTGCCATTCACGCTGGAAGAAACCGGCTCCGAGCAGAACCCGGAACTCTCCGTCATGCTTGACCGGGGACGGCTCCAATTGTTGAGCGGCGATGCTATTTATTCTTGGGACGATCTTTATAAGAATTTCCTCATCGCCTTTGACCAACTCAAAATAGAGGAACGGCCTGTCAATGATGTGCTGATACTTGGCCTTGGACTCGGTTCGGTGCCGTATATGTTGGAAAAAGTGTTTCACCGAAAATACCGCTATACCGCCGTCGAGTGGGACGAAACGGTGGCCGAACTGGCTTCCAAATATACACTCTCGCGCCTTTCCAGCCCCATGGACATCGTGATAGCCGATGCCGAAGTTTTTGTTCAAATCACGGAGGAACAATACGATTTGGTCATCGTGGATATTTTTGAAGATGACCTCACACCACCGCCGTTTGAAACAACGGATTTCCTCCGCGACTGCGAAGAACTGCTCCTGCCAGGTGGGCTTTTGATGTTCAACCGGCTGCATGGCGGCAGCGCGGCGGTTCGCTCTGTGACCGAGCGTTTTTTTGAGCGAAACTTCAAAGATGTTTTCCCGGAGGCCTGGGCGATTGACACGGGCGGGAATTGGATTCTTTGTTATCAGAAGCCAGAAGTGAGGAGTGAGGAGTGAGGAGTGAGGAGTGAGGATTTCTTTGTTTCTCACGTCTCGCTCCTCGCCCCTCACAGATGCTTCCCTCCCGTCCAGCCTTCTTTTCCCAAAAACTGCTCGCCGCTCTCCCGCGCGGGCCATTCCAACGGTGTGCCCATGCTGTCGTTCCAACGATTGAGATAACCAAACAGGGCGACAACTCCCAGTATTTCAACAATTTCGCCATCGTCCCAATGGCGGCGGAGGTTGGCGGAAATTGTTTCGTCCACTGCGTTTGGCACGGCGGCAGCGGCAGCAGCGAAGTCGAGTGCAGCGCGTTCGGCTTCCGAAAATGCGGGGTGTGTGCGGTAGCGGCAAACGTGCAGGAGTTTGCCTTCCGCAGCACCGTAGCGTTCGGCGGCACGGATGGTGTGGGCTTGGCAATATTGGCAACCCGCCGTTTGGCTCGCCACATATCCGATGAGCCGTTTGAGGTCGCTGGTGACGCGCCCGTGATTTTCCATCACCGCTTTATTCAAGTTAATAAATGCTTTGGCGATGGCCGGGCGGCGTTGCATGGTGAGTACACTGTTGGGGCAAAAACCGAGTGTTTCGTTGAAAAACTGCGCGAGTTCGGCGACCTCGGCATTGTGGTCGGGCGGGAGCGGGGTGACGAGTGGCATGATGATGGATTTTATTCTATCTTAAAAATTGTGTCGGAAAATTCCATCGCGGCAAAAGGAAGGCTGGGCAAAATCGAAAAAGCAAACGCATCTGCCGCTGGCATTTATTGCGGTTTGTGAAGCAGATAATGCACCACCTCGTCTTGGTGATTCATCAGAATTTGCCCGCGAATATAGTCGCCGATTTCTTCCGGGAAATACCAATCATCCTGCCCGTGCCCATGCTTGATGCGGTCGCGGGTTTTCATGGGTCCCAATATCAGTTCGTACACTTTGATGCCCGTGCGGTTCACTTCTTTGGCCAAAGTTTGAATCAAAGATTTCTGCGCGGCGGCGGTCATAGCCACCGGACCTGCCATCGGATACGCCTCTTCGGCACTATACCCATTGATGTGAAAATAATAGCCACTTTGCGGGTTGAGCATAGGCACAAGCGTTTTTATCGCCAAAAAATGACTGGTCAGGTTGTCGCGCAGGATGCGTTCCCAGTCATGCAGCGGGTAACTGTACAGCGGGTAGCCCTGATGCCAGCCGCCCAATGAAGCCACCGCGATATCAATAGATTTGTAGTTTTTGTGCAAAAACTCGCCCAGATCGCGGGCGCTTTCCTCATTGTTGACCGAGCCTTGCCGAATGAGCAGGTTGGTCGCCAGTTCGGGGCCGACATACTCCCGGAGCCGTGCGATTTTGTATTCGGAGCGGGTCGGTACCACCACAGATGCTCCGGCGGCAAGCAAAGATTTGACGATGCCCTCGCCTACCCCGCCGGTGCCGCCCAGTACAACGGCTGTTTTATTTGACAATGCTGCCATTCGATAGTGTGTGTTTTAGGGCTAAAAGTAGGTGGAATAGAGAAATCAGCGCCTCATTTAGAAGCTGTTTGTAGTTCAAAAACCTGCTCCTTATGTTTTAAAAACATAAGGAGGGATGATTCTAGTGTTGAATGCGGGCGGGTTGCTGTTTTCGGCATCTCGATAAAAATCTCGTCGTACTCACCTTGCGTTACGCAGGGTCAAAAGACACCGTGCGGTGGGAGGGGAGACGAGACAGAAAAGTATGATTCAACCCCGCCCTAACACCCAAGCAACTACTCCACCCATCATCCCAACCGTAACACCAGCTGCAACAATATCTGCCAAAACAGGCTTAAAATTGTTGAAAAAATGTGAAGTGGCAAACCAATATGTATTGGTCATGATGGCCACCAATATCCCCACCATAGCTCCTAAAGCAAACCCGGATTTGAAGTTTCGGATACTTGGCGCAAAATGAAAAACTAAGACGAGTAGCAGTGCATACGCCACGCAAGAGACGAATATTAGAACCATGCTTGATTCAGCTTCGTTTTTCTTAAAACCCTCGATCTGGGTGGTATTGGTTTGCATATAAGACCCCAGTAAACTTTCAAAAACTAACCAACCAGCGATAAAATAAGCAATGCTGCCACCCAATGTGGCCCAAAAAAGTTTGGCTGTCGTCATAAAATGAGTTGAATCTTTTGAAAATGTAGGGCTAAAACTACAGGGTTAAGAGACAGTCAGAAGCAAGTAAGGCCTGCGATTTGAGAGAAATGTTTTGGAGGGGACAATCATACATGTTTCCCTACCACGCCCCCGCAACACCCTCAATATCCAAAAAACCATCAACAGGCATACAATAGGGAGATAAATGGCCTACCCAAGTCCTTTTGCCGCCTCTTGTGCTGAGGCTGTCCAATTTTTCCGCACACAAAAGTCTCTTGGCCTTGAGTCATGATGGGGAAAAAGCAGGACAATCAGGTTTGTCGTTTTGGCTTTTGGCTTTGCTGAGGTGGTGCGGTTTTGCCGGACAGTGAATAAGAGAGTTTTGAGTGGTTCAAG
>CAYZVM010000005.1:37692-60590 GCA_964481485.1 uncultured Saprospiraceae bacterium | reverse complement strand
ACGCCTTGGCATATGGGCAGGCGTTGCAGGTAAAGATGACGATGTAGCCTTTCGCCTTTTTGATGCCTTCGAGCGACACCATTTTGCCGTCCACGTTTTTCAGGTTGAAATCAGTGGCCTTGTCGCCGACTTTGTAGCCGCCGGGGTGGCTGCCGGTGAATGACATGGCGACGAGCGCCAGCACAAATGTGAGGTGGGAGAATGCTTTTTTCATGTTGCTTAAGATTTTATGATGAAATTGAAATGTACCAATGTTTTTTGGGCGACCCCATCCCCGGCCCCCCCCCCCCCGAAAGGGAGGGGTCGGGGGTGGGGTGGCGAACTAAAGCCCCTTTTTCACCGCCGCCTCCAACTCCTCGTAAGTCAGTTTTTTTTCAAAAAACAGCGACACGTCTTTTTGTTTTGAAACAATTAGCGTCGCCGGAATCGCCCCCGACCAAGAAGTATCCACGAGGTCAATATATTTGTTTGGGTCTGGCTCGTTCATAAAAACCACCTGGCTCTCCAACTTTTTCTTTTTGACAAACGGCTTCACTTTCGGCTCCACATTCCGCTTAAAATCCGTGCTGATGAGGATGACTTTCACCTTTTTGCCCGCGTAAGTTTTGTTCAGTTTTTCAAACGAGGGCAATTCCTCCACACACGGCGCGCACCACGTCGCCCAAAAATTGAGGACGTACACCGTGTCGGTGTCGGCGTTTTTCCAATGGGCGATTTGGTCGGCTTTGATAAAAGGAATGTCTTGAGCGGATAAGCCGAGACTTGACAAGAAAAAGAGGGACAGGAAGATGTTTTGCATAAAAACGGTGCGGAAGTGAAAGCCGTTGCAATAACGACCCCTTGTCCGGATTGTTGACCGATTCTCGACACAAGCCCCAATTACGGCGGTGTTTTGCCAAAATACGCAAACGTGTGGCGTTGGTCCCCGAAAAAACACGCCGCCCACTACGCCGTTTTTATTTTCAAAAATCGCAGGCCGACGACAATCAGCCAAACCAGCCACAACGTGCTGCCAATCAGCCCGGCCAAATCCCACACTGGAAACCCCGGCATAATGGTGGCGAACAATTCCGCTTGCGCGAGCAAATAAATCGCGCTGGCGACGTACCCGAGCCCACTTGCCCACTTGGGAATCAGTTTGAGTTTCGCAAAAGCCGCAGCCAACATCACCGTCCAAGCAATCGTGAACAATTGGCCGATATGCTCGCCCAGCACCACGCCGCCGAATTGATGCACCGCCTGAAACACTACTTTGGCGGCGGCTTGTGTCGCGGGGTCATCGGTGGTAGCGTAGGTGCGAGCCAATACCGGCATCACAAAAACCCAGCGCAGCAACCCGACAATTTGGGCAATGCCCGAAATAATGCCCAGCGTGGTCGCCACTTTTGCCCAGCGCCATTTTGATTCCAAATATTGTCCGAGCAAAATGTACGCAACCAACAAGGGCAGCCCCGACACCGCAAAAGCCCACCAAACCCAAATCAGCTGTGACCCACCCGCGTGAAAACGGGTGAGCACCACGCCCGCGTCCTGCCGCAAAATATCGGGATATTCAAAAATGACGGTCAAAATGGTGTACGGGACAAAGACCGCGATAGCCCCGAAAATGAGCAAAAGCCCGATAATTTTTTCCGTTTTCATGCCTTGCGGTTTTTATTTGGATGAAAGGAGAAAGGCATAACCGATACCAGGCGTGGGGTTGAATTTTGGGGCGTGACCTTCAGAGACCAATATGGCCGCGCCGATGCGAAAATTCAAACCTTTCCAAATCATCCAGCGAAAACCCACCTCCGTGATGAAAGCATTTTCGTTTTTGTAGTCGCGGCTCAGACCCCGCAGATAAGATTCGGAGACATAAAAAGAAGAGGGGATTTCCTTTTTCCCAATCGGCAGCAGCCAAGCCGTGATGCCCGCCCGGATGAACGTGGTGGTGACATTCGACTCAAAATTGGTGGGGTAATACCCCGCATGAGCGGAGACCTGACGATACCGATATTCCAAACCGATAGAAGGATTGCGGAAGCCGTTGACGGAAAGTTCTTGCGTGGAGCGCAGGCCGTTTTGTGCAAATATTGCCGTGGAAAAAAGGAGCAATGCGGGAAAAATGAGATGTTTCATGCCATCGAAAGTTTAAATGTTAAATTGATGGCACAAAGGTCAGCCGGGTGAAAGCCCGGCTACCGGACAAATGTCCTGAAATAAAATTCAGCGGATATTTTTCCGAATCCGGCTCAGGTGGCGGGGCGTGACGCCAAGGATGGAGGCGAGGTATTGCAGCGGGATTTGTTGCAGCAGGTGCGGTTCTTCGGCGAGCATTTTTTGGTAGCGCTCTTCGGCGGTAAGGATGAGCAGATTGAGCCGGCTGTCGTCAATGCAGCCGATTTGCCATTCGAGCAAACCGATATAAAACTCGCGGAAGGCCGGAATGTCGCGGCGCAGGGCGGCCAATTTGTCTTTGGAAAGCAGCCATAAGATGCCGTCCGTCATAGCCCGGATGTTTTCGCGGGCGGGTGTTTCTTTGAAAAAACTGACCAGCGAGGCCACAAAACCGTTTGCGCCAACGACGTAAGTCGTTATTTCCTCGCCATCCTCGTTGAAAAAATATTGGAAAACGCCCTGTTCGATAAACCCGAGTTGACGGCTTGTTTTGCCTTCTTGCGCAAGAAAGTAGCCTTTGGGGAATTCTTTTTTTTCAAAAGCGCCTGCAATGGCGGCGAGTTCGGTTTCGCTGAAACCGTAAGGCTTGAAGAAGGCGAGCAGATTTTCCATGGTAGCAAAAATGGCAAATTTTACTCAATCCTGACTACCTTTTCACACAACCGCCCTAATCTTGCGCCCAAAAATTGACCTTTCTTATGCGCCAAATCCTTTTTTACATTTTTCATGCTGC
This sequence comes from uncultured Saprospiraceae bacterium, assembly GCA_964481485.1. Classification (GTDB taxonomy): domain Bacteria; phylum Bacteroidota; class Bacteroidia; order Chitinophagales; family Saprospiraceae; genus M3007. Next base: position 57,700 of record CAYZVM010000005.1, on the reverse strand, counting down.
GGTTCTGCCGTTTTGCTGTTTGCTTTCGACACCCGTTTTCTCTCAGCAACCCGAAACCCGAAACCCGAAACCCGAAACCAGCAACCCAAAGCCCGAAACCCACCTCAAAAACATCCGCCAACTCACTTTCGGCGGCGACAACGCGGAAGCCTACTGGAGTCCCGACAGCAAATGGCTCACCTTCCAGAGCAACAATCCCAAATGGGGGCTGAAGTGCGACCAGATTTTTGCTATGAAGGTCAAAAAAGCGGCGAATAAACCCGACTACCGCCCCCTGCCCATCAGCAACGGCAAAGGCCGCACCACCTGTTCCTATTTCATGCCCGACGGCAAACACGTTCTGTTTGCCAGTACCTCCGCCGGTGCCGACACTTGCCCGCCCACGCCCAATTTGCGGGCAGGCGGCAAATATCTGTGGCCGATCTACAACACCTTCGACATCTATGTGGCTGATTTGAAAGGCAATGTGACCAAACGCCTCACCGATATGCCCGGCTACGACGCCGAAGGCGTGCTCAGCCCAAAAGGCGACAAAATCCTGTTCACCAGCGACCGCACCGGCGACCTCGAGCTCTGGACGATGAACCTCGACGGCTCCGGCCTCCGCCAAATCACCAATGAACTGGGCTACGACGGCGGCGCATTTTTCTCGCCCGACGGCTCCAAAATCGTGTTCCGCGCCAGCCGCCCAAAGACCGAATCAGAAATCAAAGAGTACAAAGATCTGCTGAAAGAAGGCCTCGTGGCCCCCACGAACATGGAGATTTTCGTCTGCAACGCCGATGGCACGGAGTTGAAACAAGTGACCAAACTCGGTAAGGCGAACTGGGCGCCGTTCTATCACCCCTCCGGGAAAAAAATCATATTCAGCAGCAACCACCACTCCACGCGCGGCTATGATTTTCAATTGTATATGATAAACGAAGACGGCACGGGGCTGGAGCAAATCACCTCGGAAAGTATTTTCAACTCGTTCCCGATGTTTTCGCCTGACGGCAAAAAACTCGTTTTCTCTTCCAACCGCAACAATGGCGGCACCCGCGACACCAACGTGTTTGTGGCAGATTGGGTGGATTGAAGAAAATCTGTGTATTGGGGGAAACGTGGATTTGGTGATTTGTTTTTCAGAAAAAACTTGAATTTGCGGGCGTTTTCGGCAACGAAACGCCCGCTTGCTTTTCAGGTCTGAACACTTCCCGACAATTTCCAGCATGAATCGTTTTTCCTTTTTTGCCTATATTATTGGTGGACTGCTCATTGTCGCCACATCCATATTATATTATCCCAAATGGCAGCAGCCGCACACCGAAGCCACGCTCAGCTGGGACGTGTCGGGCTACTACTTGTACCTGCCGGCGGCATTGATTTACAAGGATTTAAAGCAACTAAACTGGTGGGGTGAGGTAGAAGAAAAATATCACCCAGGCCCCGGTATGGGTCAGGCATTTCAGCACCCGTCGGGCAATTGGGTGATGAAATACCCATTGGGCCAAGCCCTTCAATTCCTGCCCTGGTTCACCGTCGCGCACTTGTTGGCCGAGCCGCTCGGCTACCCAGCAGACGGGTTTTCATTGCCCTATCAGGCAGCCATCAGTTGGGGGAGTTTGTTGGTGGCCTTGTTGGGATTGTGGTTTCTGCGACGGGTGTTGCTCATCTATTTTCCTGACAAAACAGTCGCGGCAGTTTTGGTGTGCCTCGTGTTTGGCACCAACTATCTGGAATACGCCAGTATCACCGGGGCGATGACGCACAATTGGCTGTTCACGCTTTATGCGCTCCTGATTTTCAGCACAATACGATTTTATCAAAAGCCCTCGCCCGGCTGGGCGGCGGCTATTGGGCTGCTCGTTGGCTGGGCGACGTTGACGCGCCCGACGGAAATCATTGCGGCTTTGATTCCGGCACTTTGGGGCGTTGGCTCATGGGCGGCCTTGCGCGAGCGGTTTTTATTTTTCAAAAACAATTTCTCGAAAATAGGCCTCGCGGCGGTCGTCGCGGGGGCAGTCGTTTTCCTGCAACTCGCCTACTGGAAATACGCTACGGGCGATTGGCTTGTGTACAGTTATCGCGAACAGGGGTTTAGTTGGCTCAAGCCGCACCTCACGGATGTGCTGTTCAGTGCGCGGGCTGGGTGGTTGGTGTATTCACCGATGATGATTTTTGCGGTGGCGGGACTGTTTCCCCTCAGAAAACGTTTGCCCGATGTTTTTCCAACAATGTTGACTTTTTGCCTCGTCGCCCTCTACATCACCGCCGCGTGGGATATTTGGTGGTATGGCGGGAGCCTCGGCCAGCGGGCGATGGTGCAGAGTTACCCCCTGTGGGCGTTTGCGTTGGCGGCGTTTTGGCAGTGGTTGGCGAGCGGTGGTCGCCTACTGAAAGTGGGCGTTGCTTTATTGGCGGGCGTGTGCATTTACCTGAACCTTTGGTGGACGCACCAAGCGCACCGGGGCAATGGCCTTTTTGTGGCGGAGCAGATGACGAAACGCTATATGCTCAAGGTGTTGGGACGTTTTGAGGGCGAGCGCGATTGGCTGAAATTGTTGGATACAAAAGACGAATTCAAAGGCGCGGAGCGGCACGATGTGCGGGAAGTTTATTTCAATAATTTTGAAAACGACACGACGGGCGTGACTTCCGAGGTAGCTATTTCAGACAGTAAATCTTTGATTTTGAATCAGGAAAAACAGTTTTCGCCTGAATATGGGCTGCCTGTGAATGCAGGCGAAAAAGGCTGGTTGCGCGCCTCCGTCACTTACCGTTGCGACCCGAAAGAGTGGAACTGGTGGCAAATGACACAGTTCGTCGTGCGATTTTATCAAGGGGAAAAAATCGTAAAAGAGCGTATGATTCGGCTACAACGCCATGTGGACGGCAACGAAGTGAAGACGATTTTCTTCGACACGGAATTTCCCAGCAAGTCTTTTGACCGCGCCGTCGTGCTGTTCTGGAATTCAGGCAGCGACAAGACGGTTCGGCTGGATGATTTGAAAGTGGAAATCTATAAGTGACTTTTCATGACTTCCAATATGCTCGAATCACTCGCCCGCCGCTTCTTCTATTTTGACCGCTGGCTCGGTGCTGTGCCGGTCGGCAGCGGCAACATCAACGACACCTATCGTATTGATTTTGAGAAAAATGGAGTGCCGGAAGTCTGGCTTTTGCAGCGGCTCAATCACCTCGTTTTTAAAGACCCGGAAGCAGTGACGCAGAATATTCGGGCGGTGTGCGAACACCTCGCAAGACCGGATTTTTCTTACAAAATCGCCGCGCCGGTGGCTGCTTTGGATGGCAGTTTTTTGCAGATTGACGACGCTGGCAATTTCTGGCGCGTGTTCCCTTTTTTGGAAAACACCTTTGCGCCGGAGGGTGCGCCCGATGCCGACATCGCGCAGGAAGCAGCCCGGGCGTATGGCGTTTTTGCGCGGACGCTGCGCGATTTTCCGGTAGAAACACTGGCCGAAACGATTCCGGGATTCCACGACACCGACCGGCGCTGGCAGTTTTTTTTGGAAATTGTGGAAAAAAACCCCGCTCGCCGCGTGGAAACTTCGCAGGCCGAAATCGAGGCCATGTTTTCCGCAAAACCCGTTTTTGAAAAAATAAGCAGCTTAAAAAAAACGGGTGCTTTGCCGCTCCGTGTCACCCACAACGATACCAAAGCCGGGAATGTGCTTTTTGACAATGATACCCGCAAAGCATTGGCGGTCATAGATTTGGATACGGTGATGCCCGGCACGATACTTTCCGACTTCGGCGATATGGTGCGCACTTTTGTGCCCGACTGCCCAGAAGATGCACCCCAAATCCCCGCCCTGCGGCTCGACGTTTTGGAGGCCCTGCAACGCGGCTTTTTGGAAGCAATCGGCGATTTTTTGACTCCAATTGAAAAAGAAAATCTCTTGCTCGGCGCAGCGTGGATAACTGGCGAACAGGCGCTGCGTTTTCTCACCGACTGGCTGGCTGGCGATACTTATTACAAAATCCGCTACCCGGAACACAACCTCGTGCGCACACGCAATCAGTTGGCGCTGCTGGATGAGTTGAGCGTGCGTGGGGGGTGAGTGTTTGAGTGTGGGAGTGCGTGAGTGTTTGATTGTTTAAAGAGTTGAGTCTTTTATCTTTGAGCATTCTGCCAAAGGAAAGCCACGCCCTCCCCTCACGCACTCAAACACTCAACTCCCCTCCGGCAAACGCCAACAATTTCTCTTCTTCCCACGCTCCGGCCATCAATTGGACCCCGACGGGGAGGCCGTTTTCGGGGTGCTTGCCTGCCGGAATCGCCAGCGCCGGGATGCCCGCCAAGTTTGCCAGCACCGTGTAAATGTCAGAGAGATACATCTCCACCGGGTCGGCAGATTTTTCGCCGAAACGCCAAGCCGTTGTTGGCGCGGCGGGCATCAGGATGAAATCATAGTCCGCCAGAATCGTCGTTGTGCGTTGGCGGATGAGCGCCCGTACTTGCTGCGCTTTTGTGTAATAAGCATCGTAGTAGCCGCTGCTCAGCACGAACGTGCCGAGCAAAATGCGGCGTTTCACTTCTTCGCTGAATCCTTCGCTGCGGCTGAGCAGGTAGTTTTCTTCCAAATTGCGGGCGTTCGGGCTGCGATATCCGTAGCGGATGCCATCGTATCGGGCCAAATTGGAACTGGCCTCCGCGGTCGTGAGGACGTAGTACGTCGGGATGATGTGTTCCAGCAAATCGAAAGGAACTGGCTCGACGGTGTGGCCGTCGGCGCGCAATTTTTCCATAAAACCCTGAGTCACTGCCCGCACCCCGGATTCCAGCCCCCCACTTTCGAGGGTTTCGGGGAAATAGGCAATTTTGACGGCAGAGAGTTCGTGGCACATGGTTGACGGTTGGAAATTTGCAATTGTGCTGTCAAATTCATCTGCTCCTTCCATGATTTTCAGTAAAATAGAAATATCGGAGGGGGTATTTGCCAAAACGCCGATTTGGTCGAACGACGAACCATAGGCAATCAGCCCGTGCCGGGAAATGCGCCCATAGGTCGGTTTGAACCCCCAAATGCCGCAGAACGCCGCGGGTTGGCGCACCGAGCCGCCGGTGTCGCTGCCCAATGCCGCAAGACAGGTGTCGGCTTGCACGGACACCGCCGCCCCGCCCGACGAGCCGCCGGGAATACGCTCCGGGTCGGCGGCGTTCAAGACGGGGCCATAGATGGAATTTTCGTTGGAAGAGCCCATGCCGAATTGGTCGCAATTCGTGCGACCGATGATGATAGCATCTTCTGCGAGCACGCGTTCTACCGCCGTCGCCGAATAGAGCGAAGTGAAACCTTCCAAGATTTTTGAGGCTGCGGTCACTTGATGCCCAGCGTAGCAAATGTTGTCTTTTATAGAAATGACTGCGCCGCATAAACGCCCCATTTCAGTCGGTGCTTCGCCCAAATGCGCATCCAACGCATCGGCTTTTGCCAAGGCTTCGTCCGCCCACACTTCGACGTAGGCATTCAGGTGTCGCGTTTTTTCAATTTGGGAAAGATAATGCTCCACGATGGCGCGGCAGGTGGTTTGGCCGTTGCGGAGTGCGGTTTGAATATCGGCGAGCGAAGCGAATTTCGGCATAGGGCAAAGGTATGAAGTTGTAGTTTTGCCCGCTTTTTTACTCCATCGTATGTTGATACAGGGAATTTTGCTTGGCATTTCGCTCAGTTTTATGGTCGGCCCGTTGCTGTTCGCCATTTTGCAGGCGGGCGTGGAGCGCGGATTTCGGGCAGGGCTTGCGGTGGCGGGCGGTATTTGGGCGAGTGATGTGCTGTATATGTTAGTCGTGTTGTACGGCTTGGAAGCGTTGGCGGCGATGACGGCGTTACCTGGGTTCAGGTTTTGGGCGGGGTTGGCGGGTGGAGCGCTGTTGGTGGCGTTTGGGTTGGGGAATTTGTTTTCAAATCGCTTGAAGGCTCAGGGCAGCCCGGCCAATACGAAGCATTCGGATGGCTTTGTGCCGCCGGATAGCACTCGATCGGAACTTTCCCCATTGCCATCTTCGCCCGGAATCTATCTCCGGTACTTTCTGCGCGGCTTTTTGCTGAACACTGTCAATCCGTTCACTGTTTTTTTCTGGCTGGGCATCGCGGGTGCAGTATTGATACCCAACGGCTGGAACAACGTCGAAATCTTGATTTTTTTTGGCGGTATGCTCGGTACGCTTGTGGTGACAGATACTTTGAAAGCATACACGGCGAAACGGGTGCGGGGATTTCTCACACCCGAGCATACGCGATGGGTGCGGGTGGGCATCGGCATATTGCTGATAGTGTTCGGGGTAGTGCTGGCGGTGCGGGTGTTGTAGTGTTTTGTCATTGAAGCCCTTTCGGTGGGTGCAGCAAAAATCTTGGGCTGCGCACCTTGATGTTGCGGATTTTTGAACTGGTCAATGACTTCCATGCCCGCAATGATTTTCACAACGCTCTTTTGACTTTCAACGTCATTTTTAAGCAAACTGTCAAAAACCGGGTTTCAACTAAATTAAACTTCTGAATTTTGTAATTTCCTGACAGTGCTGGAATACCTACCAAGCAAATACACTTTTTAAAACAATTGACAATGCGCCAATTTCTTACCCTTTCTCTGCTTTTCGGTTTGTTTTTGCCTCTTTTTGGTCAAAACGTTGCCCCAAACTTCTGGACTCCAGTGAAACCGGAATCCATTTCGCTGCCGCCTTCGGCAGAACGCAAGATTAATCCCTCGCAAATCCACACGTTCCAACTTGACTATGCCAGCCTGAAATCTGCGCTGACGCAAGCGCCGATGGAGTTCACGGCAGCAGCCCGCCAACAGCCCGTGATGCTGAGCCTGCCTTTGGCAGATGGCTCGCTCCGCAATTTCCGCGTGTGGGAATCGCCCGTGATGGCACCCGAACTCATGACCAAATTCCCCGCCATTCGCACCTATGCTGGCAGTGCCGACGACGATTCGGGCCTTACAGTGCGTTTGGGCGTTGACTACAATGGTTTCTATGCCTATATTTTCAACCAACAAGGCAATGCCCAGATAGTGCGCCCATACTCGGACGGCACGAGCGATTTTTACATGACTTACCGCCAAGAGGATTTGTCTGGTGGGCAAGATGCCCAATTTCATTGCGGCGTGAACAGCAACGACGTGCCATTGAACCCTACGGCAGCATCGGCTACACCCGACCAGACCGTGACCGAACGTGGCGCTGCCCCGGTCACGCTACGGAAATATCGGCTCGCCGTTGTGACGCAGGGCGAATACGCCCAATTTCACGGCGGTACCAAACCGCTCGTCATGAGTGCTATTGTGCAGGCAGTCAATTACATTGTGAATATCCAAGAGCGCGATTGGGCCGTGCGGCTGGAGCTGATTCCGAACAATGACACGCTCATTTTTCTCGACCCAGCCACTGACCCTTATATGGGTGGAGGGCTTATTCCCAATTGGATAGGAGACAATCCCGGAGCCATCAATCCGCGGGTTGGTATCAACAATTATGACATTGGCCACCTTTTTTCCAGGGTGAACAACCCCACAGGGATTTATGTGGCGGGACAGGCCAACCTTGCCTCTGTGTGCAGCCAATTTGAAAAAGCAATAGCGGGCTCCTCCCTGCCAGAACCAATCGGCGAAGATTTCTATTTGATTGTTGCCCATGAAATGGGGCACCAGTTTTCCGCCAACCATACTTTCAATAGTTGCCCGTCTTCAGCAGGTCAAACTTCCGGGCAAACTGCTTATGAACCAGGCGGCGGTTCCACTATCATGGGCTACACGGTCTGTGATCCTGATAATATCGGAGGGGGACGCGGTGATTATTTCCATGTCATCAACCTCATAGAAGTGACCAACTTTCTTACACAGGGCGGCGGCAACACCTGCGGCGAAGCTATTGTGACGGACAACAACACCCCGGAGGTCTCGATTCCGCTGACGGATGGATTTTTTATCCCCATAGGCACACCCTTCACCCTGACGGGCAATGTCACTGACCAAGATGGCGATGACCTCAGTTATTGCTGGGAGCAATTTGACTTGGGCCCGACTTCTTCATTGGGGCAGCCTACTGGCGATGCACCGATTTTCCGTTCTTACCCACCGGCAGACGACCCCTCGCGCACTTTTCCGCGCCTCAATAATATCGTGTTCAACAATCTGAACAACGAGGAGGTGTTGCCTACTTATAGCCGTAATTTGACTTTCAAACTGACCGCGCGCGACAACCACCCCGGTGCGGGCGGTGTCACTTCGGCTGAGGTAAAATTCAAAGCTACCGACAAAGCTGGGCCTTTTGTGGTCAAATATCCCAATTCGAGTGCTGTTACCTGGTATGTCGGTGAGTACCAAACGGTAGAATGGGATGTAGCCAACACCGACAAAGACCCCGTCAATTGCCAAAAAGTTGATATCCTTCTGAGCACCAACAACGGTTTGGGATATCAGGTGGTGCTGGCTTCCGGGGTGCCAAATACAGGGCGCTATTGCATTCAGGTGCCAAATAATACTACAAACAACGCCCGTATCCGGGTGCAAGCAACCGAAAATGTGTTTTTCGATATTTCCAATGTGGGTTTCAAATTGCTGCAGCCGGTCGCACCCGACTTTTCGTTTTGCGCAGGTCCTGCCACGAAGCTCGCTTGTGCTCCGACAAGCGCGAGCATGGAAATCAGTACCAATGCTGTCAGTGGTTTTAGCGACCCCATCACCCTGACGGCCATTGGCCTTCCTGCGGGCGCTACCGCTACTTTCAGCCCCAATCCCGTCATGCCGGGCGAAACTTCTACCGTGACGGTTGATTTTAGCGACCAAGCCCCAGAAGGGTCTTTCACACTGACCGTGGAAGGTACGGCGGCGAGCAGCACGCGGTCGTTTGGACTGCCCTTCGAGGTGGTGCAAAATGATTTTTCCACGATGGCGCATCAGACCCCCGTTTATGGGGCGCAAAGCGTTGACCTCGCTCCGTGGTTGCGTTGGAATGGTGCAGCAGATGCCGACAAATATGGAATTCAGGTAGCCACCAGCCCCTCGTTTGAGCAGAGCGTCCTGCTATACACGAACGACAACCTGACGCTGGATTCTTTCAAAATACCGGCTTTGCTTGCGGAGGGTCAAGTCATTTACTGGCGCGTCCGCCCAATCAATGATTGCGGCCCAGGCCCGTGGTTGGAGCCTTTTGTGTTTGTCACCAAAGTCCAGAATTGCGCCACATTAGTAGCGACCGACTTGCCCAAAAACATCTCTGCCAACGGCACCCCCACGGTTGAGTCCAAAATCACGGTCACGGGCGCAGGCACATCGCTCGCCGATGTGAACGTGAAAAAGGTGCAAGGCAACCACGATTTCATGAGAGATTTGGAGGTGCGCCTCATCAGTCCCGCCGGCACGAATATTTTGTTGTTCAAAGACAAATGCGGGAGTTATAGCGGTGGTTTCAATATCGGTTTTGACGACAGCGGCAATGGCACATTTGCTTGCCCGCCACCACAAAACGGCACATTTGCAAAACCCACCGACCCCTTGAGCACGCTCAACGGACAGGATGCCAATGGTGTGTGGACTTTGAGGGTGAAAGACAACGAATTCAGCTCTGGTGGCCAGGTTGCTGGATTTGAACTCCAACTTTGTTCTGGCGTGTCGCTCAACGCTCCTTTTATCGTGAACAATAACCCTTTGCAGCTGCCGGGCGGTACAAATGAGGTCATCGGTGAAAACCTGCTGAAAGTAGAAGACCCGAACAATAGCCCTGGGCAACTCTTGTTCACCATCGTCACAATACCTCGCAATGGCATTTTGAGCATCACCGGTGCTCCGTTCCAGCCCGGCGCGCAATTTACCCAAGACGATATCAACAACGGACTGCTACGGTATTACGATTATGGCTGGAACTTGGGCAACGACGACTTCCGCTTTACCGTGACCGATGGCGAAGGTGGCCTTGTATCGGGCACATTCAGCATACAGCCGTCCACGGTCAGCACGAAAGAGCCGTTGGGCAGCATTGCTTTTGGTCTCGCTCCCAACCCAGCCGGCGAATCCGTGCGCCTTTATGTTACGGAGGCGTTGGACACTGACAGTCGTGTGACGCTGTTCAACACCTCAGGCCAACAGTTGCGCAGCTGGTCACTTGGCTCAGGCAGCACCACGCTCCTGCTCGATATTGCCGATTTGCCGCAAGGTGTGTACGCCGTCGCGGTAGAAAATGAAAAAGGAAGAGGCGTGAAAAAAGTGGTGATTCAGCATTGACATTGCTGTTCCGTAGAGCGTGATTGAATTGATTTGCACATTTCGGGGAAGCAAAATTGCTCCTGAAATGTGCAAATTTATTTAGATGGGTACCCTTTCCCTTTTTGAAAATCGGATGTCGCAACAGGCTTAGAAATATCTCTTTATCGAGACGAATGACAAAGTTCGGGAGAATTAAATAGCGCACAAAAAAGGCCGACGCAACTAATGCGGCGGCCTAAAAATTACAAAACAAAACAAACTATGGGAAAAAATCTTTAATTCGATGTTGCGACAGCAAAGGTATTAAAAAGCAAATATCCTGCCGAAAATTATTTTTTTAATATTTGAAAAAATCTTTCGGTTTACTCTTTCAGTGCCTCGCGCGCAATCACCAACTTTTGAATTTCGGAGGTGCCTTCGCCGATGGTGCAGAGTTTGGAGTCCCGGAAGAATTTTTCCACCGGAAAATCCTTTGTGTAGCCGTAGCCACCGTGTATTTGTATTGCGTCGGTGCTGACCTCAACGGCTACTTCTGACGCATAATATTTTGCCATAGCAGCCTGTTTGGTACATTTTTTTTCTGCATCTTTCAGGTAGCCAGCTTGGCGGGTGAGCAACTCGGCGGCCTCAATTTTGGTGGCCATATCGGCCAGTTTGAAACTGATTCCCTGAAAGTTAGCGATGGGCTGGCCAAATTGTTGGCGCTCTTTGGCGTATTTGACAGATGCTTCGTAGGCACCTTTGGCAATGCCCAACGACAGTGACGCGATGGAGATACGCCCGCCATCGAGGATTTTCATGGACTGTATGAAGCCTTCGCCTACTTGTCCCAACACCTGGCTCTCGTGGATGCGGCAATTGTCAAAAATCATCTCGGCTGTTTCGCTGGCGCGCATACCGAGTTTGTTTTCCTTTTTCCCGGCGCGGAATCCGGGCGTGTCGCGCTCCACCACAAATGCCGTCATGCCCCGGCTGTCAAGCAAGTCGCCCGTACGGGCAATGACGACAGCGACATGGCCGCTTTTGCCGTGCGTTATCCAGAGTTTGTTGCCGTTCAACACCCAATATTCACCGTCGCGCGTGGCAGTGCATTGCATCCGCATCGCGTCGGAGCCGGTGTTGGGTTCTGTCAATCCCCATGCACCAATCCATTGACCGGTAGCGAGTTTGGGGAGGTATTTGCGCTTTTGCTCCTCGTTGCCAAAATAAAGGATGTGGTTGGTGCACAGCGAGTTGTGCGCTGCGACGCTGAGGCCGATAGAGCCGCACACTTTTGCGATTTCTTCGATGACGGTGATATACTCTTGATAACCAAGCCCCGCGCCGTCATATTCTTCGGGCACCAGTACGCCGAGGAAGCCGTGTTCGCCCATTTGATGAAACAAATCCATCGGGAAATGCTGGCTTTCGTCCCATTCCATGACGTGGGGGCGGATGTGCGTCTCGGCAAAGTCGCGGGCGCTTTGTCGGATGAGTTGGAGGTTGTCGGTCAATGTAGCGGTTTGTCCCATAATTCAGATTTTACTTGCGCGAGGGCTGTTTTTGTTAGTAAAAACCCGTGTGGTGTTGACGGGCTGCCTTGCGGCCAAAAGAAACTCAAAGGTACGGCGAATGTTCACCGTCCGGGCAAAACTTATGCAAAGAGAAATTTGCAGACGTTTTTTGATAGAAGGCCTATACCGAGTCTGCAGTGCCAAAAAGGCAAAAAAATTGGCCGCCATTTGGGGATGGCGGCCAAAATCGGTTGTTGAAACAACTTTTCGCAGCAAAGTGGCTTGCTGCTGTCATTCAAGGATATAGCGGTGCGATTGTTCCACTTGTGTACCCCAGTTGTCAATCGCCCACAGCCGGAATTCTATCACGTCGCCGGGCAGCAACTGGCCGGGACCGGGCAACCAAAGTTTGTTGATAAATATTTCAGCATCAAGGCTCACCGTGTTGCTCCGATTGTTTTGGTCGCCCTGTAGGGCGCCTCCAAACGCGCCGTTCACCATGTAAGTAAATTCCCATTCAGTGATGCGTTGGTCGTCGGCATCGGGATCGGTGGTGCTGATTTCAACCAAGAATTGGAGCGCGTCGCCGGGGGTTTGGGTACCCGATTGGTCATCGTCGAACCAGCGCACGTCGAAGCGGTCGAGGCTGAGGGGGTAAGGGTCGCGCTCGCAACTGGTAGCCAACAGTACTGTGGTCAGAAGGAAGAAAAAGATTTTAGTTTTCATACGCTCTATATTTTAAGGCAAACGTAGGGGCGAGAGCGATGCGCCGCAAGAGCCGACGGTGGGTTTAGCACGGGTTTAACCTTTGAGGCTGTATTGGTTGGATATTTGTTAAAATTGGTGTTTTATGTCTTGCTCACCGCCTCATCCAAATTAAAAATCGCACTCACGACGAGCATCAGGGCTGCTTGTTCCGCTGGGTCAAGAGCCGGATTTTGGGGGAAACGACCTGTTTTCAACAATTTCTTCGCCCGCTCAGGTTCTTTTTGAAATCGGGCAAATTCTTCCCGGTACAAAGCCTCCAATTTTTGAATTTCAACCTTCGCAGGTTTTCGCGTAAGAATTTTGGAAAAAGCCGCCTCAATCACTTTGTCATGGCCTCGGCCATCTTTACGACTTCGATTTTCCTCCAAAATCCTTGCTGCGAATACCCGTGAAGCCTCCAAAATCTGCACGTCGTTCAGCATGACCAATGCCTGCAACGGCGTACTGGTGCGGCCACGACCCACCTCGCACACGTCGCGCGGGGCAGCGTCGAAGGAGAGCGAAGTCGGCGGCGGGATGGTGCGGCGATTGTAGGTATACAGGCTGCGGCGGTAAATTTTCGAGGCCGCCGTGTCGGGTTTGTAGGAGTTTTCGCCGCGAAAATCGTTGGCTGTTTTGTCCGCGCTGATTTCCTCCCAAATACCCGGCGGCTGGTAGGGCTTCACCGAGGGGCCGCCAAGTTCCTGAACGAGCAAACCGCTTACCGCCAGCGCGTTATCGCGGATGAATTCGTAATTCAGGCGGTAACGCGGCGCGCGCGCAAGCCAGCGATTTTCGGGGTCTTTTTCCAAAATATCTTTACCAGCGGCGGAGGATTGGCGGTACGTCGCCGAAGTTACGAGCAGGCGCAGGGTGCGTTTCATGTCCCAGCCGTTATCGCGCAAATCGCAGGCCAGCCAGTCGAGCAGTTCGGGGTGCGTCGGCAACGCGCCCTGCAAGCCGAAATTGTCGCTCGTGGCGACGATGCCTTTTCCAAAAACTTCCTGCCAGAGCCGGTTGACCATCACACGCGCCGTGAGCGGGTGGCGCGGGTCAAAAAGCCATCGCGCCATCGTCAGCCGGTCGCGCCCCAAAGCCGTGTCGAAGGGCAAAACGTTGGCCGGAAGATTGGCCGCAACCTCTTCGCCGTGCAGGTCGTATTGGCCGCGTTTGAGGATGTAGGCTTTACGCGCCTTTTTTCCGACGGAGTCGCGCATGACCATTTGCAACAGCGTGTCTTTTTCGGTTTTGAAAAATTCTTTTCCGTTTAAAAATTTCAAAACGCCTTGTAAATCAGCCTGAACGATGGGGATGTAAGGTTTCGGTGTCGCTAAGTTCGGCACAAAACCTGCCTCCGGCACTTTGTTGAAAAACGCCGACGTCGCGTAATAATCGCGGGTCGAAATCGGGTCGTACTTGTGGTCGTGGCAGCGCGCGCACTCCATCGTAAGGCCGAGAAAGGCCTTGCCAAAAGTGTTGGTGCGGTCGGCCACATACTCCACGCGGTACTCTTCATCAATCACGCCGCCCTCTTGTGTGATTTTGTGATTTCTGTTAAAAGCCGAAGCCAGCAGCGTTTCTTTCGTGGCGTCGGGCAGGAGGTCGCCGCCCAGTTGCCAGGTCACAAAGCGGTCGTAGGGCATATTTTCGTTGAACGCCTTGATGATCCAATCGCGCCAGGGCCACATGATGCGCGGCAGATCGTCCTGATAACCGTGCGTGTCGGAATAACGCGCCAAATCGAGCCAGTAAACCGCCCAGCGTTCACCGTAAGCAGGCGAGGTGAGCAGGGCGTCCACGACTTTTTCATAGGCATCGGGGCTGTCGTCGTTCAGGAAATTGTCCACCATCTCCGGCGAAGGCGGCAGCCCTGTGAGGTCGAAACTAACGCGGCGAATGAGACGCTCTTTTTCGGCTTCCGGCGAAGGTTCGAGGCCGTGTTCTTGTTGTTTTTGCAAAATGAAAAAATCCACTTCATTCCGCGCCCATTTTTGGTTTTCAACTTTCGGTACATCAGGCTTTTGCGGTGCTATAAAGGCCCAGTGCGTTTCCCATTTTGCGCCTTGTTCAATCCATTTTTTGAGCAACTTTTTTTCAAAATCCGACAACTCCAAATGCGCGTCGGGCGACGGCATCACGCTGTCGGGGTTCGTGGAGAAAATGCGCTGGAGGAGGGTGCTTTTTTCAGGTTTTCCCGGCACAATCGCAAAGTGGTCTTTGCCCTCGCCCAGCGCCGCAAACGCTCCTTCCTGCGTATCTAATCGCAGCCCTGCCTCGCGTTTTTGCTCGTCGGGGCCGTGACATTTGAAACATCGGTCGGACAGAATCGGGCGGATGTGGAAATTGAAACTGACGACTTCGGGCAGTTCTTGCTCGCCGTGGTTTTCGTTTTTTGCAAAAAAGGCAAACAGAAAGACGGCAAAGGCGAACACTAGCGCCACAAGCGTTATTTTGGCAGGCGAAAAACGAATCATGTGCGAATGTACGTCACTCACCTGTTTTACCAATCCCTGCTTTTTCTGTTGACTTTTTCTATAGCTTGCTCCGGCCACAAAAACGCCGGGAAGGCAACGGAATCAGACATTTACCTCGTCGTGCTCGGCATCGCCCAAGACGGCGGTTACCCTCACGCAGGGTGCCGTCGCCATTGCTGCCAATTGGTCTATGACCGCAAACAATCGCCCAAATCGCCCGTCTGCCTCGGCATCGTGGACGGCGAAAACCAGAAACTCTACTTGCTGGAAGCCTCGCCCGCTTTTCCCGAACAATGGCGGCGCTTGCAGGACATCTCCGGCTTCCGCGACAAACGCGCTCCCGACGGCATTTTCCTCACGCACGCACACATCGGGCATTATGCGGGGCTGATGCACTTGGGTCGCGAGGTGATGGGCGCAAAAGATGTCCCCGTGTATGCCATGCCGCGCATGGAAAAATTTATCCGGGAAAACGGCCCTTGGAGCCAGTTGGTCGGTTTGCAAAACATTGTGTTGCAACCGCTTCGGGCGGATTCTGCTGTGTTGCTGGCGGGCGGACTGCGCATCACGCCGTTCACGGTGCCGCACCGCGACGAGTTTTCCGAAACGGTCGGCTACCGCATCGAGACGCCGCGCCGGAAGGTGTTGTTCATCCCCGACATTGACAAATGGGAGAAATGGGAGCGCGACATCATGGCCGAAGTCCGCCGCGTGGACTGCGCCTTGCTGGATGCTACTTTTTTCCGCGACGGCGAACTGCAAGGCCGGGCGATGCAGGAGGTGCCGCACCCCTTCGTGGAAGAGACGATGCGATTGTTTGAAAACCAGCCGGCTTCTGAAAAAGCGAAGGTGATTTATATTCATTTTAACCATACAAATCCCCTGCTGTGGGATGAAAAAGCGCGGCGGGAAGTGCGCGAGCGGGGGTTTTCGGTGGCGGAGGAGGAGATGCGGGTGGGGATGTAGGGTGGCTGAACCGGGATGCACTTGATTTCAAAGGATGGGAAGGATTGCCGCGCTCGGCACCCTTCTCATCTTTCCCACATCCTGCCCGTCATGATTCAAAGCCCTATATCACGCCACGGCATATCCTTGCGCAGTTACACAAATCACTCCCCCGCCAATTGCAGCACATCGTCATACAATTTTTGATGAACAAAAAACCGAGCCTTGACAATCAAATTGTCAATGAGCGGTTTCACGGCAAGAATCAGCCCCGACCGTTTGGCTTTCAACAGGATGCCCAAGATACCCAATGGCTGGAGGTGATATTGCAGGGCTATTTTTCTGCCCAAGTCTTCATCCATCAAGATAAGGTCGGCGCGGATTTCCAGCGCGAGCGCGATGGCTTCCGCTTCGCCGGGGTCGAGTTTTTCCATCAGGGTTTGAATCAAGGATTGATTCTGACAGGTTCTCACTTCTACCCAGTCGGCCTGGCGTATTTCGTTGGCGCCCGGCAAACCTGCGCCAGCCGTCACAATTTCATCAAAAACACTTTGCGGAAGAATGACCGACTGAAACAATCGCGGAATCAAGTCGAGATGCCCGATGATTGCCAGATTGATGAGCGGCGAAGTGTCGCTGACAATGACCATGCCTCATATTTTTTCGAGCGTATCGAGGTCAATTTGCAAATCGTAGCGCATCGGCACTTGCCGCTCGGCAAGCACTTGCTGAAATTCCAAACGATTCAAACCGGCAAACCGCGCCGATTTTGCCAACGAATAAATGCCGCGCTGGTACAACGCAACAGCCACATCCAACAGCAAATCCTGCTTGGAATACTGCGGGATTTTCAAAACGGAATCCGGAACTTCGATTTCTAAAATCATCTTGCTCAAATTTTTTACAAAAATACGCATTTTTTATTGTCGCGCTCGGCCATCCTTTTCATCCTTCCCCCATCCCGCCTATCTTGATTCAAAACCTTATCTCACACCACGGCATATCCTTGCGTAGTTGCTCGATGTAGTCGGCAGAAAAAGGGTTATTTCGCAAATCCAACTTCTTTAAGGATTTCAGACTTCGGATTTCGGCGGGTAAACTGCTCAATTTATTGTAGGAAAGGTAAAGCGATTGCAAGTTTTGCAACTGCCCCACTTCGGCGAGCAAGCTGCCCAATTGATTGTCGGGAAGGAAGAGTGTCTGTAAGTTTTTTAACTGGCCGACTTCGGCGGGCAAGGTGCTGAGTTGGTTGTCAGAAAGGTTGAGCGACTGCAGGTTTTGCAACTGCCCAATTTCGGCGGGTAAGGCGCTGAGTTGGTTGTCGGAAAGGTTGAGCGACTGCAGGTTTTGCAACTGTCCGATTTCGGCGGGCAAACTGCTCAATTGATTTACGGAAAGTTCGAGCGTCTGCAAGTTTTGCAACTGCCCAATTTCGGCGGGCAAGGCGCTGAGTTGGTTGTCGGAAAGGTTAAGCGTCTGCAAGTTTTTCATCCGCCAAAGGGCGGATTCGGTGGGCAAGGCGCTGAGTTGGTTGTCGAAAAGGTTGAGCGACTGCAGGTTTTGCAACTGCCCAATTTCGGCGGGTAAGGTGCTGAGTTGGTTGTCGGAAAGGTTGAGCGTCTGCAAGTTTTGCAACTGCCCAATTTCGGCGGGCAAGGCGCTGAGTTGGTTGTCGGAAAGGTTAAGCGTCTGCAAGTTTTTCAACTGTCCGATTTCGGCGGGCAAGGCGCTCAATTCGTTGTAAGAAAGGTCAAGTGTCTGCAAGTTTTTCATCCGCCAAAGGGCGGATTCGGCGGGCAAGGCGCGCAATGGATTGTTGTTAAGGTAAAGCGACTGCAAGTTTTTCAACTGGCTGACTTCGGTGGGCAAGGCGCTCAATCGGTTGGAGTAAATTTCAAGTGTTTGCAAGTTTTTCAACTGGCCGACTTCGACGGGCAAGGCGCTCAATCGGTTGCAGGCAAGGCCGAGCGACTGCAAGTTTTTCAACTGGCCGATTTCGGCGGGCAAAGCGCTCAATTTATTGCCGTAAAGGCCGAGCGACCGCAAGTTTTTCAACTGGCCGATTTCGACGGGCAAAGCGCTCAATCGGTTGGAGTAAAGTTCAAGTGTTTGCAAGTTTTTCAACTGGCCGATTTCGGCAGGCAAAGCGCTCAATCGATTGGAGGAAAGTTCGAGTGTCTGCAAGTTTTTCAACTGGCCGATTTCGGCGGGCAAACTGCTCAATTGATTTCCGGAAAGTTCGAGCGTCTGCAAGTTTTGCAGCTGCCCGACTTCGGTGAGCAAAGTATCTATTCGATTGAGATACAGTAGCAAAACGCCCAATTGTGTCTGCGAAAAAACGGTGTCGGGGATTTCTGAAAGTTTTTTATTCCTCAAATCCAAAGCTGTCACTTCGGAAGTAAGTTGGCTCACATCGGTCGCCAGCAAAAACTCCGCGCCGGTAGTGTCTATCAGGTAGTAGCGGTTGTCGCCCCACCTTGTCACTTTGGCATAGCCAGTGTAGTAGTTGAAGGGCAGGGCTTCCTCGTAGTCAAAGTCTATTTTGGTGTTGAGTTGTTTGTCAATAAAGCCGTAGTACCTTCTTCCATATCTTTCTTCAGAAGCCAATCCGAAGCGGTCGTTGTAAAAATAAATCTTGTCGAGTACGGCTTCGGCGCGTTTTCTTTCGGCTTCGGCCACTGCGAAGAGGGAGTCGGAGTGTAGGCGAGCGGTGTCAGCGCGGTGTTTTTCAACAATAGCCACGTTATAGAGTGAGTCAGAACGCAAAAGGGCAACTTGGGTTTTCTGCTGCTCTTCTTTTACCCTTGCAAGCGCCATTTCTGTTTCTTTCTGCGCCTCCGTCGCTTTTCTTTCCGCAGCGAGGGCATTTTCTTTCAGCCGATTGATATCGCTCACCATTTTGGCAATGCGTTTTTGCGCCTCGCCCGCCCGGTCGGAGCAAGCCAAAATCGCGGCGGTGTAGGCGTTGATGGCCTCCTGGTAGTCGGGTTTTTTGAGTTTCAGGAAATTGTCGCCTTTGATTAACAATCTGTCGAATTGGTCGCATTGCTGGCCGTAGGCGTTGGCGGCGCAGGCAAGCAGGAGGAGCAAAATGAGGTGCTTCATGGCATGGCGTTTTTTATGAGTGGTGGCAGAAATGGCACTTTCCTGCGGCTTTACCTTTAAAACTAATACCTAGTTATCCTTGTCATGTTGAACGAAGTGAAACATCTACAAAACCCAGATGACCCGGAATGTCGCGAAAAGCGAGTGTCCTTGGGGTAAGGAAAGTTGTGTAGGTGTTTCACTTCGTTCAACATGACAAGGCTGTGTTGTAGAAAACTGTGTGAATCCATACAAAAGCGTCACTTCCGGAGCAATTCTTCGAGCAGTTTTCGAGTGGTTTCATTAGTGCTGTCTATCCGCAGGGCCTCTTGCAGAGCATCAATAGCCAAGTCCTTTTGATTCAGGTTCAGGTAATTGGCGGCTCTCGTTTGCAAGTTTTTGACTTCAGTTTCCTTGCGCAGACGTTCGGCTTTTTCATAATTTTCCAATGCTTCTTTCGCCTGGTTTCTTTGCTCGATGGCCTCGCGCTCCGATTCCCGCGCTTGAATGCCCAACCAAACAGCCGCCAACAACGCCACCACTGCCGCCGCCAGCAGCCCCCGCACCACCAACAACCGCCGCCGCGTCGCTTCGGCTTTGCGTTTTTGCTCGGCCAGTTCGGCGGCAGCGCGGGCTTTTTCCTCCTCGGCCTCGCGCGCCCGGCGCGACTTCACGATGGGCGCGAGCAGGGTGTCGTGGCTGATTTCGTAGTAAAAAGAATCGAGGCGCGGCTCTTTGCGCACGAGGCGCTGGTGTTCGAGCGCGTCGAGCAAATCGGTCGTCACGCCGGGTCGGGCAAGCAAATCGGCCACGTCCACCGAGCGGCGGCGACCGTTTTCGTTCACCAGCGCGTCTTCGAGCAGACGGGCGGCGGCGATTTTCCAGTCGGGATTTCCGAGGCTGTCGAGGCGGCGCTGGTAACTTTCTTCGAGAATGCGGGCGATGCCTTCCGTGCCGCCGTAGAAGGCGGGGGTGATGAGCAACCCCACCCCCGGCCCCTCCCCCGTAAGGAGGGGAGTCGCGCCTTTCGGCGCGTCAAGCGCCGTATCTCCCCTC